>JBARZM010000284.1:0-20319 GCA_049650095.1 Rubrobacteraceae bacterium | reverse complement strand
CTCTCGGACCCGGAGCACCGGCTGCGGGCCGGGGTCGCGGCTTTCAACGAGAGCAATCATTCCCGGCACGTCGGCTCTATCTCCAAGGCGCTCGGCCTTCCCGGCGTACACGCCGGGATCGAGGGAGACGCCCCGGGCAAGCCTATCTTTACCTTCGTGTGGGAAGAAATATCCTGGCGCCGCTACATCGCCGAGCCGATAGAGGGACTGGAAGAGCCCAGAGTATACCTCGTGGCGAGTGGCGACGACCTGGAGGAGAACCCGCCGCCCCGGCGGGAGGCCAACGCCCGGATAGACGCCCGGGGGCGTCTGATCCTCGGCGTCCAGGAACGCTAGAGCCTAGCCTTCTTCCTGGCGCTGGCGGCGTTCGCGGTCTCGTTCGGGCTTTTTTCTGTTGCGCCTCTGGATGTATTTTCGGTTGTGCGCGTAGAGTGACTCACCCCTACGGGCGCCGATATATGCGGCTACCGTCGATAAAACGAGAACCCCGACCACACCCCCAACGGTCCAGATAGAGTTCAGGCCCGGGAAAAACCCTTGTCCCGTAGAGAAGTTTAGAACGGGCGAAATCATAAACGCCACCGGCGCCACGAGCGTACCGTGAAGCCGGCGCCTCGAAGGCGCCCGGTAGCTAGAGCCCATTCCGCCCCAGTAAAAAGAGAAAGCAATAGCCAGGACCAGCACAACGGCCGCGAGCACCCGGCTCCAGGCGAGCTCCGTATCGAAAAACGTCATGAAGAGCGGCCATATGATGCCGAAGATCGTCAACAGGCCCACGCCTAGCGCGAGAAATACGCCCCACATCAGGCTTACAACACTCTTCATGACCAGGATTCTAACAGGCCTACCCGGCGTTCCCGTGGAAGCCTTCACCGGTCGTTTTCCGTCCGGCGCCCCAGCCCGCGGATGGTTTTGGGCGGTTCTAGCCCCTCAGTTTCTTGACGAGGTCTTGGGGGCTCTGGTACTCGCCTTCCGGAAGACGTTTGCGGACCTGATCTAAGACCAGGCTCGGCGCCCCGTTCTGCTCCAACTTGCTTACCAGCGTCCCCTTCTCGATGGGGAAATCCACGCCTTGCAGGTATTTCTCGAAGTTGTTCGGTAGAACTTTTCTTAGAAAATCCATCTTATCCTCTCGGTAACTCGGTTGCCCACCACACCATGATATTACATCGCGATATCCTTTCACCGTAACAGGCTTCTAACCGAACATACAGTTTTCTTTCAACCCGCCACGGAGATACCGGCCTGTAACCAGCTAGTATCCGTACTGTAATCAAAACGTTGCTTTCGTCTTGTACCATTTTCTGGCAAGGGTTTCAGTCACAGTAGAAATAGTAGAAAGGCGGGTGGATGAGAACGTACCGGAGTGGCAGGCCGCTAAAGACCGTCGCCCGTTTACTCGCGTTGGTGCTCGTCCTCGTGGGGATTGGTCTCGTAGGATACACTTTGCTCATCCGGGACCCGCTCGCCACCTCGGCGCTGTCCAGTACCGGGCCCCCGCAGGACGCGACGATGACCCTCACCGTACCCGAGATGTCGCGCGTGAATGAACTTCCCATCTACGACGGACCGGCTACCGATACGGCCGCGCTCCGCGACGGGGCGCTTCACGTAAACGAGACGGGCTTCCCCTGGCAGACCGGCTCGAACGTCTACATAGCCGGGCATCGCCTCGGCTTCCCGGGCACGAAGAGCTACCTGGTCTTTTGGGACCTCAACAAACTGGAGAACGGCGACGAAATAATCCTGACCGACGCGAACGGCACCAATTACACTTACTCGGTCTTCGATGAGTTCGTCGTGGATCCGGGCGCCGGCGAGGTCCTACAGCCCGTGCCGGGCAGGAGCATAGTAAGCCTTCAGACTTGCACGCTCCCGGACTACTCGCAGCGTTTGATCGTCCAGGCCGAGTTGACGAGCGTGGCTTAGGTTAGCCTAAGCTAGTCCGCAAGCGCCGCTACCAGCTCGCGGCAAAAGTCCGGGATATCCGGCACCACCCGGCCCCATACCAGGTTTCCTTCCCGGAAAGCCGGTTTGTCCACCCAGGTCGCACCGGCGTTTTCGAGATCATCCTTTATTCCCAGCGAGCCCGTCGCCCGGACACCATCGACTATGCCGGCGGAGATGGCGACCAGACCCCCGTGACAGATGATGCCGACGGTCTTGCCCTGCCCGTGGACCTCTTTCACCAGGTCCGTAATATCCGGGTAGCGCCGCAGCTTGTCCGGGGCCCATCCGCCGGGGATTACGACCCCCGCGAACTCCGAGGCGTCAACCTCGGAGGCGGTGACGTCGGCCTGGGCCGAAAGGGCGTTCTTGCCGGAGACCGGATCGAGGTCCGGCCCTACCGAGACGACCTCCGCCCCCTCTTCCCGGAGCCGCATCACCGTAACCCAGTACTCCAGGTCCTCGAACCCCTCGGCGATCAGTACGGCTATCTTTTTGCCGTTCAACTTCATCGAAACTCCTTTCTTGGCTGTCAAACCCTATTCAGTAACTTGTTCACGGCGCGCCGCGCCTCTTCGCCCCCGAGTTCCAGGGCGCGGGCTAACTCCGGCACGGCCTCGGCGCCCCGGCGCTCTGAGAGGAGCCGGTCCGCCGTATCCAGGTGGGTTCGGTATCCGGGGCTCGCCCCGTTCTCGGGATGCCCGCCCGGCTCCGTATGCGAACCCGAAACCTCTTCTCCGCGCACGAGGGTAAGTATCTCCTCGCCGTAGCGGCCCGCCCGGCGGAGACCGATGCCCTTGATCGAGCCAAGCTCGTGGATGCTCCGGGGTTTTCGGGCGGAGATCTCTTCGAGGTGAGAGTTGTGGAGCACCACGTAAGCCGGGACTTTCTGGGCCCGGGCCTGCTCCCCCCTCCAGTTCCGGAGCCGCTCGAAGAGCTCCGCATCTACCCCGGCGAGTTCGTCATCATCGACACCGTCACCCCTACCCGGCATCGTCCCGGACACCGGCACGCCCGTAGTGGCCGCTGTTTCACCCAAACAGACGTCACAGCCGGCGCAGGGCGAGACTTCTTCCTGGTCCCCGAAGTAGCGCAGTAGATGCTCGCGGCGACAGGTCGAGAGCCCCGCGTAGGCTTCGACGTCCCGGATCTGCCCATACGCGGTCGTGTCCCGGCGCTTGAGCCGCGCGGCGATGTTACGCCGGCTGCCGGCGTCGAGGGTCGTCGTTTTTAGGGAGACATCCACGAGCAAACCGCGCGGTATGGCCTCCACGAGGCCGTCCGCCATCATCCGGTACAGGGCGCCCTGGGCGACCGCCGGTCGGACTCCGGCCTTCCGGGCGAGGTCCGGCAAGGCTATAGTCCCATCACCCGGCAGGGCGGCATGCACGGAGGTCAACTCCTCCCGAAGCCCGGCGGGTTCTTCTTCGAGACGCCGCACTTCCACCTCCGCCCAGAGGTCGTAGCCGCGAGAGATCAAAGCGGATTCCTCCAGGCTGCGGAGCATGATACCCGCCGCGTCCTGCTCTACCCCGCCAAGCGTAGCCAGCGTTGAGGGCGCGAGGTTTACCCGGCCCTCATTCGAGGCCCGCGAAAGCCCCTGAAAGAAAGCCGTGACTTCCTCCTCCCCGGCGGTGTCCAGGGTCACGAACCTCTTCCGGCGTCCTATATCAGCGTTGCGATACAAAATTACGCAGTCGGAGTGTTCTCCGTCGCGGCCCGCGCGTCCGGACTCCTGCAGGTAGGCTGGCAGGCTGCCGGGTACGCTGGAGTGGATCACGAACCGCACGTTGGGCTTATCCACCCCCATCCCGAACGCCACCGTCGCAACCACCACGGGAATATCATCGGTCATAAAGCGTTCCTGGACGCTGGAGCGTTTCTCCGGGGCCATGCCGGCGTGGTAGGCCTCCGCCTCCACCCCCGCCCGGCTGAGGCTGCCCGCGAGCTCCTCGCACTCTTTGCGGGTCGTCGCGTAGACTATCCCCGGTGGGTTCGAGCGCCGGATGGCCTCCAGGACCAGGGGAAGTTTCTGTTCTTTCTTTTTCGCTTCCAGGACGCGGTAGGTCAGGTTGGGACGGTTGAAGCTCCGCACGACCACTTTCGGGGACCGCATCTTCAGCGAGTCCAGGATATCTTCCCGCACCTTGGGGGTCGCCGTGGCCGTCAGGGCCAGCACCGGCGGATTGCCCAGGTCCCGGATGGCCCGGGGCAAAAAAAGGTAGTCCGGGCGGAAGTTATGCCCCCACTCAGATATACAGTGGGCTTCGTCCACGACAAAAAGCCCGACGCCCGAGCGGCGGAGCGAGAGTACGAACTCAAGAGAACGAAGTCTCTCGGGGGCGACGTAGAGCATCTTGATCTCCCCGGACCTGACTTTCCGTTCGACGTCCCAACGCTCCTCGGGAGCGAGCCCGGAGTGGAGCGTCGCCGCGCCGGCCACCGAACTCTGGAGCAACGAGTCTACCTGGTCTTTCATCAGTGAGATCAGCGGTGAGACGATCACGGTCAGGCTCTCTTGCATGAGGGCCGGAACCTGGTAGCAAAGGCTCTTGCCGCCACCCGTGGGCATGACGCCCAAAGTGTCCCGGCCTTCCAGGACGGCCTGTATAACCTCTTCCTGTCCCGGACGGAACGAGTCGAAGCCAAAGACTTCACTGAGTACTTTTAGCGGCATGAGGTTCGGTTTGCAACGTTCGGGGTGCTTAAGCCATCCGGCGGGCTCATCCGGCGGCTACTCCTCCCGCCAGCGGGGGTTGTACCGGGGGATGCGGTCAAAGTCGCGGACTTCGCCTGGTGGCCCGAAATCCTCCTCCGGGTCTTCTTCGATCCGTCGGCGCTCGGCGGCGTCGAGCACGGCGTCCAGGGCCCGCCGGATGTCGGCGCAAGACTTTTTGTAGGCCAGCCTGAAACCCAGGCCCGGCGCGGCGAGCGCGGGCAAGACCAGCAGGAAGTACAGCGGCTCGTAGGCCCCGGCGATAGCCAGCGGCAGCGCGAAAGTAGCGCCCAGGATGCCGCCGAGCGAGAGATACTCGCTGCGC
The DNA here is from genome assembly GCA_049650095.1 of Rubrobacteraceae bacterium. Taxonomy (GTDB): domain Bacteria; phylum Actinomycetota; class Rubrobacteria; order Rubrobacterales; family Rubrobacteraceae; genus SIRX01. Next base: position 15,331 of record JBARZM010000284.1, on the reverse strand, counting down.
TGGTTCGAGAAATCCGCGGTCAGGTTCGCGTAAGACCGGGCCTCGCTCGCCTCTTTGACCCGCAACTCCACGGATTGGGTCTTGAGCAGCGCCCGGTGGTCCGAGAAGTCGAGCGTCCGGCGGACCATCCCGAGCATGTCGCCCGAGTCCCACAGAGAGCTCGCCTCGGTCTTGCTGCGAAGCTTCAGGCCCTGCTCCAGCCTTAGCAGGTTCTCCAGGTGCTGTCGCGTGCTCTCCGCGGGTTGTTCGATCTCCCGCACCGCCCGCAGCCGCGCGCCGCCGTAGAGACGCTTGGGAATAGACTCGGGCTCGAAAGCCTTGGCGGAACTGAGATCCATGAGGGCCCGGCGCACGTCGGGCTCCGGGATGCCCACCGCCGAGGCCACCTGCACCAGAAGATCCGGCGAGACGGAAGCCCGCTCGGAGGTACCCGGCTTCTTGCGGCGGGCGGCTATCTCGGCCGCCCGCCGCAGGACCATCTCGACCTCCGCGGGTGTCAGTTGTTTTACAGGGTTCTCAGACATCTACGATGCGTAATATTACAGGTTTTAGAGGCGTTGGTCTCGCCGGGAGGTAATCGCCAATATCCGGGGCGTATCCCTCAGGTAAGACCAGCCGGAGATCAGGGTCAGGATAGTGGCGACGAGCATTACCCACCAGCCGATATCCGTCATTATTCCTTGCCAGCTCGTCTTTGCCGGATCGCCGATCAGGAGAATAAGGACCGCGAGGCTCTGGGCGTTCATCTTGGCCTTGCCCCAGCTATTGGCGGCGATGACCTCGCCGGCTTCGAGCGCCACCATCCGCAGTCCGGTGACGGCGAACTCCCGGATCACCATGATGGCCGCCATCCACGAAGCCATCGAACCTTCGCCGACCAGCGCGAAAAACAACGAAACTATAAGCGCCTTGTCGGCGATGGAGTCCATCAGCTTGCCGAAGCCCGTTACTTTGCCGCTGCGACGGGCGGCTATACCGTCGAAGTAGTCGGTAAGGAGCGCGCCGACGTAGAGAACCACCGCCACCGTCCGGGCGTACGGGAACGACAGGTACATCGCCGCCATAATAGGCGCCACGGCGACTATCCGGATCAGGGTCAACTGGTTTGCCAGGGTCATGCGGGCCCCTCTACGTTCTCTGTCCCTTACAGCCGGGCCAACGTAGCATCTTTGCGTCCACTACTCAAGGACTCCCCGGTGCCCGGTTACTCGTCGACGGTATCCCGGATCTGGGCCACCGTCGGCCGGGAGAAGATCTCCAGCGCCCAGTCTAACGCCTGCCGGACCCGTCCCTGCGGGCTCTGGAGCCGCACCAGATAAGCTCCCCGCCAGAAGAACGCCGCCAGCCGGCCGCTGAACTTGACCCCGAACACGTCGTTTACCGCGAACTGGCTCCCGAGGTCTATGAGCTGGCCCTGAGACTTGAACTCCAGCGGCTTCAAGCCCCGGCCGTCTATCGCGGCGAGTATGTTCTCCGCCAGGACGGTGCCTTCCTTGACGGCGGCCTGGGCGTTTGGCGGCACGAAACCACCCTCGCCGTCCGGGATGGTGGCGTTGTCGCCGACGGCCCACACGTTGTCGTAGCCTTCGACCCGGAAGTACCGGTCCACCTTGGCGCCCTTGGTCTTCTCAACGAGCGGAATCCCGAACTGCTCCACCTTTTCGTTCGGGCGGGCGCCGGCGGTCCAGACAACGTTCTCGGCGCCTATCTGGCGGCCGTCTTTCAACTTCACGCAGTTGGACGTGACCTCTTCGGCCAGGGCGTTGGTCAGCACCTCGATGTCCCGCGAGGCTAGTTGGCCGCGGGCCACCCGCCGGAGTCCGGGGTCGAGTTCCGGCAGGATGTGCGGCAGGGCGTCGAGCAGAAACACCCGGAACCTATTCGGGTTTATGCTCGGATACTCCGGCCCGAGGACCTCGTGGATAAGTACGTGGAGCTGGGCCGCGGTCTCGACGCCGGTCGCGCCGGCCCCGATCACCACGAAGGTAAGCCGCGATTCGGGTACGTCGCCGCCTTCCATCGTCGCTTCCTCGAAACGTTCTATCACCCGGTTGCGGATGTTGACGGCATCCGGTATGCCTTTCATGTTGATCGCGTGTTCCTCCACCCCGGGTATGCCGAAATACGACGGCTGGGCGCCCATAGCCAGCACCAGGTGCGTATAAGGAAACTCCTTGCCGCCGGCTTTGACGGTCTGGTTCTCGAAATCCACCTCTTCGACCTCCGCCCGCCGGAAGCTGGCGCCGCCGTGGATCAGGGGCCTGCGCAACGGCTGGGCAATGTTCCGGACGCCCACGTCGCTGGCGACGACCCCGGGGACCATCGGCCAGAAAGTCAGGTAATTATCCTTCGAGATGACCATCACGCCAACGTCCTCGCGGTCTTTGATCAGCTCGCAGAGTTCCGTGGCGGCGTTGAATCCGGCGAAGCCGCCGCCGAGGATTAGAACACGGTGCTCGAAATCTTTGAACTTGGGCTTCTCCCACGCCGCGTAGCGCGGCTCGGAGCTCATCGCCCAGCGCGCGCCCCCAACCGCCAGAGCCGTTCCACCGAGAATCGCCCCCGCTTTGACTAGTTTGCCCATGTTCCGTCCTCCAGTGGTTACGTAAGGTCCAAATACGCCAGCTTGGGTGCATTCTACCGGAGAATGCACCCCGAGCCAAAGCGTTCCGTCCACCAGACAGAGATTCTTCTCCGGCTGGGCGTCAGCGCACCCGGGATCCGGAAGAGCCCCGGCCGCCAAAGTAGGAGCGGGTCTCCCGCAACACGACGCCGGCGAGCAGCAACAGCCCGATCAGGTTCGGCAGCGCCATGAGACCGTTCAATACGTCCGCGAAGATCCAGACTATATCCAGCGCCAGGAACCCGCCGAAGAAGATGACGGCGATAAAGACGAGGCGGTACGGGAACACGGCCCGACGGCCGAAGAGATACACCATGTTGCGCTCACCGTAATACGCCCACCCGAGCAGCGTGGAGAAGGCGAAGAAGGCGAGCCCGACGGCGACTACCTGGGGTCCGAACGAGTCCCCGAGCCCCGTGGCGAACGCGGCCTGCGTAAGCTCGGCGCCGCTCTGGCCGAACGCTTCGTAGCCCTGCTCCCACACGCCGGAGGAAATTATGGCCAGCCCGGTAAAAGAGACGATGATAATGGTGTCTATGAAAGTCTGGGTCATCGAGACGATCCCCTGCCGGGCCGGCACCTGCGTCTGGGCGGCAGCGGCGGCTATACCGCCGGTCCCGAGCCCGGACTCGTTGGAAAATATGCCGCGGGCGACGCCGAACTGTATCGCCAGCAGGACGCCAACCCCCGCGAACCCGCCGGTGGCCGCCGTACCGGTAAAGGCGCTGGAGACCACCAACGCAATAGCCCCCGGAATGTTGGCGATGTTCACCAGGAGGACGATCGTCGCCCCCAAGATATAAACGACGCCCATGAAAGGCACGAAAAAGGCCGCGAACCGGCCGATGGACCTGATGCCCCCAAGAATAACCACCGCCGCCAAAACGGTCAGGACGAGGGCCGTTATGATCACCGGCACCCCGAAAGCCTGCTCTATGGCCTGGGAAGTCTCGTAAGACTGCACCGCGTTGCCGATGCCGAAGGCCGCGATGGCGGCGAAGACGGCGAACAGCAGGCCGAGTACGCGCCCGGTAACGCCGCCGATCCCGCGGGTCAGGTAGTACATCGGGCCTCCAGCCATCTCGCCCTCCTCGTCCTGAACCCGGTACCGGACGCCGAGGACCGCCTCGGAGTACTTGGTCGCCATCCCGAAAAGGGCAGTGACCCACATCCAGAACAGCGCCCCAGGGCCTCCGAGCGCGATGGCCGTGGCGACCCCGGCGATATTACCCGTGCCAACGGTGGCGGCCAGGGCGGTCATTAGTGCCTGAAAATGGGATATATCCCCTTCGGCCCCCTCGTCTTTGCGTATGATAAAGGCCAGATACAATGCGGGCCCGAGCTGCTTGAACTGGATGCCGCGCAGCACGATCGTCAGTGCGATACCGGTCAGGAGCAATAGAGGCACCAGAAGAAAGGGGCCCCAAATAAACCCGCTGGCATTCGTTAGAAATTCTTGCGCACCTTGCATATTTAGCCTCCCCTAGCCGTCTTCATATCTCCAATCGCGGAAGACTTCGACTCCCGGTAGCAAGACAAGATAGAGATCAGCGGTGGGTTTGTCTATAGCCGGAAGTCCAAAAAGCGGGCCTTTGGGCGGCCGGTTGGATGGAAACTTCCGTACCCGGGGGAGAACGCGCCGTGTTTTATACGATTTTAAGCCTCTCCCACCGAGACCCGGACGGTGCGGCTGCGAGGACCGTCGAAATCAGCCAAAAAGATTCCCTGCCAGCGTCCGAGGTCCAACTCGCCACCCTGCACGAGCAGGTGTTGAGACTGGCCGAAGAGGCTCGTGAGCAAATGTGAGTCGCTGTTTCCCTCGGCGTGATGGAACGTCACGTCCAGGGAGCCGACGAGCGTTTCGCAGGCGGCGGCCAGGTCTCGCGGCACATCTCTATCGTAATCTTCGTTGATGGTGATCGCCGCGGTGGTATGCGTGGAGGCGATGATGCAGAAACCGTCCTCGATTCCCGCTTCTCTAACGGCTTGCTTGACTTCGTCCGTAATGGTGACGAACTCGTAACGGTCGTTGGTGCTTACCTGTATATCGCTGCTCCGCATGGTTCTCCTCTCGTTTGGCCGAATACACCGTTACGTTTACCCTCGTCGCCGGGTTTTTTATCTCGGAAGGCGCACGAGGCCACTGGCCTGTGAGTTTTTCTTGGGCGTCGACGTAAAAAGACGCCGGATATAGGGTCCGGCGTCTTTGGTTTTGGGATTCTATCTAGTTGGGTTGGTTTTATCGGCCGAAGAAGAGTTTGGCGGCGGGGCTCATCATCTCCGGGGACCACATGGGCTCGAAAGTAAGTTGGGTATTGACGGTCTCGACGCCGTCGATAGACAGGGCCTCCGTTTCTACCTGCTCCTGGATCAGGTCTCCAACCGGGCACATGGGGCTGGTTAGTGAGAAGACTACGTCCACGTGGCGGCCTTCTTCGTGGACGCCCACGTCGTAGATCAATCCAAGCTCTACGAGATCCATCCCGATCTCCGGGTCGATTACGTTCCTTAGTTGGTCTCTTACACGCTCTTCGGTAATCAAAGCGTTTCACCTCTCGCTTGCTATAGGGGCTTTACTTCTCCTTATTGTAAATGTAGCGCCGACGTTTTCCACACCCCACCCCCGCAAACCGGGCACGAACGCTTTCGAGGATGCAGAACGAAACCAGTATGTAGTAGAGTGGACTTTATATGGGGCGGCTGAAACCTTTTTCCAAAACGGCAAGAATATTGCTTGGATCATTGCCGTCCCGCGCCAGGCCTCCGGCATTGTTCTCCTTGCTTCTTTTTACACTATTCCTGGCCCTTGGTCCCGCTACGGTCACCGCCTCCGCCCAAGAGACGACTACCGGCGGCACGGATGGCGGACAAGAGGCTCCCGCCGCCCCCGCAGGTCCCGCCCCGGAGGCTCCGGGTATCGAGGCGGGGTCCTGGGCTTTGATGGATGCTGAGTCCGGGATCTTTCTGGATGGAAAGAAACCCGACGAGCAGCGAGCCGTGGCGTCGACTACCAAGATCATGGCGGCTTTGGTCGTGCTAAAAGAGGATCCGGACCTGCAACGAGAGATAACCATCCCAGCAGAGGCCGAAGAGTTCGTGGGGTTCACTTACAGCAACGTCGGCCTCATCGCCGGGGAACGCGTAACCGTCAAAGACCTGCTCGTGGCTTCGCTCGTGCCGTCCGGGACGGATGCGATCTACACCCTGGCCTACGACTTTGGCGGTGGCAGCGTAGATGGCTTCGTGAAGAAGATGAACGATCAGGCAGCCTCGATGAACCTCGAAAACACGAAGTTCGAGACCCCCGCCGGCCTCGACTCCCCGGACAACTACTCCAGCGCGCGAGACCTGGCCGAGATCACCCACGCCGCGATGGAATACCCGGTCTTCGGTGAGATCGTCGGCCTGGCCGAACCGGTGATTCAGACCGATGCCCGCGAGATACAACTCGTCACCACCAACACGCTCCTCTACTCCTACCCCGAGGCCACGGGCATCAAGACCGGCACCTCCCCCGAAGCCGGCCCCAGCCTCGTAGCCTCCTCGGAGACCGGCGAAGAATCGTACATAGCCGTACTACTCGACGCCCGGGAAGACGAATACCGCTTCGAGGCCGCCCGGACGCTCCTCGAATACGCCTCCGCAAACTACGAAAGCCGGCCGCTAGTCAAACAAGACGAGTCTTTCGAGGAGCTAGACGTTCCCTTCCGGAGAGGCGAGACGATAGGCCTCGCCGCCGCCGGGCAAGTCTCCGGGATATCCGGCCCCGGCGTAGAGGTCGAGCGAAAGGTCGAGACGAAAGAACCGCCGGCTTCGGCGGAGGCCGGCCAGGAACTCGGCAGCGTCGAAGTCCTGGCAAACGGGCAAAGCGTGGGTTCCACCCCGCTCGTCGCCGAAAGCGGCTACGAAGAGGCATCCTTCTTCCAGAAAACCTGGTACCGGATACGGAGCATCTTCGAGTGAGGTTCGTCTACTCGTAGTAGTCGAGGCCGGTGTGGTGGATGACTTCTTCACCCATTATCGTCCGTAGGGTGTTCTTGAGCTTCGTCTGCTGGATGAATAGGTCGTGCTCGGGGTAGAGTTCCGGCAGGGTCATCGGGCTCTTGAAGTAGAACGAGAGCCACTCCTGGACGCCGCCCATGCCGGCCCGGTGGGCGAGGTCGAGGAAGAGCGCGAGGTCCAGGACTATCGGGGCGGCGAGGATCGAATCTCGGGCGAGGAAGTTTATTTTGATCTGCATCGGATACCCGAGCCAGCCAAAGATGTCTATGTTGTCCCAGCCCTCTTTCGCGTCGCCCCGGGGCGGGTAGTAGTTGATCTTGACCACGTGCGAGATGTCACCATACAGCTCCGGATAGAGGTCCGGTTGCAAAATGTGCTCCAGGACCGAGAGCTTGGACACTTCCTTGCTCTTGAGGCTTTCGGGGTCGTCGAGCACCTCCCCGTCCCGGTTGCCGAGGATGTTGGCCGAGAACCAGCCGTCCAGGCCGAGCATCCGGGCTTTGATGCCGGGCGCAACCATCGTCTTCACGAAGGTCTGGCCGGTCTTGAAGTCTTTGCCGGCGATTGGCACGCCCCGCTCATCAGCGAGCTGGTTCAGGGCGGGGATGTCCACCGCCAGGGACGGGGCGCCGTTGGCATACGGCACATCCTCCATTATGGCGGCGTAGGCGTAGATCATGGCCGGTGATATAGCCGGGTCCGCACGGTCCAACGCCGCCTCGAAGCTCTGGGCGCTGAAGTGCGCCTCTTGGGGCTGCAGGTATGCCTCGGTCGAGGAGCAAGAGACCATTACGACCCGGTCCAGGTCGTGCTCCCGCTTGAAGTTCCGGATGTCCTCCCGCACCTGCTCTACCGCCTCCCGGAGTGATCCGTAGTCCTTTACGTGGGAGCCATCGAGCTTCTGGACGTAACGCCGGTCGAAGACCCCGGGCCAGGGCTTTACCCGGCGCAATTCCTCCTCGACGGCGTTCAGGTGCTCTTTCTCCAGAACCCCGGCCACCGTCGCGGCGTCGTAAGCGTCGTCCGGCATTACGTCCCAGCCCCCGAAGACCAGGTCTCCCATCCCTTGAAGCGGCACGAAGTCTTTGATCCTGGGGCTCCGGTCCTCGGTGCGCTTGCCGAGACGGAGCGTCCCTAGCTCCGCCAGAGACCCGATCGGCTCCGCCAGCCCTTTCTTCACCAACTCTACCCCGGCGATAAAGGTGGTCGCCACCGCCCCCATCCCCGGCATCAACACGCCCAGCTTGCCCGAGGGAGCCCGAACTTCTCGCGCCTCACCCACAACGTCTCCTAACTCTTTTCACATCCGGTGATCACCGCTCACGCAGCATAACGGATAGTCAACCACCGGTTTTACGCCCGCAAAAGACCTTTCGGCGTTTCGTTAAGTTCTTGTTACACACATTGCACTTATCCACCAATCGCACCTCTTTTTCCACAATATGTTGTGGATAAGTACGCTTTCGACCCTCTTTTACACTGCATATTGTTAACGGGAGGTTAACGGGACTGGCATTTGTGTAGGCTGGCTTGGATCTGCGGACCGTCCCGCTAAGGTTGTGGGCGGTAAGATTCCTCCCGGTAGCTTCAGAGGGAGGTGCGGGGTTTTGGATCGGTTGTGTGTCTTTTGCGGGTCGAGTTCGGGGGCAGGCGACGTCTACCAGGCGGGAGCCCGGCTGCTGGGACAAACATTGGCCGGATCCGGCATTACGGTCGTCTACGGTGGTGCGAGCGTAGGCTTGATGGGCACGCTGGCCGACGCGGCCCTCGCGGCCGGTGGAGAGGTTATCGGGGTGATCCCGCAGGCTTTGCAGGAGCGTGAGATATCCCACACGGGCCTCACGGACCTGCGCGTGGTCGGCTCGATGCACGAACGAAAAGCCCTCATGGCCGGGCTCTCGGATGGCTTTATAGCGCTGCCCGGCGGCGCGGGTACCCTGGAAGAGTTCTTCGAAGTCTGGACCTGGGCGCAACTCGGCGAACACGGCAAGCCCTGCGGCCTGCTCAACGTGGGCGGCTACTACGATCCGATGCTCACCTTCCTGGAGCATATGGTCGCCCAAGGCTTCCTCTCGGAGAAACACCGGGGTATGGTCCTCGTGGAAAAAGAGCCAGAGTCGCTGCTCCAAAGGCTTTCGGACTACCGCCCCCCGGAAACTCCGAAATGGCTGGATCCAACCGAGACTTGAGCCGGCCCGGAGATCCTACCCTCAGCCCCCTCTTAGCCATTCGATCTCTACTCCTCCACCTCGACGGAGTCGGTGCGACCTCGTCAGACGTACTTCAGCGGAGGATAAAAAGAATCATGGCCAGGGCCGCGAGTGCGACTACGGCGGCGGCCAGGTAGGCGCCGGTCAGGCCGAGGGGGACGGCTATGGCCGCCATGAACAGCGGTCCCAAAGTCTGTCCGACGCGCAGGATCATGCCGTTGACGGAGAGGAAGGCGCCCCGGTTATCGGAGGGCGCTACCTCGTTTAGCAGGGAGAAGATATTCGGGATGTTGATGCCGTTGGCGACGCCGAGGATGGCGGCCGGGACCAGCAGAAACCACAGCCCGGGCATTACCGAGACCAGGGCGAGGGCCACGGCATAGAGGGCGAAGGCGATCTTCAACAGGGTCTTCTCGGTAAAGTGTCCGGTCAGGAAGCCGAGTTGGGAAGAAGTCAGGGCGGTCGTTAGGGAGGCGCCCGAGAGGATCGAACCTATCACGATTGGCGGGGCGTCGAAGCGTTCGCTCATCAGGATAGGGAAGTAGGCCAGTTGCGCCCCGAAGAGGATGACAAAAGTGATGAGCGATGCCCCCAAGAGACCCAATATCTTTATGTTCGTGAGCTTCGGCCAGACATTATCGAAGACGCTTCTAAAGAAATCTTTTAGCGTCTGGTCGTTCACGGGCTCCGGGTTGTGGAGCGAGAAGAGGACCACGAAGGCTATAGGGATGGCGAGGAGCGGCAGTAGGAATGGATAGAACCAGCCGAAAGTAGCCAGCAACCCGCCGATGCCCGGGTAAGTCGCGGTGCCGATGGAGAGGACGCTAGAGTTGTAGCCCAGGGCCGCCGAGCGTTCGCGGCCGCCGTAGATGTCCCCGATCACCGTGACGTTCAGGGTGCCGAGCGCCGCAGCCCCCATCCCCTGAAAAAAGCGGAGCGTCAAGAGCATCCCGAAGCTGGTGGATAGAAAGCCCAGGCCGCCGGCGAGGCCGAACAGCAACAGGGCCGGGACCAGGATCTTCTTCCGGCCGTAACGGTCGGACATGATCCCAAGGACCGGCGTTAGCACGATGCCGGGTAGGGTGAACATCGTGATAAGCAGCCCCACCTGGCCCCGGGTAATATCGAAGGCTTCGACGATCCTGGGGAAAGCCGGGGTTACGCTCGTGACCCCGAGCACGGCCATTAAGGTGATGGCGAAGAGTACGTGCAGGTTGTGGTCCTTGTAGACCTTGCGGATGGCTCCGGTATCGGCTTCGGTAGACACGATGGAATACTCTAGCAGCCCGGAAGACCGGGCGGCGCAACTGCTTACACAGGCAAGCGGTCTAGCGTGGCGGTTCCCAGCCCAGGCGGGATAGGAGCCCGGCCGTCATCGCGGCGGTGGCGCCCCAAATCCTCCGCCCCTCGACGGCGAAGACCGGTACTTCGTAGTCGCGGCCGTCCCGGCGCCAGAGGATTTTCTGGAAGGCGGACGGCGAGAGTAACTCTTCGAGGTCGGCGGTGAATACCTCTTCCACCTCTTCCGGTTGGAGCTTCATCTCGGCCTCGGGCGGCAGCAGCCCGACGAACGGGCTCACCCGGAAGTTCGACGGCGGGATAAACATCTCTTCGAGCTCCCCGATCATCTCCACCAACCCGGGACTTAGGTCTATCTCTTCTTCGGCCTCCCGCAGGGCGGTTTCGAGGAGCGAATCGTCCTCCGGCTCCCGGCTGCCTCCGGGAAATGATATCTGGCCCGCATGGTCTTGGAGGTGGTCTCTGCGAACCGTGTAGACGATCCTCGGCCCCTCCGGCTCCAGAAGAACCGGCACCAACACCGCCGCCCGGCGCGCGCTGCCGTCGTCCGGGGGAACCCTCCCGAGCCGCTCGCCCGTTTCGATATCCACCGGCGAGAAACCTTCGTATACCATGCGCCAGTCGTCCAACGGCCGGGCGACCGCCTCCCTCAACGAAGAAGCGTAGTGCTCCGGACTACGCTTCACGCTGGCACCGGCTCAAGAAGCGTCACTTTCACCATCACGTCCGGCCGGCTCGTTGGACCACGGGCCGCGCCCGGAGCCGTTGGCGCCGTCCGTATTCTTGACCGTCCAGATCGGGAACGGTATCTCTATCCCCTCTTCACCGTAACGCTTGTGCAGCCGTTTGATGAACTCGTGGGTAATAACGTACTGGTTGACTACCTCGTTCGTCTGCATGATCACCGTAAAGTCTATGCTGAAATCTCCAAAATTGTTGTACCGGATAAACGGTTCCTCTTCCGGGATGCCGCCCTCCACCTCGGTCATTACCTTTGTCGCGACGTCCACCGTAACCTCTTCGACGTGTTCCAGGTCGCTCTCGTAACTCACGCCCACGTTTATGAGCACCGACATCTGCTGCTCCGGCTGGTAATAGTTCGTGACTATGGACGAAGAGAGCAGGTAGTTGGGCACGATGATCATATTGTTCGGCAACGACCGGATAGTCGTATTGCGCCACGAGATATCCTCGACGTAGCCCTGTTCCCCGGAGCTTAGCCGCACGAAATCGTTCGGCCGGAGTTGCCGGGAGAGAATAATAACGATGCCGGCGAACAGGTTCGCCAGCGTCTCCTGGAGGGCCAGCGCGACAGCCAGTCCACCGACGCCGAGAGCCCCGAGCAGCGGGGTGATCGCCACGCCCAGGCTCTGCAAGATAATGAGGCCGAACACGGACCCGATTATTATCCGCACTACGTTCGTTATGAGGGAAGAAGAGGGCAACCCTTGCACGCTGTTGAAGTACAGCCGGATAAAGCCGGCGGCGATCCTCGCCAGCACCATGGCGATAGAGATGAGCAGTGCGATCAGGAGTATGTTCTTCAACAGGCCCGCGAGCGTTTGGTCGATATTGCGCCGCAAGACCACGAAGTAGATGCTCGCCAGCGCGAACCAGATCGTAACCACGTGGCGCAGGGCGTAGATGATGATGTCGTCGCCGTTCCAACGCGTGCGGCGGACGACGTGGTATATCCTTTTTAAGGCGAGCTTCTCGAAAAGAAAGCCCAGCAGCGTGCCCCCCGTTACTACCCCGAGGGAGATCAAAAACTGCGTCAGCGGTATAGAGGACGTTAGCTCTCCCCAGTAGCTTGCCAGAGGTTCCAATCTCTTGCCTTTCCAAAGTTCTGTTCCAAACGAGATCGCCCCCTGCAAGCGCGCCAACGGACTCCCCGCAAACGCGAAGCCCGGTGTCACTCAAACAGAGACGTTCTTCCAGGCCAGGATTTTGTCAGGCGTAACGCGCGAGAGCAACCCGCCCTCGGCCAACCCGCCCTCGGCGCTATTTCGTTTTGCGTAGTCCTCTTTGGGATTGGCGGACGCCCCGCCGGACGCCCTGGCGGGCTTTAGCCTTCCTCCTCCGAGGAATCCTGCGAAGAGCTTTGCTTCGAAGTCCGGCCTTTCTCTTCTTCCACGCTCCGGATCGCATCCTCGCCCTCCACGACGCGGTAGGTCTCTGAATTTATCTCGGCGCCGAAGAGCAATATGATCGTCGAGATAAAGAAATACAGCAGCAGAATGATGACCGACGCCATGGCCCCGTAGGTCTGGCTGTAACTGGAGAAGTTGGCGACATAGTAGGAGAAGCCGAGAGAGGCCAGTATCCACACGATAACCGCTATTATCGCCCCCGGCGTGACGAAGCGGAAGCGATGGCCGGCCACGTTCGGGAACAACCAGTAGATCAGTGACACGGCCAGCATGAGCAGCAGCAGGGCGACCGGTATCCGGAGGTAAGCCCAAAGGGTGGTGAGCAGGGAAACGAGAGACCCGAGGCCCACGGCATTGAATATAGGCTCCACGAGCGACGGCCCCGCGAACAAGAGACCGGCCGACACTATGAGCAAAGCCGCGAGTATGAGGGCGTACAGAACGGAGAGCGGCAGCTTTTTCCAGACCGGGCGATCTTCCACGTCGTAGGCGATGTTCAGCGCGTGCATCGCCATCCGGACGGCCGAAGAGGCGGACCACAACGCCAAGATCACGCCGAAGGACATAACGCCGCCGCTCGCCTGGCCTTTGACCTGGCTGACGATGTCGCTGATCATCGACTGGGCGCTGCTTGGCATCACCGTGTTCGCTTGCTCGAGTATGAAGTCGAAGACCGGCTGGAGGTTCAAGAACCCCAGCAACGCGAGGATAAAGATAATGAACGGGAAGAGCGAGAAGAAGACCTGGTAAGAAACCGCGGCCGCGTAGGTCGCCATGTCATCGTCGGAGAACTCTTTCCCCGCCCGCTTTATCGTACGGAATAGTTTGGACATCTCAGCCACCTCCCGGCCTTGCCGCGCTCTTTGCGGGTACACCCTCGGGTCTACCTTCGGGTCCGCCTTTAGAAAGAGCCCGCTTTGTCTGATTGCTCTCTACTACCCTCGTCGCGAGACGATCAAACCGCGCTGATTTGCCGGTGGCCGCGCCGCTAGGCGGGGCCCCGTCCGGCGGAGTTTCGACGGGAGGCCTTGCTAAGGTACGTTTCGTACGAGTTGTTGGCGATTTCTCGTTCGAGCCGCAGGTACTGGAGGTGTCTCAGGGCTTGCCGGGAAGCCATACGGCGTTTGAACCCGGCCACGAAAGCCGCCCAGCCGGTCAGCGCCGGGCCGCCCATGAAGAGCTCGGACCGGTATTCGAGGAGGTCTTCGATCTCCTTTTCGATCCGGGCTATGTCGCTTAGTAGGTCCTGGGATTTGTCCACGGGTTTATTCTACCTATAAGCTGGGCCGTGCGAAAGTCTCGCCGCCGGTAGCCGTGCCGGCGAGGGTTCTACCGGTTGCGGGCGACGATCTGGCGCACGATCAGGGACGCGATAAAGATCGAGACCATCCACACCAGGCCCTGCACGCCGGCCTCGCTCAGATCGTCTTTTATCCCCTCGCGCTGGGGGGTCTGCTCCGCGATGTAGTCGGTGATGGGCTGGCTTATCACGAGCGCCGCCGCCGTAGAGGCGAGCCTCATTGCCTGACGCTTCCGCTTGTCGGTCATCCTACGCCTCTCCTAGTCGCCGGCGAGCCCCTGGTACTCCCGGGCCCGTTCGAGACCATGATACGTCAAGCTGTAGCCGGAGCCGTCTTCCGCGGCCCGCACGTAATCCTGGTCCAGCAGGTATTTCAGCGCGATATCCCGTTCCACGGCATCCCACTCAGGGTCGGCCTTTTCCGAAGCCCCGTCTTCCTCCACGTCCGGACCGCCTACCGGTACACCTACGTTCAGCTTGCCGCCGGCCATGTCGCGGAAAGCCGCGAGGAGCCGCATCGCGTTGCCTTCGGTCCCGCTGCCCGTCATCCTTACACCCCTTTTGGTCTACGTCACGCCCTCTGCCTTAGAGATGTTACCCCGGGACGCCCCGAACAAACCAGCCGGTCCCATACCTTCCGGCGGCTTAATTCTCCGGCCCGGCGTCTTTATCCGTCGTTTCTCCGGAGGCCGCTTCGCCCGACCCGGTTTCGTCTCTGGCTTCGGCCTGGTCCTCGTCAGAGTCCGCGTACTGGTCCTCGGCCGGGGGAGCGTCCCCGGGCTGCGGTTCCTCTTTCACGGGCGGTTTGGGTTTTGGGTCCGGCTTCGGGTCCGGCTTCGGGGTTGGTTCCGGTGCGGGCTCCCGGTCTTGGGGCTTGCGGGGTGTATCCGGAGCCTTTGGCTTGTCCCCGGGATCTTGCGCCTCGGGCTTTCGTGGGGCGGGGTTCTCGCGGTCTCTACCCTCCGCGTCTCTCGGAGGGCGAGGTTTGGGGGCGGCCGAGGACGGGTTTTTCGCTGGTTCGATGGTCTCCTTGGGATCGGCGCCCGGCTTGTCGCCGCTGCGTCCGGCCTGGCCGCTATCCCGGCTGGTCTCGCTCCCGGAGTTCTGGACGGTTTCGCCGTTCGTGTAGGGGTAGGTATCGTGCGGCGGGATTTTCTTTGTCGGGGTAGAAAGGTTCGGCGGTAGCGTCCCGTCGCCTTCCCAGTAGCCGATATGAAGGTGGTCTTCGTGGAGGGCGACCTGATCCGTGGCCGTAACCCAGCCCTGTTCCGCCCCGTATCCCAGCGCCCGGTTCCAGGCCCCGGGGCCTATCACGACGTCGGGGCTGTTTTTCTCCGGGAGACCCGCGAGCATCCGGCCCACGGAGACCACGTCCGGGTCGTCGCCGTTGCCTTCCACGGGTTTGCCGTCCACCTCCCAGACATCCGCGGCCCGGCCAAAGTAATGGGTGTTCGGGTATCCGCCCGCTTCGCCGTAGCCGGCGGGTATGGTCGGTCCCTCCGGCATCCCCGGTCCGAAAGTATGCCCCGTCTTGAAGACGTTTACGTAGATGCTGTGCTCCCGGCAAACGGCCTGAAGCGCGGAGATGAGGTAATCGTCCACGATGCCTCGTTCGAGGTCCTGGCGCGCCACGTCCGAGAACCGGCAGTCCGGGTCTTTCAAAAGGTCCTCCGCCTCGCCGGAACCGGGCTCGACGGCCGCCGCCGGGGCCGGCCCGGAGCTCCTCCCGCCCGCCGGAGCACCGGAA
>JBARZM010000283.1:0-7358 GCA_049650095.1 Rubrobacteraceae bacterium | reverse complement strand
GTCGCACGGATACGACGAAGATAATCTACGTTTGCTGGAAGGGGATCTGATCTCGGTCCCCAAGTATAATGAGATCAAAGAACAGGCCGATTCTCCTTACGGTGCAAAGTACGTTGTGAGAGGAACTATGGAAACACCTAGAAGAACTACCATAGCAGTGGATACGGTTTGGCTCCTGGAGCCACCAGGCGAGAGACCCAGGTTCGTAACCGCGTACCCGGCCAAGGAGCCGAAATGATAAAAGAGCTAGATACCGTAGTACTGAAAAAAGATCTGGGCGAGCACGGACTCGAACGGGGTGATGTGGGAGCAGTCGTTCACCGATACAGCACCGGCGAAGCACTGGAGGTAGAGTTCGTAACAGGCGAAGGCGAAACTGTTGCTGTGCTGACTCTGGATGCAGAAGACGTGCGCCCAATGCGTAACAAAGAAGTTTTGCACGCACGGGGTCTGAGGCCAGTATGATTAGCCAGAAACACACGGCGAGTTTTCAGCGTTTCGGTGTATGTGAGTAACATAAATCGGCGAGACTTCGCCCAGGGATGAATAGTTGAAGAATCTACCAATATCATTGTCGCATCTTGGAGAAGTCATCGTTGCTAAAATGGCGAATCGCAAGCGTAGATGCATATTGCAGGCTCTACAACTCGAAGAAATTGCTGATCTTAATTTCGTAAAATGCCTACCTAGATTCGCTTTCCCCGAGAGTAAGCTGTGTCCCCAAAATGGCTACACCTTTGACGGAATGCATCGTGTAGACGTAACGCTGTGGATTTGCGAAGATCTCGCGGTAGCTTGTGAATTGAAACTTGGCGGCACAGGATTGAACAAGTCTCGGATTGACGACAAATTAAAGCCATGCCGACCTGCGCATGGAAACACTCGTGTCGCTGGTAGCATGATGGCGATTTTGGATCGAAATTTCGACTTCGTGAATACTTCAGAGAGCTTGTCAGTACGATTGGAAGATAAAGCCGTAACTCTGTGTCGTGACTGGTTTATCGTAGCGCATAGGAAGGTGCTTGATGGCTGGAAAGGCGATTCTCGCCCGGCGTTCTCTCCTCACACTAAATGTATATCGATCGATGCAATAGTCGAAGCTTTCGGCGGTAAAGAGGAATTCAACAACCTGGTTAGAGAACAGCTCACGTTCGATTATTTCGATGAGTGGGTCGCAGCTTGCAAATGAAGCATTGGGCCGTAGTTGCTAAACCAAGCGTTTTGATATCGGAGAACCACTATTTACTAACTTTTACAGCTCCCTCAGACGGTGTCGGCATTCCGTGTAAGCCGACTCATACGGGCAACTGTATAGAGCTTCGTTAGCCTGTTCAGCAAGTCCCGATACTATAGTAAGTTGTATGATCGACTGGTCTACTTGCCCTGCTGTTGAGCGGGACCCGGAACGTGTTAGCGGAGCCCCTAGTTTCGCGGCACGCGGGTGCCCGTCGCCGCGTTGTTCGAGAACCTTGAAGACGGAGCGCAGGTTTCGCAGTTCGTGGCGTGGGCCGGCGTCTCGCCCGAGCAGGTCCGCGTCGTTCTCGAACACGCCGCGCGAAGCACGCTGACACCCGCTTGAACGTGGGTGTTGTTTGATCAGCCGCCGGTTCCTCTGCGAGAATCGCTGACTGTAGAGTAGAATCTCAGTTAGCAGCCGAGGCACGAGAGGAAGTGAGATCGCATGGCGACTAGGCCGTTGTCCGAATTGGTCGAGGAGTTGCCACCGGACGTACAGCAAGAAGTTAGAGATTTCGTGGAGTTTTTGATCTCCAAACACAGCCGCACGCCGGGTAAGGAGCTTAGTCAGGACTGGGCTGGGGCTTTGCGGGACTATCGTGACCAGTACAGTGCGCTGGAGTTGCAGGAGAAAGCTCTTGAGTGGCGCAGCCACTGACTTACCTGCTCGACACAAACGTCTGGCTGGAGCGCCTGCTGGACCAAGAACGCGCAGACGAGGTAAGACAACTGCTCGAAGCACTCCCGTCAGATCGGTTGCTCATCACGGACTTCTCGTTTCACTCTATAGGCGTCATCTTGCTTCGCTTGGACCGCACCGAAGCGTTGCTAAGTTTCTCCAAAGACCTGTTTGCGGATAACTCGGTGCGGCTTCTGGCTTTACAGCCCGGTGATTTGGAACGTTTGGTCGCTGTAGGGAGAGACTATCGTCTCGACTTCGACGACGCCTATCAGTATGTAGCTGCTGAACTAAACAATCTTCCACTGGTTAGTTTCGATGGCGACTTCGACAATACGAAGCTTGGTAGAGTTACGCCTCTTGAGGCAGTAGATCAGCACGAGACTCAGAAATGAGCGTGCGGCGCAAAGTACGTTGTGAGAGGGATTTTGAAAACACCTAGAAGAACCCATGGGTGTTTCGCGGCACGCGGGTGCCCGTCGCCGCGTTGTTCGAGAACCTTGAAGACGGAGCACAGGTTTCCCAGTTCGTGGCGTGGGCCGGCGTCTCGCCCGAACAGGTTCGCGCCGTTCTCGAACACGCTATCTGATTGGCAGGATACGCGCCCTCGACGTTGCCGCGTCTATAACTACCAAAGCTCCTTTTTCGAGAAGCTCCATATGTTGGCGGAGAACGGCGAAGACTAACGGTCCGGCTCTACCGGGAAGCACTGACTGAGAACGGAGTTGGACGACGCTTGGACCTTCAGCCTGGGTTAGTGCCAGCAGGTGGGAGAAATCGAGATCATGGGTGAACACGACGTAACGTTCTTGTCTCGCCCATTGCATTATTTCGTGATCCGGTGCTCCTGGATCTCCCACCCGGCTCCAGTGAATAGCCTCGAAGCCGTTTTCATCGAACGCCTCCACCCAGAGAGGTGAAAGGTTCATATCTATGAGTAGCCTCAAGCGAGAGAGATCTGCACTTCGATTTCTTCGAGCCGCCAGGCCGCGTAGCTCAGCGACGCGTGGATGTCTTCAGCCTCCAGGTAAGGATAGGCGTCCAGGATCTCTTTCTCGCTGTGACCGCTCGCCAGCAAACCAAGTATAGTGCCGACTGTAACCCTCATCCCGCGTATACAAGGTTTGCCGCCCATTACGTCCGGGTCTCTAGTTATCCTTCGAAAATCCTGCATTGCCACGCTCTCCGTTCGTCTTTGTATCTGCTGATTATACGATGTTGGTAGCCGAACCGAATAGGCGCCGTAAGACGCCAAACGTTGCGATCCGCGAGCCGATCAACGCGTGCTGGTCACGAATTTAGTGTACACTGCAACAGTGTGCAAAAGGTAGTCGAAAGGTTTGTTCGATGAAGAACATTACGTTGAGCGCAGATGAGAGGTTGATCGAGGCTGCCCGCGAGCGGGCGCGGGCGGAGCACACGACTCTGAACGAGCAGTTCCGGTTGTGGTTGGCGGACTATGCGCGACGCGAGCAACAGGCCGAGAGGGCTATGGCGGTGGTGCGGGAGTTGCAGGGGACGGTTCGAACCGGTGGGCGCAAGTTCACGCGGGAGGAGATGAATGAGCGGTGATTTCCTTGACTCTAACGTCTTCGTCTACTTGTTCGACGAGACCGATGAGCGCAAGCGCGGCATTGCGGAGCGGATCGTGGAGTCGGGGCTACAGACCAACAGCGTGAGCATCAGCTTTCAGGTCGTGCAGGAGGCTTTGAACGTGGTAACGCGTAAGCTGGCGACGCCCATGACTGCTGAGGGCGCGAAGAGCTTTATGCAGGATGTGCTGGCGCCGTTGTGGCGGGTCTCGCCGAGTCTGGCGCTGTACAACCGGGCGCTCGACGTTCAGGGGCGCTACCGGTACGGTTTTTATGACTCACTAATTATCGCGGCGGCTCTTGATGCCGGGTGCGGCCGGCTCTACAGTGAGGGCTTGCAGGGTGGACGGGGGATCGAGGGTTTGACCATCGTGAACCCGTTCGGTAACTGAGCTTTAATACCGGGCTAACCGGCAGGCTTGTAGGGTTGGTAGAGAGGGGTTGTATTGGCCGTCAAGAAGTCCGAGCTTTATCGTTCTTTGTGGAGTAGCTGCGACGAGTTGCGCGGCGGCATGGACGCTAGCCAGTACAAGGATTACGTGCTGACGCTGCTGTTCGTGAAGTACGTCTCGGACAAGTACGCCGGGAAGCGGAACGCGATGATCGAGGTTCCCGAGTACGGCGGCTTCGAGGATATGGTGCGGCTGCGGGGCGACAAGGATATCGGGGAGGGGATCAACAAGATCATCCGCCGGTTGGCCGACGAGAACGACCTTCGCGGCGTTATTGACGTGGCGGACTTTAACGACGAAGACAAGCTCGGGTCGGGGCGGGAGATGGTGGACCGGCTTTCGCGGCTGATCGGCATTTTCGCGGGCCTGAACCTCTCGGCGAACCGGGCCGAGGGCGACGACCTTCTGGGCGACGCTTACGAATATCTTATGCGCCACTTTGCAACGGAGTCCGGGAAGAGCAAGGGACAGTTCTATACTCCCGCCGAGGTCTCCCGCGTCATCGCCCGGAGAATAGGCGTCGGACTCGACACCCAGCCGAATGCATCGGTCTACGACCCGACGTGTGGATCTGGCTCGCTGCTGCTCAAAGTGGCCGACGAGACATCGCGGGGCATCTCGATCTACGGCCAGGAGATGGACAACGCCACCCACGCCCTCGCCCGGATGAACATGATCCTGCACGACGCGCCCACGGCAGACATCCGCAAGGGCAATACCCTCTCGAACCCGAGATTCATCGGTCCTAAAGGCGGCCTGAAGACCTTCGATTTCGCCGTTGCGAACCCGCCGTTTTCGGCAAAAAGCTGGAGCAACGGCCTGGACCCGGACCACGACGAGTACGGGCGTTTCGAGCCGGGCGTGCCGCCGGCGAAGAACGGGGACTACGCTTTTCTGTTGCATGTTCTGGCGTCGCTTACTTCTACCGGAAAAGGAGCCGTTATCCTACCTCACGGGGTCCTGTTCCGGGGCCACGCCGAGGCGAATATCCGTCAGTACATCGTCCGGCAGGGCTACATCAAGGGGATTATCGGCTTGCCGCCGAACCTGTTCTATGGTACCGGCATCCCGGCGTGTATCGTCGTGCTGGACAAAGAAAATGCCGGCCACCGGCGGCCCGTGTTTATGGTGGATGCGAGCGGCGGGTTTATGAAAGACGGCAACAAGAACCGCCTCCGCAGCCAGGACCTGCACAAGATCGTGGACGTGTTCAACCACGCACTGGAGGTCCCCCGCTACTCGCGCCTGGTGGAGTTCGAGGAGGTCGAGACGAACGGCTTTAACCTGAACATCCCGCGCTACATAGACTCCGGCGAACCGGAGGACCTGCACGACCTCGGGGCGCACCTCCGTGGCGGCATCCCTGACCGCGACATCGACGCGCTGGCGGATTACTGGGAGGTCTTCCCGACCCTGCGCCGCACGCTCTTCGGGCCTGGCGACCGTCCCGGCTACAGTGACGCCCGCGTACCGGCCCCGGAGGTGCGGGACGCCGTGCTCGGCCACCCGGAGTTCGAGTCGTTTACGGGGCGGGTGCGGGTCGTGTTCGAGGGCTGGCGGGCGGCGCACGAACCGACGATGAAGGGGCTCGAAGCGGGGAGCGACGCGAAAGCCTTTATCCGGGAGATATCCGAGGACTTGCTCGTCCGGTTCTCGGATGTGGCGCTCGTGAGCCGGTACGACGTGTACCAGCACCTCATGGACTACTGGGCCGCGACGATGCAGGACGACGTGTACGCCATCGCCCAGGACGGTTGGGAGGCCGGGCGCGTCGCGCGGCCCGCCCACGACGGGGAGACGCCCGAGGTCGTGACGAAGAGGGGCGGCAAGACCGCGCGGTTGGTGGGAGAGTTGATCCCACCGCACCTCATGGCATCCTGCTTCTTCGCCGAAGATCAGGCCGGGGTGGAACGACTGGCGGCGGCCTCCGAAGCGGCGTCCCAGGCGAAGCTGGAGTTCGAGGAGGAGCACGGGGGAGAGGACGGCCCGCTCTCCGAACTCGACGGCAAACCCAGCAAGTCAAACGTCCAGAACCGCGTGATGGAGCTGCGGGAACTCGCGCTGGAGACCGTCCCCATGTACACCCCCGAGTACGAGCAGGCAAAGAGCATAAAACGCGCCGGCTTCGGGACCGCGCCGTGGGAAAGGGGACTCCGGGACGACAACGACCTCTTCGCCGAACTCGACGCGCTCCACGACTACCTGCGCCTCGTGGACGCCGAAGCGCGGGCCAGAAAAGACCACAAAGCAGCCGCCGACGCGCTGGACCGGGCCGTTGTCTCCAAATACCCGGACCTGACTACCGGGGAGATAAAGACCCTCGTGGTGGACGGCAAGTGGATCGCCGCCATGGAGGGCGACGTGCGGGATGAGATCGAACGCGTAACCCGCACCCTAGCCGGGCGCGTAAAAGCCCTCGACGAACGCTACGCCGAACCGCTCCCCGCCCTCGCCGCCGAAGTGGATCACCTCACCGCCAAAGTCGAAGCACACCTCAAACAAATGGGCCTCGCCCCATGACCGACAAGACCCCGGAAATCCACGAAGCCCTCGCCGTCTACGCCCCCGAAAAGATCGAAACCGACCGCGTGCCACCGGGATACAAGCAAACTGAAGTAGGTGTGATCCCGGAGGATTGGGAGACTTTGCCTCTGTTAGAGCTGCTTGATTTTCGGAATGGCGTGAACGCTGACAAGAGTGCTTACGGCAAAGGTACGCCTTTTATCAATGTTTTGGAAATCATAACGCATACGCATCTTCAATTCGCGGACATACCGGGCCAAGTAACGTTGCCGAAGTTGCTTATCAACTCCTACGCAGTTCAGAGAGGTGACATCCTCTTCAATCGAACTTCCGAGACACAAGAAGAGGTGGGATTAGCTTCGGTTTATCTGGGAAATGAAGCTGTAGTTTTCGGTGGATTCGTAATTCGCGGACGCAATCTAGGAACAGGGATTGACGAAATTTACTCCGGTTACGCTTTTCGATCTCCGACAATTCGTGCTCAGATCATCTCGAAGGGACAGGGTGCCGTTCGAGCAAACATCGGCCAGCAAGAGTTGTCCAAAGTCCTCATCTCTTTGCCGCCCCTCCACGAACAACGCGCCATCGCCGCCGCGCTGTCGGATGTGGATGCCCTGATCTCCGCGCTGGACAAGCTGATCGCCAAGAAGCGGGCCGTCAAGACCGCCGCCATGCAGCAACTACTCACCGGTAAGCAACGCCTGCCGGGGTTTAGTGGGGAGTGGGAGGTTAAGCGGTTGGGAGAAGTGGCGTATGTAAATATGGGTCAGTCTCCGAGTTCACGAAACTACAACGTGCGTGGCGTTGGTCTGCCACTAATACAGGGAAACGCAGACATTGAGGATCGAAAAACCATAGCCAGAGTTTGGACCACGC
>JBARZM010000282.1:0-3839 GCA_049650095.1 Rubrobacteraceae bacterium | reverse complement strand
AGCGGTTCATGGCCGCTTCGGCGCCGGATTCGACCACCGCTTCCACCGCGTCCGCCGCGTTTGGCACGGCGTCTTTCACGGTGGATTCCATCTTGCCCAATACGTGGTCCGTGACGGTCCTGTGTTCGGAAGGGCGTCCGACCCCGATCCTGACCCGGACGAACTCGTTGCCGAGTTGCCCGATGATCGAACGCAGACCGTTGTGCCCGCCCGCCCCGCCGCCAACCTTCACCCGCACGTCGCCGACCGGCAGGTCCAGGTCGTCGTGGACCACGATGAGGTCCTTGGCCCGGTAGCCGCCGAGCGCCGCGCCAGAGTTATTCATGAACGTCCGGGGCTTTAGCAGCGTGGCGGAAGATGTCCCGAGGCTGATATCTGCCGCGTCGGATTTTTTCTTTTTGCGCCAGTCTCCGCCGTGGCGGCGGGCCAACTCCTCGGCGACCAAAAAGCCCACGTTGTGCCGGGTAAGCTCGTAAGAACGTCCGGGGTTTCCGAGGCCAACGACGACGGGGGACCGCAAAGGCCCCCCGGTATTCGCGCTGGCGGCCTCGGGCCGGAAACTACTACCCTTCTTCGTCAGTCTCCTCGGAAGAAAGTTCCTCGTCCGTCGCCGCACCTTCTTCGCCCTCCTCGCCCATCTCGTCAGATTCCTCCTCGACGATACCGGCGGCTTCGATCTCCTCCTCGGTGATCTCGGTCGGCGCGGTTATCGTGACGGCCACGTCCTCGGGCTCGGAGATCAGGGTAACGCCGGAAGGCAGCGTTATGTCGCCGAGCGTGAGGTTCTCGTTCATGCCGAGGTTCGAGACGTCTAGCTCGATCTCCTGCGGAATATCGCCCGGCAGGGACTCGACCTGAAGCTCGTAGGCCACCTGCTGCAACACGCCCTCGTCCTGCTCGACGCCCGGCGCCTCGCCGATGACCGTAATAGGCACGGTGATCTCGATCTTCTCCCGCATGTTCACCGGGATGAAGTCCACGTGGATCAAATGTCCCGAAACCGGGTCTCGCTGCACGTCCACGACGCGGGCCGTCGAAGTCCCCGAACCGAAGTTCAAGTCGTAGAGCGCGTTGTCCCCGTAATGCTGGAGGGTGTAGTCCACGAGCTTCGCCGGGATCGTTAGCGCCGTGCTCCCGCCGGCCTCGTTGCTCTCTCCGTAGAGGACGGCGGGCACCTTCCCCGAAGCCCTCAGACGCCGGGCGAAGTTCTTGCCCCGGCTCTCGCGCTCTTCAGCCTGCAAACCTACGTTATCTGCCATCTCGAACTCCCAAACATTCTCTAACCGTCTCGACTATCTGATCCTAAAAAAGCTGGTTTTCGCCCATAAAGACCTCGCTCACCGAGTCGTCCGTGAAGACGTTCCGGATAGTGCTGGCGAGGATTGGGGCGATAGTAAGCGTACGTATCTTAGACTGCGGCTCGCCCTCCTTCAAGGGAAGGGTGTCCGTAACGAGGACCTCTTTTATCTGCGAAGCCTCCAACCGCTCGTACGCGGGGCCGGAGAAAACAGGGTGGGTGCCGGCCGCGTAGACCTCGGTCGCGCCCTCGTCGAGCAACCGCTCGGCCGCGTTGCACAGCGTTCCGGCGGTGTCTATTAGGTCGTCTATTATTATGACCCGGCGGCCCTCCACGTCCCCGATGACGTGCGTAACCTCCGACTCACCCGGCCCGCGGCGCATCTTGTTGAGGATCGCCCAGGGCAGGCCCAAATGGTCGGCGAGCCGCTTGGCTACCTTCGCCTCGCCCGTGTCAGGCGCGACGACCACCGCGTCCTCCGCCTCCCGGAAACCCATCTCCACGAAGTGATCCACGAAGGCATGCATCGCCGTCAGGTGGTCTACCGGAAAACTGAAGAAGCCTTCGATCTGCCCGACGTGAAGGTCCATCGTCATCACCCGCTCGGCCCCGGCGGTCCGGATCATGCTGGCGACCAACCGGGCCGTTATTGGCTCGCGGGGCTTTGTCTTCCGATCCTGCCGGGAGTAGGCGTACCAGGGGATTACGGCCGTTATTCTCTTCGCCGAAGCCCTTTTGGCGGCGTCTATCATGACCAGAAGCTGCATCAGGTTGGTGTTGACCGGCTCGCATAGAGACTGGATGATGAATACGTCCGCGCCCCGGACGGAGTCCAGGTACCGGGCGTACACCTCGCCGCCGGAGAACTGCTGCAAATCCACGCCGTCGAGGGGTATGTCCAGCCGATCCGCTATGCGTTCGCTAAGCTCCGGGTAGCCGTCCCCGGAGAACAACATCATCCGCTTCTCCGTGGCCTGCGACAGGTATCCGTTCTGCATGCTGCTCTATCCCTCCGTCTCGGTATCTGGCCGCTTCCGGTTTTCGTCTTTAGGGTTTTTGCTTGAGGCTTTGCCCGGTGCGTCCCGGATCACCCGCGCCGGCATCCCGACGGCGAGCTTGCCCGATGGGATGTCCTTGTTCACCACGCTACCGGCCCCGATATAGGCATCTTCCTCTATCGTGATCGGGGCGATCAGGTTCGCGTTCACCCCGACGAAGACCCGGTCTCCTATCTCGGTGCGGTTTTTGTTGACGCCGTCATAGTTCGCCGTGATCGTGCCGGCCCCCAAATTCACGTCCTCCCCGATTTCGGTGTCCCCCACGTAGGAGAGATGGGGCACCTTGCTCCGGTCTCCGACCGACGTATTCTTGACCTCACAGTACGCCCCGACCTTCGCCTTTTTGCCGAGAACCGTGCCCGGACGCAGGTAAGAATACGGCCCGACGGACGCCCCGGCCCCGACGACCGCCCCCCGGCCGACCGAATGTTCGACCTGGGCCCCGTCCTCCACCACCGTGTCCCGCAGATCGGTGGAAGGACCTATCACGCATTCGGAGCCCACGCGGGTCTCTCCGCGGAGCAGACTTCCGGGCAGCACTACCGTATCGCGCCCGATCTCCACGCCCGCTTCTATGTGGGTCGAGGCCGGGTCCCGAACCGTCACGCCGTTTCGCATGTGGGCGTCCAGGATTCGGCGGCGCAGGATCTCCTCGGACCGCGCGAGCTGTGCCCGGTCGTTGACGAGGTTCGCCTCCTCCAAGTCCTTGAGCCGGTAGGTAACGGCCCGGGAGCGACGGCCGATGATCTCCAGGGCGTCCGTCAGGTAGAGCTCTCTTTGCCCGTTGTCATCGTCTATGCGTCCCAAAGCGTCCCGAATCTCCGGCAGGTCGAAGGCGTAGAGGCCGAGGTTGACGAGGTTGTTGTTCCGCTCGGCCTCGGTCGCTTCCCGTTCCTCGACGATCCGGACCACGCCGGCGTCTTCCACCACCCGGCCGAGTCCGCTCGGGTCCGGAAGCTCCGCCACGAGCACCGTCGCCCCAACGTCCGCCGTACGATGACGCCCGACCAACTCACCGAGCGTCCGGTCGGAGATCAAAGGTCCGTCCCCGTTCACCACGAGCAAAACGCCCTCTTCCTCGTCGATGGCCCCAAGCGCCACCCGGACCGCGTCGCCGGTGCCGAGCTGTTCCTTCTGCAACACGGGCTCCGCGTCTTTCGGCAGCACGGCTTCCACCTGCTCCGCCTGATGCCCCACCACGACCATCAGCTTCTCCGGCGTCAGCGGCCGGATGGCGTCTATCGCGTAGTTGACCATCGGCGCGCCGCAGAGCGTGTGGAGGACTTTCGCCTTGTTGGACTTCATCCGGGTGCCCTTGCCGCCCGCCAGAACCACGGCGAAGATTGGTGTCGGTTGAGACATGAAGCTGTAGCTCCTTAGGTTCGTTGCCGCGGCGGACACAGGCTACTGGCTGGGGCGGCAGGATTCGAACCTGCGATCCCGGGACCAAAACCCGGCGCCTTGCCGCTTGGCTACGCCCCAAC
>JBARZM010000281.1:0-16376 GCA_049650095.1 Rubrobacteraceae bacterium | reverse complement strand
CCGCCTACGAGACCGAGCTTCTTTCTGAGTAAATTCGAGGATAGTTTTCCGGCCGCCGTGAACCGCGAGCCCACTCTCCGCTAAACTGCGGGTCTATGGGCGAGAAAGAAAAACAACCCCTGTGGGGCGGAAGGTTCGGCGCATCACCCGCCGAAGCCTTCGGGCGGCTGAACGCCTCCATACCCTTTGACGTACGGCTCGCACCCTACGATATCCGGGGTTCCATCGCCCACGCCCGAATGCTCGGACGGCAGGGGATCGTCTCGGAAGAGGAGTCTGCCCAGCTCGTGCAGGGTCTGGAAACGGTGTTGGAGGAGGTAGACGCCGGGGAGTTTTCGTGGGATCTCTCGGACGAGGACGTTCACACGGCGGTCGAGCGGCGGTTGCGGGAGGTCGTCGGAGATGTCGCGCTAAAGCTGCACACGGGCCGGAGCCGCAACGATCAGGTCGCGCTAGACCTGCACCTGTTCGTCCGGGAGGCCGCCGGGAAGCTCGGGACGGCCTTGCGAGAGGTCATGCAGGCGCTCGTCGAAACGGCGGAGGCGCACCGGGAGGTCATCCTGCCCGGCTACACCCATCTGCAGCGGGCGCAGCCGATCTCGCTCTCTCACCACCTGCTGGCCCATTTCGAGGCTTTCCGGCGGGACCTCCGGCGGCTGGAGTTCGCGCGGGATTCGGCGGAGGTATCGCCGCTTGGGGCGGCGGCGCTCGGCGGGACGCCGCATCCGGTAGACCCGGCGATGACCGCAGCGAACCTCGGGATGGAGCCGCTCGTCAACTCGCTCGACGCCGTCTCGGAGCGGGACTTCGCGTTGGACTTGCTCTACGCCTGCGCCGTGCTCGGGGTGCATCTCAGCCGGCTCGGGGAAGAGTGGGTGCTCTGGACCAGCCAGGAGTTCGGGTTCGCCACCCTCGACGACGCGTACTCTTCGGGATCTTCGATCATGCCGCAGAAAAAGAACCCGGACGCTTATGAGTTGATGCGCGGCAAGGCTGGACGGCTAATAGGCAACCTAAACGCCCTGCTCATCACCCTAAAAGGACTCCCCACCGGATACTCGAAAGACCTCCAGGAAGACAAAGAACCGCTCTTTGACTCCGTAGACAACATCTTGGCAATGCTCACCGTGCTGCCGGAGATGCTCCGGACGGCCCGGTTCCACGGCGAGAGGATGAAAGGCGTTGCCGGCGGGTTCGCGCTGGCTACTGAATTGGCGGACTTTCTCGCCGGGCGGGGCGTGTCGTTCAGGGAGGCGCACCGGGCCGTAGGAGAGTTGGTCCAGCGCTGCGAAGAACTCGACATCGCCCTGGAAGATGCGCCCCGGGAAGAGCTTTCGGCGGCACACCCGGCGCTCGCCGAACTACCGCAAGCCTTACTCACGCCGGAGGGCAGCGTGAGTAATAAGAGATCCCCGGGCTCGACCTCCCCTGACTCCGTAGAGGCACAACTGACTCGTGCCTGGAGATTCCTGGACGCAGGTTAGCCTCTCGTAAGCGTTTCTTTGAGGGCGCGACTATCGGGTTCTGCGCCAACAGGGCATAATGTACCCCAGGTCCATGCGACGAGCCATGCGGCGAAGGGAGTGCGGAAGTGAAGATAGTACAGATGTCCGATATCCACGTGGGGGCCGGGTCGTTCGCCCCGGATCTCCTTTCGGCGGCGATAGAAGAGACGAATGCGATGGAGCCGGACCTCGTGGTCATAGCGGGCGACCTGACGATGGAAGGCCACCGTTGGGAGTTCGAGGAGGCGAAGGAATACCTCGACCGGATCGAGTGCCCGAACATGGTGACGGCCATGGGCAATCACGACGCCCGGGCCGCCGGCTACTGGCATTTCGAGGAGTTTTTCGGCCTCCGGGAAGAGGCTTTGACGATTCCGGGCGCCGAAGGCGAGGCGAAGGTCGTCGCGCTCGATTCCTCGAAGCCGGACCTGGACGAGGGAGAAGTAGGACGCGAGCATTACGCCTGGCTCGCGTCCGAGTTTCAGGACTGGGACCGGGGTCCAAAAATACTCGTAGTCCACCACCACATCCTGGCCGTGCCCGGCACCGGACGGGACGTGAACAACCTGCGCGACGCCGGTGACGTAATGGCCATTCTGCGCGAGCTGCGGGTGGATATGGTCCTCTCCGGCCACCGGCACGTGCCTTACGTGTGGAGTATCTCGGGGGTCAGGATAGTCCACTCCGGGACGGCTTCGACCTACCGGGTGCGGGGGGTAATGCCGCCTTCGTACAACGTGATCGAGATAGACGAAAAGAGCGTGAGGGTAACCCTCAAGCAGCCGGGCAAAGGCGAAGAAGGAGAAGAACCGCTGGCTAGCTTCTCGCGGGAAGCGGTCAAGACCAGCGAGTTCTATCCGGCGTTCGACCGCTACGTCCGGTACGACGAACTGCCGTTTCTCTCGGGAGAACCAAAGGATTTGCCCGGTTAAAGTATTCTAGCCTTGTATAAACTCTTTTCCCTCCGGCTGGCCGGTCTTTTCGAAGGCCCGGCGGAGTAGGTCCCGGCCTTCCTCACGCTCTTCGTCGGAGCGGGCCTTCTCTTCGACGGTCCTTACGCTCTCTTCGAGGTCTTCTTCGATGAAAGTGATCTCCGGGAGGCCCATGACGACCTCCCGGATCTGACGGTAGATAAAGTCCGGCTCGCCGGCATAGGCCCAGCACTTGCGGGCCCGAACCCAGGCCCAACCCTTCATCCGGACCGTGTTCTCGATGTCCTCGTCTTCGAGGCCGTACATCTCGATCCGGAGCCTATGGGCGGTTATTACCTCGGGCCTTATGCGGACGCGGGCGATCATGCCGGTTACTCTAGCAGGCCCTCCTCCGTGAGGTATTCTTCGGCAACGGCGGATGGATCTTCGTTGTCGAGGTCAACCCGGCCGTTCAAAGTCTGCATGGTTTCGAGGTCGAGGGATTCGGTGACGGGATTTATGACTCCTGCGATATCCTCGTTGTTGTCGAGGACCTCTTGCTTGATGACCGGGGCCGGATGGTAGAAGGGCCAGATGTTCTTTTGGTCTTCGACGACCACCAGGTCGTCGGAGCGGAGCTGGCCGTCGGTGGTGAAGCCTACCGCCACGTCGGCGTCGCCCTGGCTGAGCGCCTGGTAACGCAACCCGAGGTCGTTGACGACTTTGACGTCTTCGAAGTTCGTCGCCGGATAAGATTCCTCGATGTTCGGGAATCCGTCGCTCCGCTGCTGGAACTCGGAGAAAGAGGCGAAGACCAGGTTCGGCGACGCCTCCGCCAGATCGGCGAGCGTCTTTATACCGTACTCGTCGGCGACGTCTTTACGCACGGCTATACCGTAAGTATTGTTGAAGCTGGCCTGTTCGAGCATCGTGGCCGCCGGATCCCGCTCCTCGTACAGTTCTTTGGTCTTGTCGTAGGTGCCTTCGGGAGTGTCGAACTGCTCGCCTTCGTAGCCGAGCGCCGTTACGAGCGCCGTGCCGGTGTACTCGGGGTACATGTCTATCTCCCCGGACTGGAGGGCTTTATCCATGACGGTTACGTTGCCGAGGTCGAGCCTTTTGTTTACGTCGTAGCCGTCGGCCTCCAGGGCCTGGGAGTATAGTTCGCCGAGGATCACCTGCTCGGTAAAGTTCTTGGAGCCGACCGTGATCTCTCCTTTGCTCCCCTGGCCGCCGGAACCGCCTCCGCTGCCGCAGGCGGCCAGGGTCGTTAGCGCGAGCGCCAGCAGCGCCGTCGTTACCGCCCGGACCATTACTCTGTTCTTCATGTCTCTATCTACCTTTCTTTTTAGCTATCCTGAGCCCCTTCGGGGTGGAAATTTTCTCCAGGCCGCCGAAGATGAACTCGGTCATCACTGCCAGTACCGCCACCGGGATCGCCCCGGCGAACATGGTCGGGTAATCGAAGCCCGCGAAACCTTCTACTATGAAATTCCCGAGGCCGCCACCACCGACGAACGTCGCGAGCGTCGCGCCCGCCACCACCTGGACCGCCGAGGTCCGGATGCCGGCGAAGATCACCGGCGCCGCCAGCGGAATCCGCACGCCGGAGAGTATCTGCCACCCCGAGAGCCCCATGCCGCGCGCCGAGTCTATGACCCGCCCGTCCACCTGATTCAGCCCTGTTATGGTGTTTATCAGGATGGGGGGTATGGAGAGCAAGATGAGCGCGGCCTCCGCCGTCCAGTATCCGATCCCCAGAAAGATCAGGAAAAAGGCCAGCAGGGCGAGGTCCGGGACGCCGCGTCCGAGGTTGGTGAAGTTGACCGTGGCGAGCGCGAGCCGCGGCGAGCGGCTGACGAGCACCGCCAGCGGAACGGCGACCAGAATTCCCACCAGCACCGCGAGCGCCGAAAGTTCGACGTGCCGGTATACGGCCGCCGGCCAGTCGGGGCGCTGGAGCTGCTCTATGAAATCCGCGATGAACTCCCCGAACATCTCAGGCCGCCCTTCCGGCGCGCCGGGCCCAGGGCCTCAGCAATCCTTCCACCCGGTATAGGCCCACGTCGGCGGAGATCGCTATGATCGCGATCAGGAACGCCGCGGCGATTACCGGGGTGGCGAACTGACTACCTATCCCGTCGAAGATCGGCTTTCCGAGCCCGCCGGCTCCCACAAAGGCCGCGATGCTGGCTATTCCGATGACCGTAACGGTGGCGATTCGGATGCCGGCTACTATGACCGGCAGGGCCAGCGGAAGCTCTACGCCGGTGAGTATCTGCCGGTCGGTGAGGCCCATGCCGCGGGCGGCGTCTTTGGTGTCCTCCGGGACCGAGTCGAGGCCGGTTACGGTGTTCCGGATCAGGATGAGCAGCGAGTATGCCGTGAGCGCCACGAGCACCGGAGGCCGGCCAATCCCCAGTATCGGGATGAGGATGACGAAGAACGCCAGGCTCGGGATCGTGTACAGGATGCCGGAAAAGGCCGTTACCGGGCCGTAGAGCCAGCGTTTCCTGTGGGCGAGGATGCCGATTGGTATCGAGATCACCAACGCCACCGTCACGGGTACGAGCGAGAGGATCAAGTGTTGCCAGAAGAAAGTCAGCATTCCGTCTTGCCCGGTGAGGTTGCTGAGGAGCCAACCAAAATCTATAAACGGTTGGCTTTCCTGTTCGATGGAAAATTCGTTATCCATTTTCGACGCTCCGGCTCAACTCCCGGATGTTATCTAGTGTGATCGTACCCCGGTTGCCGTTCCCATTCGAGCCGTCTTCGGAGTATACGACGCCTCGCTCGGCGTCGGCGCCTATCAACTCGGAGAGGGCGTCTTTTAGGGAGTGCTTTTCGCTGATGCGCGGCAGGTCTTCGCCGTCTTCTTCGTAGGGCTCCAACTCTACGTCGCCTACCCGCGTGAGCGAGAGGTTTTTCAGGACCCGGTCGGTCCCGACGAACGACGATACGAACTCTGAATCCGGCTCCGAGAGGATCTTGTGCGGCGTATCGTACTGGGCCAAAACGCCGCCTTGCTTTAGGATGGCGATGCGGTCGCCCATCTTTATGGCCTCGTCTATGTCGTGGGTGACGAAGACGATGGTCTTTTTGATGCCTTCCTGAATGCCCAGGAATTCTTCCTGGAGCCGGGTGCGGGTGATCGGGTCAACCGCCCCAAACGGCTCGTCCATCAGCATGATGGGCGGGTCCGCCGCCATCGCCCGGGCCACCCCGACGCGCTGCTGTTGCCCACCCGAAAGCTCCGCCGGGTAACGGTCCCGGTACTGGTCCGGAGGAAGGCCGACCAAATCCAGCAGCTCGTTCGTCCGGTCGGTGGTTCGGTCTTTCTCCCAGCCGAGCAGCCCAGGGACTATGGCGACGTTCTCGGCTATGGTGCGGTGTGGGAAGAGGCCGATGCCCTGGATGGCGTAGCCTATCTTGCGCCGCAGTTCGGTGGCGCTTTTCTCGGTTACGGATTCGCCGTCTATGAGGATATCGCCATCGGAGATGTCTACGAGGCGGTTGATCATCCGCATCGTGGTGGTCTTGCCGCATCCGGAAGGCCCCACCAATACGCAAATCTCTCCTTCGGGTACCTCGAAAGAGAGATCTCGGACAACCGGCTCTTCGGCGCCGGGGTAAGTCTTGTAGACGCCTCTAAACTCGATCATTGCATCTCCCGAATTTCCAGGGATAGAATCTTCTCCGGTAGACTTTTCTAAAACCTATGAACATATTTGGACCTTTTCGTATCCCTCAGTTGGTGGATATAGCAGACCACAAGTATAACTATTGTTTACGATAACGACATCACCGCTGCGAACCCGCGTACATTTTTGTTGTATATATCCCGGGTGGACCGGAATGAGAACAAACGGACTATTGTCTTTGCCGGTGGCGGCCACGCCCACCTTTATTCCCTGCTTCGTACCGCGCGGTTGACTCAGAGAGGCCACGGTGTAGTCCTCGTCAACCCGTCTCCGTATCTCTACTACTCCGGGATGGCGACGGGTGTGATCTCCGGCCGCTACAAACCCGAAGAGGTCCGCATTGACGTCCGAAAGCTGGTCGAGTCCGGCGGCGGCCGCTTCGTCGAGGCCCGGGTAACGGGCGTCAGACCCAAAGACCGGGAACTGCTGCTAGAGAGCGGCGAACGTCTCTGTTACGACGTCGCCTCGTTCTGCCTCGGAAGCGGTGTCGAGACCGGCGATGCTTCCATGAAAGCATCCGGCATACCGGTGAAGCCCGTCGAGAATACGGCGAAGATTCGGGCCCGCGTCATAGAAGACGACCCGGACGTTCTGGTCGTCGGCGGGGGGGCCGCCGGGTGCGAGGTGGCGGCGAACGTCGCCAGCCTGATAGACCAGGGTGGCGGTAGTGGCCGGGTCAGGCTCGCCGAAGCCGGCCCGGCGCTGCTCGACGCTTCACCGAAAAGAGCCCGGCGCGCGATGCTCGAATACCTGAACGGCCGGGGCGCCGAGGTGCTCTTCGAGGCCCCCGTCGCCGCCTGCTCAGACGGCGAGGCCGTGACCCGGGACGGGCGAAGGATCCCCGCCGGCCTTCTCGTTACCGCCACGGGCATTACGCCGCACTCCGCCGTGTTCCGGAATTCCCAGACCCCGTTGCTTACCGGCGAGGACGGCGGGTTGTGGGTAGGCGGCTCTTTGCGGAGTGTCAGTGACCCCCGGCTGTTTGGTGGAGGAGATTCGGTCTCTTTCCGGGGTGGCACGCTGCCCCGGTTGGGAGTCTTCGCCACCCGTCAGGGGCCGGTGCTCTTTCGTAACCTGATCTCCACGCTCGAAGGTAAGCCGCTAAAGGAGTACGAGCCCCAGCGACGCTATCTATACATCCTGGAGTTGGGGGACGAAACCGGCCTCGCCATCTACGGGCCGCTGGTCTGGAAAGGCCGCGCCGCGGCCGGTCTCAAGCACGCCATAGACCGGCGGTTCATGAAGAAATACCGGATAGCCTAGTCCGGGAAACGCGTCTCGCTGGAGAGCCTCGCTGGAGAGCCTATCTGCCGCGTCCCACACCGAGCAAGAGGTAGAGCAAGAAGTAGCCGCCAACGGCGGTAAAGGCCACGGCATAAAAGCTATTCGGGTTCGCTATGTTCCGTTGCTCCTCAGAGAGCGGCAGGACCGTGAGCAAGGCCTGGGCTGGAGATTCCAGCAACTCTCCCAGGCTATAGATGACCTCGGTCAGGCCGTTAACGCCGGCATTTACCCCCGCGTAAACGATGCCGATATGAAAGAGGATCACCAGGATCACCAGGGCTAGTATCGTCCGAATCAGCGCCAAATCTTCACTACCTTCCTTTAGGAGGCGGGCCGGTTTCGGAACCTGCCGCCGCTACTATCGCCGGCCTTTCTCGGGCCGGGATATTTCTTCCGGCGGCTGCCGGGCTTTCCCCGGCGGCCCCGCATCAGGATTCCCGCCGCGACGAACACCACCCCGGCCACCAAAAAGCATACCAGCCCGATCACGAACGTAACCAAGTCTCGCATCAAAATGCCGCTCGCGGCGGCGACCGCCGGTATCCACCAGAGGGCAAAAAGCGGCCCCAGATCCCTGACGTTGGGGCTGGTAGCCATGAACACCCCGAGCCCTACCCCGGCAAGGGCCAACACGAGCGACAATATTCCTATAAGGGTTAGAAGAACACTCACGCCCTCATACTACCCGAAGGACCGTCGATTTAATAGACGAAGTCGCCGGAAAACTACCCAACCCGCCGGCCGTCAACGCCGGCTCATGGCGCGCCGGTAGGCTTTCATTTCCGCGAGGAGGTCTTCCCAGTCCAGCGCCGGTGATTCGACCCGGTTGTTGTAGAGCGAGAACTTGTGGACGAACTCGTGCCGGGCCGACTCGGTGTCCGAGATTGCCCGGGGGGCGGCAACTATGAGGACCTCCCAGTCCTCCTCCTCTTTTATATTGTTGATCGCGGCCTTTATACCGGGGCGGTGGTAGAGGAGTGTGCCGGGCGCATCCAGGTCTTCGTACGCCGCGACGATCTCGTGTCCGTTCGCCGCGGCGTAGGCCTGTATGGAGGCGTTCTGATCCTCGGCGGAAGGCAGTTTGCCCTCCGGGTCCGTTCTAATGTAAAAGGCCGCCCGTGACATTGAATTTTTATGATAGCACGGGGTGTTTCTGGTATGATCTGGGCTTGCAAACGGCGCGTCGGGACGTGGCGCAGTCTGGTAGCGCACTCGGCTGGGGGCCGAGTGGTCGCCGGTTCGAATCCGGCCGTCCCGACTCACGGCGATAGGTCGAGTTCTACGGAAAGGCCACGGGCGTTGGATACACTTTTTCTACTAATTAGCGTCGTCGGGTTTATGGCCTTGATCGCCCTTTTCTACTTCGGCGGTTTCGTCCTGCTGGATTTCATCTGGGGCCGACGCGGCGGAGACCCTTAATCCCGCCGGTCAGTCGCGCCGGAGACCTTTCCGAACCTAATTGATCTCTTCACTCAACGACCTCCGGATAGTGCCGCTCGAACGCCTGATCCTGCACGAGGCCCACGACCCGGATCGCCTGGACCGACTGCGCGGGAGGATGGAGGCCGAGGGCGTACAGCGCAACCCGGTCATCGTCGCGCCCCACGGAGAAGATTACCTGGTCCTCGACGGCGCCCACCGTTTTCAGACACTCAAGGAGTTGGGTTGCGATCTCATCCTGGTCCAAACCACCGAACCCCCGGACATTGCGGAGAGCTGGGGGCATATCGTGGACGAAGGGTTGCTACCCGGGTTCCGTGGCGTAGGAGAGGTCGAAACCTCTTACGGTGATTCCTGGCTGGCCCGGGTGACCTCCTCCGGAAGCGAAGAAGTCTTACTAGAGGCCCGGGGCGAGGGGCTGGCGGCAGAGGTAGAGGCGTTGTGGGGGCTCCGGAGAGTCTATCCGGAAGGCGTCGTGCGCCGGGTCGATTCGGAGGCTCCCGTGGAACTAGAAGCGGGGGAGGCGATGATCCGCTACCGGCCCTTTACGCCCCGGGAACTGGTCGAGGTCGTCCGCTTGGGGAAGGTTTTGCCGGCGGGCATAACCCGCTTTCGGGTGCGCGAACGGGTTCTCGGCGTCCGTTTTCCGCTGGAGAAGTTGCGCGACGGCGTCCCCGAGAAGCGCAACGAAGAGTTGAAAAACTTCGTGCGAAAGTTCTGGCGAGAGAACCGCATCCGCTACTACGGCGAGCCTGTAGTGCTGTTCGAGTAGCCGCCGGACGATTCAAAAGGGAATCACTATGTGCTACATTGCGACCGTGGTCGACGCAAGCGGTACCGGCAGGCGTATAGAGATCGTTGGTGATCGCTTCGTCCTACTCAGACTGTCCGAATTGCCACGAAGTCCGGAGGGGATCCAGATAAAAGTTTCGGAGGTTGTCGTTTGACGGCTACGGTCGTGCTCGGGCTCGCCTGGGGAGACGAAGGAAAGGGCCGGGTGTGTGACTCCCTGGCGAAAGACGCCGGATACGTCTCACGCTACTCGGGCGGCAACAACGCCGGGCACACGATCCGGGTGGGCGAAGAGGAGTTCGTCGTACATCTCATCCCTTCGGGCATAGTCCGGGAGGATGTTGTCTGTACCATCGGCAACGGCGTCGTCGTAGACCCGGAGGTCCTGGCCCAGGAAGTCCACGAGATGGAGGACCGGGGCATCGACGTCCGGAGCCGCCTGAAGGTGGACGGCCGGGCGCACCTCATCATGCCGTATCACATCCGGCTGGATTCCCACCGCGAGAAAGCGTTGGGTAAAGCAAAGATCGGGACCACCAACCGCGGTATAGGCCCCGCCTACGAAGATAAGGTGGCCCGGGTCGGCATCCGGGTTCAGGACGTTTTCGATGAAGGTATTCTGCGGACAAAGTTGACGGCGGCCTTGCGGGAGAAGAACGCCTTGTTCGAGGGGGTCTACGGCGAAGAGCCTTTCGAGGTGGAGGATATGGTGCGGCGCTTGCTCTCATTCCGGGAGTTGCTGGAGCCGATGGTCTCCGACACGGGCGCGGTGTTGCGCGAAGCTCTTGGCCGGAACGAGCACGTGTTGTTGGAAGGGGCCCAGGCGGCGCTGCTGGACAACGACTTCGGGACTTACCCGTTTGTAACTTCGTCGAACCCCTCTATTGGGGGGGCGATAGTCGGGACCGGCATCCCGCCGAAGGAGCTGGGCCAGATCGTCGGCGTTACCAAGGCGTACACCACCAGGGTCGGCGACGGTCCGTTCCCGACGGAGCTCTTCGACGAAAACGGGGAGAAGCTGCGCGAGGCCGGGCACGAGTACGGCAGCACGACCGGAAGGCCCCGCCGGTGCGGATGGTTGGACCTCGTCGCCGTCAAACATTCGGCGCAGCTAAACGGCATAACCCACCTGGCGATCACGCTGCTCGACGTGCTCTCGGCGGTAGAGGAGGTAAACATCTGCGTCGGCTACGAGATAGACGGCGAGCGGGTGGACGGATACCCGATGCACCAGACAGACCTCCACCACGCGAAGCCGGTATACAAGAGCCTGCCCGGTTGGGGCGTGGACATTACCGGGTGCCGGATGCGGGTGGACCTGCCGGAGGCGGCCCGGGATTTCGTCGAGTTCGTCGAAGCCGAGATAGGCGCGCCGTTGTGCATGATCAGTGTGGGTCCCGAGCGAGACCAGGCGATCGTAGAGAGGATCGGGGCCTAGGGCCGTGCGGGTCATGGTGGTCGGTAGCGGCGGGCGCGAACACGCGCTGGTCGAAACTTTGGCCGCGAGCCCCCTCACGCCCGAGATGTACGCCGCCCCCGGAAACGCCGGGACGAGCCGCATCGCCACCCCCGTTGACATACCCATCGAAGACTATCCGGCCCTGCGGGATTTCGCCCGGGATAACGAGATAGACCTGACGGTCGTCGGACCGGAGGACCCCTTGATCGGGGGTATATCCGAGTGCTTCATGGAGGCGGGCCTCAAAATCTTCGGCCCATCCCGCGCCGCCGCCCGGATAGAAGGCTCGAAGGTTTTCTCCAAGGAGGTCATGCGCAGCGCCGGGGTCCCCACCGCCGACTTCGAGGTCTTTGACCGGCAACCGGCGGCGCTGGCGTACCTCCGGTCGCGCTCCGAATACCCGGTGGTGGTCAAAGCCGATGGCGTCGCGGCCGGCAAAGGTGTGGTAGTGGCCCAGAGTCGTGAAGAGGCCGAGGAAGCCGTGCGGGAGATCTTCGACGGGAGGTTCGGGGCGGCCGGGGAGAGGCTGGTCATAGAAGAGTGCCTCGTCGGGCGGGAGGCTTCGATCTTCGTCATGACCGATGGCGAGGAAGTCCTGC
Organism: Rubrobacteraceae bacterium; assembly: GCA_049650095.1. GTDB lineage: Bacteria > Actinomycetota > Rubrobacteria > Rubrobacterales > Rubrobacteraceae > SIRX01. The sequence goes on along the minus strand of JBARZM010000281.1, from coordinate 4,685 downwards.
CGTTTCTCCCGGCCCAAGACTACAAGCCCATCTTCGACGGCAACGAAGGCCCGAACACCGGCGGCATGGGCGCGTACTCCCCGATAATGTGGATGGAGCCCGCGACCTACGCCGAGGTGCTGGAGGAAATCATCCGCCCAACCCTCCGCCACCTCGACCTGATCGGGGCTTCCTACTCCGGCCTTTTGTACGCCGGGGTGATGGTGACCGAGAGCGGCCCGAAAGCCCTGGAATTCAACTGCCGTTTCGGCGACCCGGAAACGCAGGTGATACTGCCAAGGATGGGCACGGACCTTTTGGAACTAATGCTCGCCACCACCGAAGAAGACATCTCGCGGCGGGAGATCTCCTGGTCCGCAGATAAGGCCGTCTGCGTCGTCCTTGCCTCCGAAGGTTACCCGGAAACTTCATCCTCCGGGGATGAGATACAAGGCCTCGACGACATACCGCCCGGCGTATATATCTACCACGCGGCGACCGAAGAGCGGAACGGAAAGTTCTACACTGCCGGAGGCCGGGTCCTGAACGTCGTCGGCATCGGGCCGAGCATCATGGAAGCCCGCGCCCGCGCCTACGCGGCGGTAGAGCAGATCCACTTCCCCGGCATGCAATACCGAACCGACATAGCCCTCGAAGCCCTGGAGCTTGAGGAGCTGTGAGCCAACAGTCTGTAATACTGGTAGAGAGGCGAGAGGGATGAGCTTGCGCGTCGGAGAAATTTTAGATTCTCCCGTGAAGTTCGTAACGCCCCTCGTCTACGCCGCGGCTATCTTGCTCGTGGCGGTTCCAATCTTGCAGGTGTCGGTGGCTATTGTCTACGTTTCCTGGCTGCCGGGGATTTCGTTCTACCTGATGCCGATCTTACTGTTGAGCACTGTGTCCGGGTTGGCGGGTTGGGGACTTCTTTGGTTGGAAGGATTGAATCGACCCGGAATTTTCGACCATATTCGGCGTTGCTCGGTACTCTACACGGGATTGATATTTTTGGGGCTTCTGTTGCTAAACGCCGTCTATAAAGGCACTGCAGATTTGGGACCTTCTATTACGACCATAGCGTTTCTTGTTATCGCCAACGCTGTCTTCGCAGACGCTATCGTCTTACTGCTGAAGCGTAGGCGCTTTAGTGGCGCACATTCGGGGAGCTTATCTTGATCGAACGCTACACCCTCCCGGAAATCGGCGCCGTCTGGACCGAAGAGGCGAAATACCGAGCCTGGCTCAAGGTGGAGTTGGCCGTCTGCCGCGCCCGCGCCGAACTGGGTGAGATCCCCTCGGACGAAGTGGAGGAGTTGGCCGGGAAGGCGGACTTTACCGTGGAGCGTATTCAGGAGATCGAGGCCGAGACGAACCACGACGTAATAGCTTTCGTCTCTACGGTTGCTGAGTACGCCGGGGACGTGTCGCGTCACTTCCACTTCGGCCTGACCTCCTCCGACGTGCTGGATACCGCCGGGGCCTTGCAACTGAGGGACGCCCTGGACCTCATTATCGGGGAGGCGAAGGCGCTGGCGCTGGTGCTGGCGGAACTGGCGCTCGTGCACCGCGAGACGGTGATGGTGGGGCGGACGCACGGGGTTCACGCGGAGCCCACGACGTTCGGGCACAAGGCCGCGGTGTGGGCGTTCGAGATGGAACGGAACCTTGAGCGGCTCGCCCACGCCCGCGAGGTGGCCGCTGTGGGCAAGGTCTCCGGCGCCGTCGGGACCTACGCAAACGTGGACCCGAAGGTCGAGGCGCTTACCTGCGAGGATCTCGGGCTCTCTTCTTCGCCGGCTTCCACGCAGGTCGTGCAGCGGGACCGGCACGCCGAGGTGCTTTCGGCAATCGCCATTTTGGGCTCGACTTTGGAGAAGATCGCCGTGGAGATCCGGGGTTCCCAGCGAACCGAGGTCCGGGAGCTCGCCGAACCTTTCGGCCGCGGACAGAAGGGCTCATCCGCGATGCCCCACAAACGCAACCCCATCCTCGCCGAGCGCCTGACCGGCATGGCCCGCATCCTACGCGCCAACGCCGCCGTCGGCTTCGAGAACAACGCCCTCTGGCAGGAGCGGGACATCTCCCACTCCTCCGCCGAACGGGTCGTACTCCCGGACTCGACGGTGCTGGCCTTCTACATGCTCCGCACCACGCAGCGCGTGCTGCGCGGCCTGGACGTCAACGAAGATAGGATGCGCGAGAACCTCAACCTGGGTGGCGGCATCGTCTTCTCCGGGCGCGTCCTGCTCGCGCTGGTCGAGTCCGGAATGACCCGCGACGACGCCTACGCCGTGGTGCAGGGCGCGGCGATGCGGGCGTGGCAGGGGGGAGGCAACTTCCGCGAACTGCTGGAAGAGAACGTAGAGGTGCGCGACCGGCTCGGGGAGGACCTCGATGAACTTTTCGAACCCTCTTACGCGCTGCGCAACCTCGGGGTCGTCTTCGACCGCGTCGAGGAACTGAAAGAGAGGCTTGCGGGTGACTGAAGAGTTGCTGTACGAGGGCAAGGCAAAGAAAGTCTTCACCACCGAAGAAAAAGACGTACTGCTCCACCGCTACAAGGACGACGCGACGGCTTTCAACGCCCAGAAACGGGGCTCGTGGAAGGGCAAGGGGCACACGAACGCCGCCATCAGCGCCGCGCTCTTCACCTACCTGGAGAAGAACGGCATCCCGACCCACTTCCTCGGCCAGATGGACGCGGTAACCATAAAGACGAAGAAGCTCGACATGCTCCCCGTAGAGGTCATCGTAAGGAACGTCGCCGCCGGTTCGCTGGCCCGGCTTATCGGCTACGAAGAAGGAACGAAGCTCCACGCCCCGGTAGTCGAGTTGTGCTACAAGCGCGATGACCTCGGGGACCCGCTGCTCAACTGGCACCATTTCCGGGAGCTGGGCGTCCCCGACGAAGACCTGGAGTTCTGCGAAGAGCTTGGCCAGAGGGTGAACGAGTTGCTCTGGCCGTTCTTCGACGGGCGCGGGATCCTGCTCGTGGACTTCAAGATAGAGGTCGGGCGCGACGCGGAGGGAAACCTGATGCTGGCCGATGAGATCAGCCCGGACACCTGCCGCTTCTGGGACAAGGAGACGAACGAGAAGCTGGACAAGGACCGTTTCCGCCGCGACCTGGGTGGCGTCGAAGAGGCCTACGCCGAGATGCTAAGGAGGATCACAGAATAGTGAAGGTTCGTGTCCTGGTACGACCGAAGGAAGGCATCCTGGATCCGCAAGGAGAAGCCGTAAAGAGCGCCCTCCCGGCCCTTGGTTTCGAGGGTGTAGAGACGGTACACATCGGACGCCTGATCGAGCTGCGGGTAGAGAACGCCGACGAGGTTGACGCCATGTGCCAACGTCTCCTCGCCAACCCGACCATCGAAGAGTACGAGTGGGAGGTAGTAGGTTGAGGATCGGGGTTACCGTTTTCCCCGGATCGAACTGCGACCGGGACGCGCTGCACGCCGCAGAACTGATCGGGGCCACCCCCGTCGAACTCTGGCACGCCGACCCGGACCTGAAAGGCGTGGACGCCGTGATCGTACCGGGCGGCTTCTCCTACGGCGACTACCTCCGCCCCGGCGCCATCGCCCGCTTCGCGAAAGTCATGCCCGCCCTCGAAGAGTTCGCCCGCGACGGCGGCCCGGTCCTCGGCGTCTGTAACGGCTTCCAGGTACTCACCGAAGCCCACCTCCTGCCTGGTGCATTGTTGCAGAACATCAACATGCGCTTCGTGTGTACGCGGGTCAAGACTTGTATAGAGAGCGTGGACACGCCGTGGACCGCCGGCTGCGACGTAGGTGAAGAGCTTACGCTGCCGGTGGCCCACAACGAGGGCAACTACTTCGCTGATCCGGAGACCCTGGCGGCGCTGGAAGACGAGGGGCGGGTGGTGCTCCGGTATCTGGAGAACCCGAACGGGTCTGCGAACGACATCGCGGGCGTCTGCAACGAGGGCCGGAACGTCGTCGGCATAATGCCGCATCCGGAGCGGGTCTCCGAGGACGTGCTGGGTTCCGACTCGGGCTTGCGGATCTTGAGTTCGGTAATGGCCGGGGCCGGGGTTTGAACGTCCAGGAGACTTACAGCGCCCTCGGACTCTCGGATTACGAGTACGAACGCATCCTGGAACTCTTGGGCCGGGAACCGAACTATCTGGAGCTATCGCTGCTCTCCGTTATGTGGAGCGAGCACTGCGGCTACAAGAACTCCCGCCCGCTGCTCCGGCGGTTCCCGAACGATGGGGAGCGGGTTTTGCAGGGGCCGGGGGAGAACGCGGGCGTGATCGAAGTGGGGGATGGCTGGGCGGTTGCCTTCAAGATGGAGAGTCACAACCACCCTTCGGCCGTCGAGCCCTACGAGGGGGCGGCGACCGGGGTCGGCGGCATAATCCGGGACATCCTGGCGATGGGCGCGCGGCCGGTGGCTTCGATGAACTCGCTCCGATTCGGGCCGCCCGGCGAGGGGCGCAACGACTACCTGCTGCGCGAGGTAGTGCGCGGTATCGGCGGGTACGGCAATGCCGTTGGCGTGCCGACCGTGGGCGGCGAGGTCGAGTTCTCGCCGGCTTACGCCGGGAACCCGCTGGTCAACGCGATGTGCGTGGGGCTCATCCGGACGGAAGACGTGGTTCGGGCGCGGGCCAGTGGGGAGGGGAACCTGGTAGTCCTGATCGGCTCGAAGACCGGCCGGGACGGCATCCACGGGGCCACGTT
>JBARZM010000280.1:0-7913 GCA_049650095.1 Rubrobacteraceae bacterium | reverse complement strand
GAGTGAGCCGCCCAGGACTCGAACCTGGAACCTAAAGATTAAGAGTCTTTTGCTCTGCCAATTGAGCTAGCGGCCCGTGAGCCGGGATTATAGCATTGGCCGGCGGGAACAGAAAGATTAAAGTTTGTTGCCCGCGCCCGCCGGCGCTTGCGTAGCGGTCGGGCCAGGATTATAATCTATGTATCATCCTAGCGGTTTCGTCTAAGGAACCGCTAAGGGCCGGAAAAGGGTCTCACCCTTGTATAGACACCGGCCCTTTTTCTTTGCCCGGAATCGGGGGACTGGGTTCTCCTCGAAAGTTGCTTCGACGGTGTACCGACGGTGTTCCGACGGGGGCGTGGCCGCTGGCGTTTGGCGCTGGCGTGTGTAGTAGCGTGTAGTATAGAAGCAGAGAGAAGGAGCCGGCTATCTACGCGGAAGAGATCAAGAAGATGCGGGGTGAATCGGTAACCTTGCGTCCTCCCCAGGAGGCGGACGTGGAGGTCGCTTACGCCTGGGACAAAGACCCGGAGCTCGCCGCGTGGAACGGGCGGGCCCCGATCTCAGTCTCCCTCTCCGCCGCCCGCCGGGATTATCTCTCCCGTTGGGCCACGAAGAGCGTAAAGACGTTCATAATAGAGGCCGAGGGCGAACCTATCGGCATGGCTACCCTGTACGACTTCCGTTACGATGGCTGCGAACTCGGGATAAAGATCGGGCCGGAGACGCTCAGGGGCCGGGGCTACGCGAGCGAGGCCGTGGACCTGCTCGTCGGCCACGTGTTCGGCGACCTGGATCTCCGGGTGGTGCGAGGTTCGACCCTCTCCCACAACCACCGTATGCAGCGGGTATTCGAGAAGTGCGGGTTTACGGAAGTCGGGAGCGGCTCCATCATCAGCCGCTACGACAATCGCCGCTACACCGAACTTTTCTACGAACTCAAGCGCGACGGGTAATCCGGAATAGTTGGCCGGCGTATTCTTTCTCCCGGCGGACTACAATTACGCCGATGCGTACGCAACTCAAACTGAACGTCCGGAGTCGGGGCACGATGAGTGGTGTCCTGACTTTGGGCAGCCTGGACCCGGCCTTCGAGGCCGCCGAACGGCTGGACGGGGAGCCGGTCGCCCTGGATCTCCGGGAGGTCGAGTTCGTCGAGCCCGCCGGTATCTGCGGGCTGGCCGCGTTTTTGGAGTTCCTGATCCCACGCTCCGAAGACGTGGGCGTCGTTCTCTCGGGCCGCGACGTCCCGGCTTACCTGGAGCGGATGAACTTTTTCCAACTCTTCGGCGGCCGGGTACAAACTAACGCGGACGTCCTCTCCCTCGAAGCCCGTCAGCGGCACAACCCCGGCACCCTTCAAGAGCTGATCAACTTCCAAGACGAAGAGGAGATACCGGGCATCATAAACCGTATCTCGGAGATCCTCGAAAACCAGGGCTACCGGTTGAGGGAGCGGGTCGCCGTCTGCTCCGTCCTATCGGAGATCTGCGCCAACGCCGCCGAACACGGCTCGTCCTCTTTCGGGGCTTACGCCGCCGTCCAGGCCTACCAACACATCGTAAGCGGCCGCCACGGCGCGCGGTCCGGGGAGCGGGAAGGCGAAGAGGTGCTCGTGGCGATCGCTGACGGCGGGGCCGGCGTCCGCGAAACCCTCTCCCGAAACCCGAACCTCGCCGACCACACCACCACCGACAACGACGCCCTCCGCCAGGCCCTCATGATGGGCGTTTCCGGCACCGGAGAGATCGGACGCGGCGGCGGCCTCGCGCTCGTCGCCCAAATCGCCGGCCGCTCCGGGGGCTCGCTCTCCCTCCGTAGCGGCTCCGGACGTGTCACCGTCTATGAGAACCGGAAGAACTCCCGCAACGTCCCCGCCTTTCCCGGCACCTTCGTCCGGGTATCCCTGCCCCGAAAACCGCAAGAAGCGACCTCCGCATGAGCCAGAAATATCTCCCAAATACGAGGTTGTTTTCTTCGAGGAGAGCCCTTATAATCCAGTCAAATGATTTCACTGAAGACAATGAGGACAAGTTCGGTGGATGAGGAGCGCGAAAGCAAGCTCTTCGAGGTAGCCGGTGGAGAGTTCGGCGGCAAGCTGCTGGTGACCCGCAAGTCGGGCCGGGCGGTCCGGGGCGCGCTGGAAGAGGCGCTGGTGGAGTTGCCGGAGGGCGGGGTGTTGTACGTGGACACCCGGAGCGCGGAGCTCATGGATTACTCGTTCGCCGACGAGGCGCTGGGGATACTGGTGTCGCGGGTCGCGGGCGGGGAGTACGGCGAGCGGCATCTCGTATTGGTCGAGGGGGACCGGGATCTCCTGGAGAACGTCGAGGCTTCGTTGCGGCAGCGTTCGCTGGCTATGGTGCGGGTCGATGAGATCGGGGCCGAGCCTGGCCTGGTCGGGAAGATACCGGAGCATCTGGTGGAGACCCTGCAGGCGATACAGGAGTCCGGGTCCATAACCAACGCGGACCTCGCCAAAAAGCTGGACCTCAACCACACCGCCTGCAACAACCGGGCGACCCGGCTCGCCAAGCTCGGTCTGATCCACCGCAGGGTAGAGACAGCCGCCCCCGGCGGACGCCAATATACCTACGAGCGTATCGCCTGATGTTTTATTTTATTCCCAGTCTCACTCAGTTCAGTGAGGACAGCGATAAGGGCATGAGTTTAGAGTCAAAGAAGGAGGCATAGCCGTGCGGGAAGAGTACATGATCGAGCGTGGAGGCCGGAAGTTCGTGCTGTACGCGGGGCTTCTCGAAGAGGCCCACGGTCGCGGCCTGCGGAGCATAGAGACGGAGTTGTTGCAGATACCGGAAGCCGGCAACGGCGAGGTCGCCATCGTTAAGGCCGTCGTCCGGACGGAGGAAGGGAAGTTCAGTGGTATTGGTGATGCGAGCCCCGAGAACGTGGGCCGGGCCATAGTTCCGCATATTATCCGGATGGCTGAAACCCGGGCGAAGGCGCGGGCTTTGCGGGATGCGATCAACGTCGGCGTCGCGGCGCTGGAGGAGCTCGGTGGGGATGAAGAAGCCGGACGCGCCGGGTCTCCGGTGGCGGCCGAGGCCCCGATGCAGGAAGAGGCGGAGGCGAAGGACCGGCGGGTTCGGGAAGAAGACCGGGCGGCTTTGCCCGCCACGCGCAAGCAGCTCAACTACCTGGAGGTCCTGATCTCCGACGTGGTAGAGGATGGTGTCGTTAAGTTCGAGGAGATGGTCGGCAAGCCGGTAAACGACCTCACCCGCGAGGAGGCGAGTGAGTGGATCGGCCGCCTCTCCGGAAAGGCGGCGTAGTGAGACTTTGGATGGCGGCCCTCGGCGGGGAAGTGCTCCACGAGCAAGACCTGCCGGATTGCTGCCGGCGTGACTCCCGGTCCTCATTGCAAGGCCCGGAGGAATCCTTCGAGTGCCTGTCGTGCGGGGCGATGTGGCAGGCCGCGCCATCCGCCGAGCCGGAAGAATGCGCCTTCGCGGAGCGTATCGCGGAGCGTGGGGAAGAGCGAAAGGGGGCCGCGTGAAGAAAAAGGACCCGGTGCGGGGCTCGTTGCGGGCGGACACCACGCTCGCGCCGCAGAGAGAGCCGGAGAAAGAGATATACGTTCGTGGGTTGCCGCTATGCTGCCTGGCTTCGTTCAAGGAATCCGTGGCGCGACAGTCTGAAGAGGGACGGCGGATTTTATCTTTCGAGTGCTCGTGTGGGGAGAGTTGGGTCGTCACCTCCAGCCTGGACAGCCGGGTTCTCGAAAAGTTTGTGACCCATGCGGGGCCAAGGGTTCGGGGCGCCGACGACGGGCCTTCCGCAGCGTAACGAGGCGTGAAGACCATATTGGAGACCACGACGGAAAAAAGCCGCGTGGCTAGAGAGAAAGGGGACGGGATGGAGCAAGACACCCTCACGCATTATTTTGGCAGGATACGGGGCGGCAGGTTGCTAAACGCGGGCGAGGAGCGGGATCTCAGCCGGCGCGCCCGGGAGGGCGACAAAAAGGCCCGCCGGCGGCTGATCGAGTCGAACTTAAGGTTGGTCATCTCCGTCGCCAAGAAATACCGGGGACGGGGGGTGTCTTTCGAGGATTTGATCCAGGAGGGCAACGCCGGCCTGATAAGGGCCGTCGAGAAGTTCGACCCGGCCATGGGCAACCGCTTTTCGACTTATGCTACGTGGTGGATACGGCAGGGCATGACCCGCGCCATCGCCGATCAGGCCCGCACCGTGCGGCTCCCGGCCCACGTCGTGGATTCCCTGTTTCGGCTGCGCCGGACCGAGGCCGCTCTAAGCCTCGAGCTCGGGCGTGACGCCAGCGACGAGGAGCTCTCCGCGCGGCTTGAGATAAAGCCCGAAGACGCCCGGCGACTGCGCGAGGTGGGACAGCCGATCGGGAGCATCAACGCCAGGCTCGGCGTCGAGGACGGCTCCGAGATGGGGGACTTACTGCCGGACGAACGCTCCGGCGAGGACTACGCCCGCGTCGATGCCGGACAATGGGAACGAACGCTCGTCGAGGCCGTCAGGACACTCCCCGAGCGCGAGGCAAAGGTACTGGAGTTGCGCCACGGGCTCGACGGCGGCAACATCCGCACCTTGCGCGAAGTATCCGAGACCCTGGGAATCTCCCAAGAACGGGCGCGGCAGGTAGAGATAAAAGCCCTAAGGACCATCCGCACCGGACGCCATTCGGGCACCCTGCGGCAGGCCCTCTCCGAGGCGGTATAGCGTTACTCACGGGGGCTCTTCCGCCCTCGTGGATGCCGAACGCCCGCGTTTCGCCCGTATTTGGTAGAGTGTTGGGTAAGGGCAGTGTTGTACGGGGATTTCCGGGACGCGCCCACACCGCGACGCCGAGGGAGGCAAAATGCTGCTAGTACGAGATTTGATGACCCGGGAGCTTGCGACCTTGACGCCGGACGCCAGCGTCGCCGCGGCCCTGGATCTCTGCCGGGAGCAAGATATACGCCACGTGCCGATCGTGGAAGACGAGAGGCTCGTCGGCATCGTTTCGGACCGGGACCTCAGCGAGGCCAGCCCGGCACCTGACGACCCGAACCGGGAAGATACCATGCGAAACATCCGGGTGGAGGAAGTCATGAGTCGGGAGGTTGTCACGGCCCACCCGCAAGACCCAACCGGATACGCCGCCAGGGAGATGTACGAACGCAAGCTCGACGCCTTGCCGGTCGTGGAGGGGCGGGACCTGATCGGCATCGTTACCTCCACGGACGTAATGCGGGCCCTCGTGATGCTCACCGGGGTTCACGAGTCGGGCAGCCAGATCGAAGTTCAAACCTCGAACACGAGCGGGGTGCTCGCCGACGTGGCGGAGATAATCCGTGACCTGGACGTGGATATAGTGAGCGCCCTATCCGCCCCCGAAAAACGCGCCGGCAGCCGCACCATGGTCTTCCGGCTCGCCGCCGAAGACCCCTCGACAGTGGTGCAGAGCCTCCAGATGGCGGGCTACTCGGCCTCCTGGGTCAACATCCCCAGCCATCCCGCCGGAAGGTAACCGGCATCGCGGACGCGTCCCGGGAAATTAGATAACCTTCGGCGAGAGCTTCCGGCGAAAGCCTCCGGCAAAAGAACAGAAGGGAGTCTAGTGGAGACGAGCGAGCAGAGGACTGACCTGATATCAGGGATTTTCGAGGAACTTGGCGGAGACAAGACCGGAGGGTTCCCGGCCGTCCACTCCGCCACACATCTCACCGAAAGCGGCACCCCATACCTCAAAAAGCCCGGTGTCGTTATGCTCGCGCGTCCACAGACCAACGTCGCGGGCCTCGAAGGCTTTCTCGAAGGGTTTGATCCCGAACTCGGCTTCCCGGATTACCTCAACGACCCGACCGAGCTCCCGGACTCCTCCCAGCTTTGCAAGACGGCGGGGCAACTCTGCTACGCGAGCTTTGGACCTCGCCGAACGACAAACGAAAACGCCGCCGCATACTTCGAGCGGCTGACTTCGGCGGGACATGGATCCGTGCTGGAGCACGCCAGCTTCAGCTTCCTGCTGTACGGCATAAGCCGCAGCGTCACCCACGAGTTGGTCCGGCATCGCGCCGGCGCCGGGTTCTCCCAAATCTCCCAACGCTACGTTTCGGGCTCGGTATTGCGCTTCGTCGAACGCCCCGAGTACCAGGAGGACGAAGACCTGCACCGCCTCTTCGAAGACCGGGCCGACCGGGCCGCCGCCGAGTACGAGACGATGGCGGACAGCCTGCTGGAACGGCAAGAAGGAGGCGCCGCGATGCTCTCCGCCGACTACAAGACCGACGCCCGCAAAAAGGTCCAGCAGACCGCCCGTTCCCTACTGCCAAACGAGACCGAGGCCCCGATGGTCTTCACCGGCAACGTGCGGGCTCTAAGGCACATAATCGAGATGCGGGCCGACGCGCACGCGGAAAGCGAGATCCGGGCTTTAGCACTCCGCCTCTTCCTCTGCCTCCACGCCTCCGATCCGATCCTCTTCGGCGACTACGAACTCTCCACCCTCCCCGATGGTACCTACAACGTGGCCACCGAACACCGAAAAGCCTGACTAGAGCAGCGCGGCGTAGCCGAACCCCGCGAGCACGGAGCCGGCCAGTGCCAGCGCGAGATACCAGCCGAACACCCGGCGCTTGACGACCGCGAAGACGGCCATCGCCGCCGGAATGCTGGTGACGCCCCCGGCCGTCATAAACGCGAGCGCGGCCCCCCCGGACATACCGAGGTCCATCAGGCCGCCGACCGTGGGGATGGCGGCATAACCGTTGAGATAGGTCGGTACCCCTACCGCAACGGCGAGCGGCACCGAGAGCCAACTTCCGGAGCCGAGAAGCCCGCCCACGGCCTTCGCCGGGACGTAGGAGACCATGAGGCTCTCCAACACGAACGCGAGCGTGAGCCACTTGGCGAGAAAAAAGCCGGTACGCCTGAATTCCCGGCCGAACGTCGCCCGCCGGTCCGGCTCGCGCCAGAACGCCCAGACCAGGGCGTCCGGTTCTTCCACGGAGCCCGTGCGGCACGAATCGTACGCTTTTAGCGGGTTCTCCAGCATTCCCCGGCGCTGTAAGGCCCAGGTCGCATAGCCTGCCACGAGGCCCATCCCGAACGCGGCGACCAGCCGCGCCCCGGCGAAACCCGCACCGAGTTCCCCGGTGGTGAGCAAGAACATCTCCGGGTCCATCAGCGGGGAGGACATCCAGAAGGCCATCACGGCGAAGAGCGGGGCGCCGCCGGCCAAGAGCGCGGCCACGATCGGCACCACCCCGCAAGAGCAGAACGGCGACAAAACCCCGAAAGCCGACGCCGCAAAAACCACCGTGACGACGCCGCCCGTCGCAAAAACCTTCGCCGTGAGTTGGTCCGCGGCGCTCGCCCGCGCGTAGGCGGCGAACGACACCGAAAACAGCAGGAAACCGGCTATGCTCCACAGGCTGCCCAAAGTGAACCCGAAGCTCTCCAGCGCCTGGGCCGGGGCGAACACCGTCAGGACCGCGAAGGTCGCCAGGGTTGCCAGCACGACCCGGTCGGACAGCACCGGGACCCTGCTAAAGAGCCTGCCGGCCACCCGCAACCCCGCTACCATCGCCCACCACCTCCGGGTCCGTTGACCGGGATGGTGGCACCCGACCCGGTGAGCAACTCCGTAACCTCGGCTTCTATCATCGGAAAGCCCCGGTAACGGGCGACCGATACACGGTGGTTGCCGTCTTCCACGAAGTACTGCTCACCGAGCTTGTAGAGCTTTACCGGAGGCAACTGCTGTCCCTCACGCAGAGCCTTATCCACGCGCCTCCACCGTTCGCCCCGGCAAGAGCATACCGGCATGAACGCGCGGTCGAAGTCCCGGCAACGTCCTACACTCCCCCCAATCTTCGCCAACTCCACGGTCTGGACGCCGAGCGACCTGCGATCCGTGACTGTCTTCTCGCCACGCCCCTCAGCAAAGCAGGCGAGCC
>JBARZM010000279.1:0-15638 GCA_049650095.1 Rubrobacteraceae bacterium | reverse complement strand
CGGGTGGCGAGCCATTTGTTTTCGTCGGTTAGCAGCGGATTCTCGGGCTCGCGTTCGTCGGCGGTGGCGACGAGGCACTGCGTCAGGGCCGTGAGGGCCAGGGTGTGGGAGACTTCCGCCTGGACGTCGGGGGAACGGAGCTCTACGGTGCCGAACTTTGGGTGGGGACGAACGTCCCACCAGCACCAGGAATAGTCCGGGACGTTGCCGGAGGCGACGAGCGTATCGACGTGCCGCTCGAACTCTCGCCAGTCGCGGAAAAGCGGCGGGAGGCCGGAGCGGGGGAATATCTCGAACACCTTTATGCGCGTGGAGGAGAGCCGGGTATCGGAGCCGCGCCAGAAAGGGGAGTTGCCGGAGAGGGAGATCACGAGCGGCACGTGCCGCGCCAACACGCCCATCGCCCGGATGGCCTGCTCCTCGTCCGGCACCGCGACGTGGACGTGGAGCCCGTAGATGGCTTGCGTGCGGGCGACCCACCCCATCCTCTCCTCGACCCGGAGGTAGTGATCCCCTTCGGTAAACGGCTGTTCTACCGGGTTGGAGAATGGGTGGGTGCCGGCGGCGGCGAGCGCGACGCCGCACCCTCGCGCCAGACCCCCGAGCTTGCGCCGGAGACCGGGAAGCTCCCTCCCCATCTCGGGCACGCTCTCGAACACGGGGGAGACGAGTTCCACGCAGGATTGGGAGAGTTCGGAGGAGATCCAGTCGAGCCCGTTGCCGGCGGACGCCGCGGCGAGCACGGCGTCTATAGCGGGGCTAAGCTCGCGGGTGTTCGGGTCTACGAGTTGGAACTCTTCCTCGACCCCGACGGTGTAGGGAGAAGAGTTGCCGAAGTTGGTTTCCATCCGGGTACTTTAGCAGCCCGGCCGTGGAAAGCTCTCCGCCGGTTCTCGCGCGAAGCCCGGCGAGAGGCGGTCCTACGTGTGGCGGGGCTTGCGGGAGAGGGCGGTCCGTATCCGGCGGGCGTCTTCGAGGTCCCGCAGGGCGTCGAAGAGTTGGCCTTCGGGCACCGTGGTGTGCCAGTGGTCGGTCCGGTAGCCGTAGCGGCGCTTTAGCTCCCTGACGGAGTCGGTCGTGTAGCGGAGGGCGTATACCAGCCTCCGGGTCTCGTTTGGCTGGCGGGGGAGGAGCCCGGTCCGGCCCTCGGTCCACCAGGAAATCTCCGGCATCGGCTCGTCTTGGCGGAGGATGAGGTTGGTCTCCCACTCGACCCGCAGGGCGTTCGTCTCGAACGTGTCCGGCCGCACGCTCAAGGGCGCCAGGGAGAAGGAATCGTCGGGATGGAACCCGAAGACGCGTTCCAGGCGGTCTTTGAACATACCCTCTCCGGCCCGGCCGTACCGGCTCCGGAGCGCGAGGAGCTGTTCGTCGGGGTAGGCCCGGAGGCCGGAGAGCGTCGGGCGCTTGGGGTCCAGGCCTCCTCGCCGCAGGAGGTCGGCGAACGAAGCGTAGTTGCGGAGGCTCCGGGTGAGCCAGATAAAGAACCCGCCGAGCGCGAGCGCGAAGCTCAAGGCCAGCGTGATGTAGAAAGCTTCGGCCGGAACCGATACGCCCTGGCCCTCCACCCGTCGCTCACCAAAGACGTTGTAAAAAAGCACGACGGCGCTCGTAAGCGTTATAAAGGCGGCGAAGCCCACGAGCAGGAACGCGCCCAGACGACGGATCGGCGGGGTGCAAGAGGCGGCGAGACCCTCCCAGGCCACGCGCTCCTCGCTTACACCGAAGGCGCTTTTCCTTAACTTCTCCACGTGTAGGAGTATAACCGGAATACCGGCCTCTCGTGGGTGAAGAATTACGCCGCCACACGTGGATATACTCCACATACTGTGCTTTTATCCGGGCGTGGTTACGAGAAAATACAGTACCGGATACCGTCTGAGACCGTTGCGGCTTTTTCTCCTGGCACTCTCGCTGGCGTTTTTGGCGTTGCTGGCATACCTGCTGCTGCCGGTCGGCTCGCAGCGGGCCGTGCTGCTCGGAAGCGACGCGCGGGCGGAAGAGCCTTCACGCTCGGATACCATCCTCGTGACGCGGGCGGGTGGAGGTGCGCTCTCGGTACCAAGGGACACGCTGGTCGAGATCCCCGGCGTCGGAGAGGATAAGGTAAACGCCGCCCTGGCCTACGATGGACCGAGCCTGACCGTCGAAACTCTAGAAAAACTAACCGGTGTGCGCATAGGCAACTACGTGGTGCTGAACTTCGGCGGTGTAGAGGAGATCGTGGACGCCTTGGGGGGCGTCACTATAAACGTCGAAGAGCCCATCGCCTACAACCTCGACGGCCGCTACGCCGACATACCCGCCGGAGAACAGACGCTAGACGGCTTCGAGGCCCTGGCCTACGTCCGCTACCGGGGCACGCCCTCGGCGGATATAGGAAGGATCGGCAACCAGCAAAAGTTCCTGACCGCGCTGGTCCGGGAGGCGACCTCGCCGTCTAAGCTGGCCTACTTGCCGCGTGCGGCGCGGGCGGTCCTGAACAACACCGAGACAAACATGAACCCCATCGAGGCTGCCCGCTTCGCGCTCCAGACGTGGCTTTGGAGGAACGAGGAGCCGGCCGGGATCTACCCGGGTTCCCCTCAATACATAGGTGGCGTCTCTTACTGGGTTCCGAACAAGGATGCCGGGGAGCAGGTGGTGGAAGCGACGATCGGTTAATCTAAGCTTGCTAAGCCGCTTGCTCGCGCGCCCGCTCTTTCTGCTGGGAGATAAGGCGGCCCAGCCAGGCAAGGCCCTCGTCTTCGATGGTGCGTTCGGCGTTGACGTACCAGTTGAGGGCTTCGCGGTGGCGTCCGAGGCGCCGGTTTAGCTCGCCGACGAGGTAGGTCGTAACGGAGAGCTCGCGTCCGTAGAGACCTTCGTGTTCGAGGGACCTGAGGAAGTAGCGCACGGCCCGCAGCTGGAAGGTGCTCTCGAAGGGTTGTTCTCTCTCCTTGCGGCAGACCCAGGAGGCCCGGAGGCAGATATCTCCCAGGTCTCGCGCCCGGTACCCCTGTTCCTGGCCGCAGATCTCGGCGGCGTGGAAGGCGAGCCACGGTGGCGGGCTCGCGCGGAAGACCCGCAACAGTCCGTCTTCCTGGAGACGGTCCTCCACGTCGGAGCGCTGGTCGAAGGCCAGGTCCAGGTCTACGAAATCCTCTGTAGAGGCGAAAGAGCAAGCCGGGCACATCGTTACGGCGCCCTGTATGAGCCGCGAGCCATCCGACTGGCGGCCCGGGAACTTGGGACAAAGGTCCGTTTCACGCCCGACGGTCGTGTACCCTTTTACCGAGAACGTGCGGAAAACGTGTTCGCACACGGGGCACCGGGTGTAGACCCGCTCGACCTTACCCACGAACACCCTCGTCACCCGAAATGTACCGGAATATAAAACTCGCGAAGACCAAGGTGAATTCGAGTTTACCATAGAGGCAGCCGTCCCCGAACCTCATCGTCCGGCTATAATGCGAACCATTGCGCGAGCCAGCGCGGATCAGGAGCCGGCCGGAGGATAGGTGTCTCTATGGAAGAACGGAAAAGCGAGGCGGAGGTGGCGCTGGAGCTGATGCGCCTGGTGCTGGAACAGGCCGGGAGCCGCCGGCTCTCCCCGACCCGGACCCTCGCCCTTTATCATCTCTGCAAAGAGGCCGTGGCCTATGCGCCCGAAGGCCCGGTGACCGCCGAGTATCTCGAAGACAACCTCAAAAAGCTCCTCCAGTAGAGCCCCCGGCGGCGCACGAGAACGGTCCATTTGCGGTGAGGCATCTTCACATACTATTATTCACGCCAAGATCAGCGCCGGTTGTAAGCAGGCCGCCGGCAACAAAGCCAAATAAATAGGAGGACCCATGCTCTCAAAGCTCCGGTTGACAATACTCATGGTGGTCGTGTTCGCGATCTCGGCCGGGTGCGGCGGGGGCGGCGACGGCGGAGGCGGCGGCACCGGCGGTGGGGGACAGGGGAGCGAGGACGTGAAACCCGCGATGGTCACGGACGTGGGCGGCCTCGGGGACCAGAGCTTCAACGATTCGGCGAACAGGGGCCTCGAAAGGGCCGCGGACGAGTTTGGCGTGGAGACCGAGGTACTAGAGTCGAGTGCCCAGGCCGACTACGTAAACAACCTCACCCAGCTCGCCGACAACGGCTTTACCCCGATCTACGCCATAGGCTTTCTGATGACCGACGCGCTAACCGAGATCGCGCCGCAGTACCCCGATACTAACTTCGGCATCGTTGACTCGGTGGTCGAGGCGGACAACGTGGCAAGCCTGACCTTCCGGGAGCAAGAGGGTAGTTACCTGGCCGGGGTGGTCGCCGGGCTCATGACCCAGGAATCCACCGAGTACACCAACCCGGACGACAAGGTAGTTGGCTTCATCGGCGGGCAGGAGTCGGATCTGATCGCCAAGTTCGAGGCCGGCTACGTGGCCGGGGTTGAGTCGGTCTGCTCCGACTGTGAGGTGTTGGTGCAGTACGCGGGCGCGACATCTGAAGCCTTCAACGACCCGGCGCGCGGCAAGGAGATCGCGCTGCAGCAGATAAACCGGGGCGCGGACGTTATCTACCACGCCTCCGGCGCTACGGGCGCGGGACTCTTCGAGGCGTCGAGCGAGCAGAACACCTTCGCCATCGGCGTTGACTCCAACCAGGCCGAGCTAAACCCGGACGCGCCGATCCTTACCTCGATGGTCAAGCGGGTGGACAACGCCGTCTTCCAGACCGTCGAAGATGCCCGGAACGGTAACTTCCCCGGTGGCGAGGTGCAGGATTTCGGCCTGGAGGAGGACGGGGTCAGCCTCGCGCCGTTCGGACGCTTTGACGATATGGTGCCGCAGGAGGTCAAGGATCAGCTAGATCAGGCCCGCCAGAGCATCATAGACGGCGAGACCGAAGTGCCCTCCGAGCCCAACTAGCCGCCGGGAGCAGAGCGTTTGTCCGAGAATGGGAGCACCAACGGGAGCGCCGGTAGCGGTCCCGCATCTCCGGTAGTGCTGGAGATGCGGGACGTAACCAAGACGTTCGGCCCGGTAAAGGCCAACGACGGCATCTCCATCGCGCTGCGGCGCGGGGAGATACTGGGCCTCCTCGGTGAGAACGGGGCGGGGAAATCCACCCTGATGAAGATCCTCTACGGCCTCTACCGGCCGGACCGCGGTGAAATCTTCGTGTACGGCGAAAAGGCCGAGATAAGCGATCCCAAAGACGCCGTGCGCCGGGGCATCGGGATGGTCCACCAACACTTTACCCTCGTCCCCCCGCTAACGGTCGCCGAGAACATCGTGCTCGGTGCCGAGCCCCGCAAAGGAGCCTCCCTGGACCTGGACGGCGCCGTCCGGAGCACCGAGGAGTTGTGCGAGCGTTACGGGCTGCGGGTAGACCCGCGGGCCAAGGTGGCGAACCTCTCGGTCGGCGAGCAGCAGCGGGTGGAGATCCTGAAGACCCTCTACCGCGACGCCCGCATCCTGGTCCTGGACGAGCCGACCGCTGTTCTGACGCCGCAAGAGACCGAAGACCTCTTCGGGGTGCTAAAGGAGCTCGTGGCGGACGGGCTTTCGATCATCCTCATAACCCACAAGCTCGGCGAGCTGCTCGGCGTGAGCGACGAGATCACCATCATCCGGGACGGCAAGGTGGTGGATACCGTGGAGACTTCCGGCGCCGACGAAGGCTCCCTGGCCCGGCTCATGGTCGGCCGCGACGTGTTGCTCAGCGTGGAGAAAAAAGAAGTGAAAGCGGGGGAGGACCGGCTCTCGGCCGAAGACCTCATCGTCCGCTCGGGAGCCGGGGCCGTCGCGGTGGACGGCGTAACCTTCTCGGTTCGGGCCGGGGAGATACTCGGTATCGCCGGCGTGGACGGCAACGGACAGATGGAACTCGCCGAGGCGTTGGCCGGGACCCGTCCGGTGGAAGAGGGCGGCGTATACCTCGACGGCGAGGAAGTAACCCGGCTCGGGGCCGAAGTCCGGCAGGGACGGGGGCTCGCTTACGTGCCCGAAGACCGGGGTAAGAAAGGCCTGGTTCAGGACTTCACGCTCGCGGAGAACAACGCGCTAAAGACCTACGACGAATCGCCGATCTCCCGGTGGGGTTGGATCTTCCCGAAAGTCATGCGTCGCCGCGCCGCCGATGCCCTGCGGGCCTACGACGTGCGTCCGGCGAACCCGGATCTGCGGGCCGGCGCGCTCTCCGGCGGAAACCAGCAGAAAGCGGTTCTGGCCCGCGAGCTCTCCGGCGACCCCGGCGTCATCATCGCCGCCCAACCAACGCGCGGCGTGGACGTGGGGGCGATAGAGTTCATCCACGGCCAGCTACTGGATCAGCGCGCGGAGGGCAAAGCTATCCTGCTGATCTCGCTGGAACTCGAAGAAGTCCGCTCTCTGGCGGACCGGATAATAGTCTTGTATGGCGGGAAGATCGTGGGCGAGGTTGGCCCCGAAGCGACCGACGAAGAGCTTGGCCTTTTGATGGCCGGGCGCGGCGCGGAGCAGAGCGCGTGAGGCCCCGAAGATGAGCGAAGATCGCCCGAACGGAGGCGTCGAAGAGACCGAATCCTGGTTCCGAAGGGCCCTGACAAACGCGGTGGGCGCCCTCCTGTTTCCGGTGATAGCGATCGTGATCGCCTTCGTCATAGGGGCTCTCATCGTTCTGGCGACCGGAAACAACCCGGTAGCCGCCTACGTCGCCCTCTTGCAGGGCGCGGTCGGCTCCCCGGCCGCCGTCGGGAGGACTCTACTGAATGCCACGCCGCTCATCTTTACCGGCCTCGCCGTGGCGGTCGCCTTCCGGGCCGGCCTCTTCAATATTGGGGGCGAGGGACAGCTCTATATCGGCGCGATAACCGCCGCCGGACTCGGGGTCTCGCTTGGTTTCCTCGGGTTCTTCGCCATAATACCGGTCCTCGGGGCTTGCGTAATTACCGGGTTTCTGTGGGGCGCTATACCGGGTTTCTTGAAGGCCCGCTTCGGGGCGCACGAGGTTATCACCACGATCATGCTCAACTTCATCGCCATAAACCTGGCGACTTACCTGGCCCTAAACCCTCTGAGCGGCGGCGGACTGGTGCCCGGCACCGACACCGTGGAGGCGGCGGCTCGTCTGCCCGTGATCGGGCTGGGTCTTGGCCGGGCGGGCTATGGACTGTTCGTGGCTTTGGCCGCCGCCGTCGTGGTCTATCTGCTTCTCTGGCGCACCCGGCTGGGCTTCAGGATACGGGCCGTCGGCCTCTCGCCCGGGGCGGCGAACTACGCCGGCATGAGCATCGGCCTAAACACCGTTCTGGCACTCGCCATCGGGGGTTCGCTCGCCGGGCTCGGCGGCGGCGTCGAGGTGCTGGGCGTCTACGGAAAGATGTCCATACCGTTTGTGTCGAACCTGGGCTTCAACGGCATCGGGGTCGCGCTTTTGGGACGCAACCACCCGGCGGGCGTCGTGCTGGGGGCGTTGCTGTTCGGCGGCCTCGCCTCCGGCGCCCAGCAACTGCAATTCGCCACGGATGTACCGTTGGATCTTGCGGACGTCTTGCTCGCCGTTATACTGCTGCTAGTTACCGCCACCAAGCTCGTCGAGCTATTGGTCGGAAAACGCGCCCGCGACCTCGCGCAAGGCACCCGCCTTGAGAAAGGACTGGGGGCGTAGTGGAAGACTTCCTCGGTTCTCTCGGGCCAATACTCGCCTCTACCGTCCGAAACGCCACGCCGCTGGTCTTCGCCGCGATGGGGGGCATGTTCAGCGAGCGTTCGGGGGTCGTCAACATCGCCCTCGAAGGGCTTATGCTTATCTCGGCCTTCGCCGGGGTGGCCGGGGCGTTTCTAAGCGGCAGCGCCTGGGTCGGGCTCGGTTTCGCGCTGGCGGCGGGCCTTTCATTTGCCCTCATCCACGCGCTCATGTGCGTGACGTTCGAGGCCGACCAGATCATCTCCGGCACCGCCATCAACCTGCTCGCCCTCGGCGGCACGGGCTTCCTGATGGTCGAGGTCTTCGGGCAGGGCGGCACCTCGCCGCGCGTGGATCAATTCGGGGCCGTGGGCATACCGCTGCTCGCCGACATCCCGATCATCGGCCAGGCGTTCTTCGACCAGAGCATCCTCGTGTACCTGATGTACCTGCTCATCCCCGTCACTTTTTTCGTCCTCTTCCGCACGCCGTTCGGCCTCCGGCTGCGGGCAACCGGCGAAGTGCCGGAGGCCGTGGATACCGCCGGGGTAAGCGTCTACCGGATGCGCTACTACGGCGTCGCGCTCTCCGGCCTGCTGGCGGCCCTCGGCGGCGCGTACCTCTCGATGGGCCTGCTCTCCGCCTTCACCGAAAACATGACCGGCGGACGCGGTTTCATCGCGCTCGCGGCCCTCATATTCGGCCGTTGGAACCCGGTTGGGGCAGCCGGGGCCGCCCTGCTCTTCGGCTTCGCCCAGGCGATAACCTTCCGGGCCGGGGGACAAGAGGTAATACCCGTGGAATTCCTCCAGATGCTCCCGTACATCCTAACCATAGTGGTCCTCGCGGGCTTCGGCGGCCGCGCAATAGCCCCCGCCGCCATCGGCAAGCCTTACAGGAAAGAATAAAGTCCCGCAACAACTTTCGTTAGAAACCGATCTTCCTGTCGTGCCACTGCACCTCACGGTTTTCGGAAGGCCCTTCTGATTCAGACTCCGTCTCCGTGTACTCTACGCCACCGAGCAACATCTGCGGCTGCACCTCAAGGCCGGTAGCCAGCTTCCGGATCGTGCTCGGATAAGCCCCGCGCTGACCATTCTCCAACTTCGAGATCGTGTCCCGCGCAACCCCACTCTTCTCCGCGAGCTGATCCTGGCTCAGAATCGCCCGCTGACGGAAGTTCCTTAAATGCGGTAGATCCATCATCACCTCCAAACACTACAAAACACTTGTACAAACACTGCAACAATGTTACTCTGCTAGAGTATAGCCCAATAGAGGAAGAGGAGGCGCAGATGAGTAGTGATCCGAGATTGGTCATTCCCTACGTAACGGAGCAGAGTCCGCGGGGGGAGCGGACGATGGACATTTACTCGCGGTTGTTGTCGGATAGGATCATCTTTCTCGGCACGCCGGTCGACGACCAGATAGCGAACGTCATCATGGCGCAACTTTTGCACCTGGATTCCGAGGACCCGGATCAGGACATCAACATCTACATAAACTCGCCGGGCGGGAGCGTCAACGCCGGGATGGCGATCTACGACACGATGCAGTTCGTCCACGCTGACGTGGCGACGACGGCGCTCGGGATGGCGGCGAGCATGGGTTCGTTTCTGCTTGCGGCGGGGGCAAAGGGCAAGCGTAGCGCCCTACCCAACACCCGGATATTGTTGCATCAACCGAGTATTAGCGGGGGTCTCGGCGGTCAGGTTTCGGACGTGGAGATCCACGCCAAGGAGATCGTGCGGACCAAGCAGCGGATGAACGAGTTGTACGCGGAGATGACCGGCCAAACCTACGAGAAGATCGAGCACGATACTGACAGAGACTACATGCTCAGTTCGCAAGAGGCCGTCGAGTATGGGGTCATAGACCAGGTCGTCAGCCGTCCGGGCCAGACGGCGAGCTAGGGTTGCTTAGAGAGCCTCACGTGTAGGAGGCGAATGAACCTAACGGCCGAGTATATCCACAACCGGACGGGTTATCGTTTCGGGACGCAGTGTTGCTGGGTTCGGATCTACCGGGGCGAAAGTGGCGACGCGCCGGTGGTAGTTTGCGAGGAGTTGCCGGGTAGCGGCACGCTTACCTCGGACGTCTCGGGATTCTTGGCGGCGGAGGTGATCCGGGACCACTTCCCGGACGGACTCCCGGACCTTTCGCATCCTCTGCTCTGGATCGAGCACCGTCCGCCGCGCCGGCGCGGGCCGGGCCGGTATTCTCTGGTCGGTTTCGCTTCTTACCTCCCGCGTCCGGCCGGAGCCGGCTTCGTGCGGCGTGAAACCCTTGGAGAAACCATCTTCCGGGAGCCTTTGCTCCCGGAAGAAGTAGCCGCTTTGACCGGAGACAAGAGGTAACCTCTTGTCCCGCTCGGGGCTTGGGGCCAACTACTGGAAGCTCTGGGCGGCGAGCACGGTCTCGAACCTGGGAGATGGGATCACCCTGGTGGCCGGGCCGTTGCTCGCCGCCTCCTTGACCCGCGACCCGCTGCTGGTCGCCGGGGTGGCCCTCGCCCAGCGGCTGCCATGGCTTCTATTCTCCCTCATAAGTGGCGCTTTGGTGGATCGGCTCGACCGACGGCTCTTGATGGTGGCCGTGGATGGTTTCCGTACGATGTTGCTGCTCGGGCTCGCCTTCGCCGTGTTGTTCGATTTCGTGAGCATCCCACTACTCTACGCCGTCTTCTTTTTGATGGGCACGGCGGAGACTCTGTTCGATACTGCATCGGTATCCATACTGCCCGCCGTGGTGCCGCGTGAGAGTTTAGAGAAGGCGAACGGACGGTTGTTCGGGGCCCAGATCGTCGCCAACGAGTTCGTCGCCCCGCCGCTGGGCGGTTTCTTGTTCGCCGTCGCCGCGTCCGTGCCGTTCTTCCTGGATGCGGGCTCTTTCGCCGCCGCCTCGGCGTTAGTTCTATTCATGCGCGGCAAGTTTCGGGCCGAACGTCCGGAAGGCGCGCCGCCCACCACCATCTGGACGGAGATCTCCGAAGGACTCCGGTGGCTTTGGGGCAACAAGCTGTTGCGTACCCTGGCGGTTACGCTGGGCGTTATGAACCTGACGATGACCGCCACGATCTCCATCTTCGTCCTCTTCGCCCAGGAACGGCTGGGGCTCGGGCCGGTCGGCTACGGGGTGTTGATGACTTCCGTGGCCGTAGGCGGTGTCGCCGGGAGCCTCTCCGCAGAGTATCTGACCGGTTGGCTCGGCGCCGGTACCACGATGAGGGTGGGATTGGTGATCGAAGCCTTGACCACGGGCGTCATGGCGCTCTCGCGGGAGCCGCTGGTCGTGGGCGCTATGCTCGCGCTCTTCGGGTTCCATGCCATCGTCTGGAACGTAATCACCATCTCGCTCCGGCAGCACATTATCCCGGAACGTCTGCTAGGACGGGTCAACAGCGCCTACCGGTTGCTCGGGCTCGGCGGTATGTCCGTTGGGGCTCTCATAGGCGGCGTGCTCGCCAGGGGCCTCGGGCTCACCGCCCCATTCTGGTTCGCATCGGCCTCGATGGTCGTCCTGATCTTCTTCGTTTGGCGGGTTATTAGCAACCGCACGGTCTCCGAAGCCCGCGCCGGAGCTACGTCAGCGTAACCGCGCCGCGTAGCCGCAGGATAGTAGACTCTCGGCACCAGATGCCGGACCAGAAGACAAAAGAACCGCCATACCTCCGGGGAAACCCGCTGTTCGGAAGCGCCCTGGAGATGCGCCGGGACCCGCTCCGGCTACTGACCGACGCCCGCCGCCATGGAGACTTCGTGCGCTTCAGGCTCGGGCCTTACCGGGTCTACCTGCTCTCGCACCCGGATTACGTCGAACACGTCCTCCTGAAAAACCCCCGAAATTACCTCAAAGATGGCTACGAACATATCGAGATCGTTGGTAACGGACTGCTCGCCAGCGAGGGAGATTTCTGGCGCCGGCAGCGCCGCATCGCCCAGCCGGCCTTTCACCGGGAACGGCTGGCGAAGATGGCCGGGGCCATGACCGCCGCCACGGAGACGATGCTGGATCGCTGGGAGGCCCGTTCGGCGAACGAACCGCTCGACGTAGACGCGGAGATGTCGCGCCTGACGCTCGGGATCGTCGGCCGCACGCTCTTCAGCGCGGACGTCGCCGAAGAGGCTGATGGCGTGGGGGCGGCCCTCGCTTCCGTGCTCAACCTCGGTTTCCAGCGCACCGGCCGGTTCGCCCCGGTGCCCCTCGGCGTCCCGACCCCGGTAAACCGTCGCTACCGGAGCTCCGTGCGTCACCTCAACAGCGTGGTGGAACGTTTGATCTCCGCCCGGCAGACTAATGGCGGGGGCAGGGGAGACCTGCTCGACATGCTCCTCGAAGCCCGCGACGCCGACACCGGCGCGCCGATGGACAAACGCCAACTCCGGGACGAAGTAATGACCATCCTCACCGCCGGGTACGAGACAACGGCCCGCGCCCTCTCGTGGACCCTGTACCTGATCGACGCAAACCCAACCGTGCGTGAGAAGTTGGAAGGGGAATTAGACACATTAAACGGCCGGGCGCCAGCCTTCGAAGACCTCGAACGGCTCGTTTATACAAAGATGGTCGTTCAGGAGTCGATGCGGCTCTACCCACCCGTCTGGGGCCTCAGCCGGCTGGTGGCGGAACGAGATGAGATCGGGGGTTATCCGGTCCCGAAAGGCTCACGCATCGTTATCAGCCAGTACGTTACCCACCGGCACCCGGAGTTCTGGGAAAACCCCGAGAAGTTCGACCCCGAACGCTTCACGCCCGAAAAGAGCGCCGGCCGGCCCCGGTACGCTTACTTCCCGTTCTCCGGCGGCCCCCGCCAGTGCATCGGCAACAACTTCGCCGTTATGGAGGCCACGCTGATCCTCGCCACCGTGGCCCAGCATTACAGGCTCACGCTGGTTCCAGGGCATCCCGTAGAACCGGAACCGAGCTTCACCCTCCGCTCCCGGCATGGAATCCGCATGGTGCCCGTAGGGCGTTAAGGAGGCAGTCCGGTAGCGAGAGCCCTCAACTCCGGAATAACCGACGCCAAAAGCCTTTGCTCTCCGGAGGACGACCTTGCTCTGCGACCTCCGCCTGGCGTTCGAGCAGGGAGATCATCGCCCCAAGCGGAATTACCTGTACCTCCATGCCGCCCGTTAGACGCTCGGGCGGCGGGCTCAGGGCAATGTACTCGACCTCTTCGCCTTGATATTCAAGAAGCTGGATCAAATCTTCAGCGGATACCTCAAGCGCCGTCCAGTCTTCCCCAAACTCGCCCGTGGATACTAGAAACTCTTCCGCTTCTTCTATGGAGTCGAACAGCGGTATCGCCTCGCCGTCGTCCAGTGAGATCGCCAACAGCTCCTCGGCTTCCTCCGGGCCGCCGACCAAGATAACGTGGCTCGTCGCATCCATACCGGAGAACTCTACCGGACCCAACGCTGATTGGAAACGAAAAGAGGGCCCGGATAACCCCAGACCCTCAATAAGCTAATTTCTTTCGGGGCTTTACGAGGCCTGGCCCTCGGGCGGGGCGATACCGATGCCCGGGCCTTCCGGGGTCTCCACCCGATCCAGGGTGCTGCCATCTAGCGCCTCGCTCACGGGAGCGGCTATGTAAAGCAAGTCCTCTCCGGCGTGCTCGACGATCTGGTCGCCCTCCTGCTCCTCGCCGGCGGCGATGCCGATCTGGGTCTCGCCGGAACTTTCGTCCATCACCGGGTCCAGGCGCAGCACGGAGCCCTCCGGATGCTCGACCTCTAGAAATAGCTCTTTCGCTTCTTCGGTTACCTCGATCATGCTTCTCCTCTCCCGCCAGCGCTCTCGCGGACGAATGGATCAAAGCGTACAGTGTCTCTCTCAACCCTACCAGCCAATCTACGTGTTTAAACCAAAAGCCTCAAGCCGAAGTTTGGGGTTTCGGAGAGCCGGGATTGCTACGCTGCGCGTATGGTAGAACGGGTTGCAAGACCGCCCTCGAAGGAGACGCATGACCGAAAAAGAACCTACGGAGTACGCCATAAAACAGGTAGGCGACCGCTACTACCCGGTCATCATCGACCACGAAGCCGGCGGGCACTACGAGATCAACAACCCCATGACCGGCGGCATATTGAGCTACAACAACCCCGAAGCCGCCGAAGCCTACATAGAGCGGGCGAAAAGGAGGCCATCGTGAAAGCCGTTTTGCTAACCGGCCACGGAGGCCCGGAGAAGCTCGAGTACCGGGAAGACGTCCCGGTACCGGAGCCCGGGGCCGACGAAGTCCTGGTACGCGTCGGCGCCGCCGGGGTGAACAATACCGATATCTGGACCCGCGAAGGAGCCTACGGCTCTGAGGATGATCCCGAATCCACGGGCGGCTGGCGGCGGGAGCCGATGGGGTTTCCCCGCATACAAGGACTGGATGTCGTGGGCCGTATCGAGCGCGCCGGCGCGAACGTGCCGGAATCCCGTGTCGGGGAGCGGGTGATCGTCGACTTCGTGCTCTACTCCGGTGAGGGAGAGGAAGGACTCATCGAGGCCGACATAATCGGCAGCGAGCGCGATGGCGGCTTCGCCGAGTACGTCGCCGTGCCCTCGGAGAACGCCCTCCGGATAGACAGCCCCCTAAACGACGAAGAACTCGCCACGTTCCCCACCGCCTACGTTACCGCCCTAAGGATGCTAAACCGGGCCAGGTTGAAAGTGGACGAAACGGTCCTGGTTACGGGCGCTTCGGGGAGTGTGGGTTCGGCCCTCCTGCAACTCGCGAGGGTACGCGGCGCGCGGGTCATAGCGCTCGTAGGCTCCGGGAAAGAAGATCGTGCCAAATCTCTAGGAGCGGAAGCGACGATTACCCGGGGAATTGCGGACCTTCCAGGAGCAGTGTCCGAGGCCACGGGAGGACGCCCGGTAGACGTAGTCGCCGACGTGGTGGGCGGTGAAATATTCCCGGATCTGTTGAACGTACTGCGGCCTTTGGGACGCTACGTCACGGCGGGGGCCATCGCCGGTCCGGTGGTGCGGCTCGACCTCCGTACCCTCTACCTGAAGCACCTGGAGTTGATCGGCTCCACCGTCGGCACGCGCGAAGAGTTCGCCGAGCTGGTGAAACTGTTGGAAACAGGCGAACTGAAGCCGCTCCTGGCGGGCGTCTACCCTCTATCAGAGATACGACGCGCCCAAGACGACTTCAAAAAGAAAGACTTCTTCGGCAAGCTGGTCCTCGTTCCGGGCTGAACTCAAAGACCCGCGTAAACCTCATCCAACCCGAGCACGGCGCCCGGCGGGCAGGGGATGGGGACTTTTCCTTCTTCGAGGAGGTCGCCCCTGAGCCAGACGCCGTTTTCGTCGCGCTGGTAGTGGGTGATGCGTCGCCGCTCCTGGGAGACTATTAGGTATGCCCGCAGCGAGGATATGCCCTGGTAGTTGGCGAGCTTCTCGCGGCGGTCTATCGTTTCGGTGCCCGGAGAAGAGACCTCGACCACCACGCACGGCTCATCTTCGAGGTACTCGTTCTCAGGGACGTCTCCGCAAGCGACCATCACGTCGGGGTAGTAGAAGACGTCCTCGATCTGGAGCTTCATGTCGCTTATATAGACCCGGCATGGTCCGCCCTCCGCCGCATCCGCGAGCTTGCGAAAGATGTTGCCTGAGATCCTGTTGTGACGCCGGCTGGCGCCGACCATCGCGTGTATCTCGCCGCCGACGTACTCGTGCTTTGTTGCGGCGTCCTGTTCGAGCGCCAGGTACTCTTCGACGCTCAACGGCTGGTGTGGTGTAGACCTCTCTGCCATGCAACCAGTATAGCGTACCGGACCGAGTTCTCAGCGGTGAAAATCAGCCGAGACCCGCTTTGTCTAGTTGGCGGGCGATGGGGTCGAGCTGTACGCGTTCGGTTACGTCCCGGGCTTCCTGTTCGACGTGGATGATTTGCTTCCGGTCGAAGCGGTCCTCGATCTCCTCTAGATACTCTGATTGCTGCTCCAGCCGGGAACGCATGAACTCACCGTCCGCCGTGTTGGGGAAGACGCGGTTTACGA
>JBARZM010000278.1:0-1593 GCA_049650095.1 Rubrobacteraceae bacterium | reverse complement strand
CGCCACCATGTTCACCTGGGGTATGACGGCTGCCGGGGCGTCGTTGGTATTTACCACGAAGAAAATTCCGCGCAAGTTATTAGACGCGATGTTGGGTTTCGCGGCCGGGGTAATGATCGCGGCTAGTGGGCTGTCAATGGTCTAATGAAGGGTAGAGGTGCTTGAGCTTGATGCGGGCATCCGCCGTCGTAAAACGCCAGTCGATCTTGCTGCCCCGCCCGTTGCGCTCCACCTCCCAGCCCTCAACCTCCCGTGCGAGCGTAGCCTGATCTTCCAGGCGCCGGTCGAGGCACTGGGAGGCCAGCACCGAGAGCTCGATCTCGGCCATGTTCAACCAACTGCCGTGCTTGGGCGTGTAGTGGATCTCCAGACGATCGCTAATACGCTTGGCCTCCGTGGGCGCGAATGCCTCGTACAGGGACGCCGGAGTATGGGTGTTGAGGTTGTCCATAACCAAGACGATCTTCTCGGCCCCGGGGTAGTGCACGTCGACCAACTCCTTGACGCAGTGCGCGAAGTCGATGCGGGCGCGCCGCTCGCGGACCATTACGTGCCGCCATCCGCCCAGCGGCTCGGTGAGCAGAAAGAGGTTGCACACGCCGCCCCTTACATACTCGTGGTCCTCGCGGGCCACCGGGCGGCAGCCGGGCACCATCGGCTCGGGCGCCTTCGCGTCAGCCAGCAGTTGGCGGCTGGTCTCGTCCAGGCACACCTGCGGTCTTTTGGGGTCGTAGGGACGAGTGTAGACGTCCAGGACGTCCTCCATGCGCCAGACGAATTCGGCGTCGGTCTGAGGCGGGATGCACCATTGCTCCTTCAGGTGGGGCTTGAGTTCGTTTGCTTTAAGGTCTGCCTGACCGTCTCGTACGAGACGCCGTCCACCACTTCCAGGGCCACCAGCCTCTCCGCCAACATCCTGAGCGTCCAGCGCTTGCGTCCTCTCGGAGGTTCGCCACAGGCCAGGGCAATCAAGCGGGCCTCCTGCTCGCCGTCGAGCTTGCGCCGGTACTCGCGCTCGGGCGCCTTACGGGTCAGGGTCGCCTCCAGCCCCTCGCTCGCGTACTGCCGCCTGACGCGCGCCACGGTGGAAAGACCCACCTCCAGAGCTTCGGAGATAGCCGCGTCGGACCATGCCGCCCCGCCTTCGCCCTGGTCGGTCTTCAAGAGGATGCGCGCCCGGCTCAACATCCGAGCCGGGGCCGTTCCACGACCGATGAGGGTACGCAAATACGCCCTTTCGTCCTTGGTGAGGCGCACCACACATTTTTCCTTGTGCCTCTTCTTGCGCTCGCCCATCTCGTCATCCTCCTCGTGGACTTCATCCCGGCATCGACCGCTGGCGGAAGGATAAGGGTGGTCGAAGCTATGTTCAACTCACGGATGACAAGGCACTAGTGGTAGTCCTGCCCGCGCTCGACCTGAACGCCGGCGAACTCTACCTCTACGGGCTCGGTGAATCGCCGGCAGTTGGTCTCGTCGTGGCGCATGAACGTGGGCGGTTCGACGCGGACGCGGAGGGTGTACTCGCCGTTTGAGGGTACGACCCAGTTGCGTCCGTAGTGGTAGATCATGGGGTGCCACAGTAGCGGCTGT
>JBARZM010000277.1:0-14980 GCA_049650095.1 Rubrobacteraceae bacterium | reverse complement strand
CGCCACCATGTTCACCTGGGGTATGACGGCTGCCGGGGCGTCGTTGGTATTTACCACGAAGAAAATTCCGCGCAAGTTATTAGACGCGATGTTGGGTTTCGCGGCCGGGGTAATGATCGCGGCTAGTTTCTGGTCGCTGCTGGCGCCCGCCATAGAGCTGTCCGAGGCTGGGCCTCTGCCGTCTTGGGTTCCTCCGGTTATCGGGTTTCTCGTTGGTGGGGTCTTTTTACGGTTGCTGGATATGGTTTTGCCGCACCTGCACCCGGGAATGAAAATCTCCGAGGCCGAGGGTATAGAGACGCACTGGCGCCGCAGCGTGCTGCTCGTCTCCGCCATAACATTGCACAATATCCCGGAAGGACTGGCTATCGGGGTCGCCTTTGGGGCCGTTGGAGTAGGGATGGGGGCCGGGGTTCCGGCGGCCACGCTTGGCGGGGCGATCGCCTTGGCCTTGGGTATCGGCATCCAGAACTTCCCCGAGGGAACCGCCGTCTCGATGCCGTTGCGGCGTGAGGGGATGTCCCGGGGCAAAAGCTTCTTCTACGGGCAACTTTCGGCCGCGGTAGAGCCCGTGGCGGCCGTTGTTGGGGCCGTGGCGGTGGTCTTCGCCCAACCTATGTTGCCCTATGCCCTGGCTTTCGCGGCTGGAGCCATGATCTTCGTAGTCGCCGAAGAGCTTGTACCCGAAGCCAAGCGTGGCAGCCCCGACATAGCTGCAATGTCCCTAATGATCGGCTTCGCCGTCATGATGATGCTAGACGTGGCGCTGGGTTAGCCCGCGGTATAGTTTCACAGGTGGCCCGGGAACCCCAGGCCAGCCTATAATTCCGGTGTGAAAAACCATGGCAGACGGCCAGCCGGCGGCTGATGATGGCGGGGGGCAAAGCTTCCAGGCTCGCGGTTTGGGCCTGGATACTCTACGACTTCTCGAACACTATCTTCTCGATCAGCATCCTGAGTTTTTTCTTCCCGATCTGGCTCGGAGAAGAGCTTGGCGCCGGCGCCGACGTTTTCAACTACGCGACGGCGGCCGGCGCCCTCCTGGTAATGCTCACGGCCCCGTTTCTCGGGGCGGTTGCCGATTTGCGTCAGCGCCGGGTGCCGTTCCTGATCCTGCTTACCGGGCTCGCGGTGGTTTTTACCGTCGTCCTGGACTTTTTTGGCGGCGCGGTAGTCGTCGTTGTCGCGTTATTCGTGGCCGCCAACTACACTTACCAGGCGGCGCTAGTCTTCTACAACGCGCTTTTGCCGGCCGTTTCGGTGGGGCGGGGGGCCGGGAAAATTAGCGGGTACGGGGTCGCGGCGGGGTATGTCGGCGGGATAATAGCCCTGGTCGTCCTGACGTATTTCGTCGAGGACGCGGAGACCGTAAAATCTCTCCTCGGGCCGCTCGGAGGCTGGATAGACGTCGGGAGTCAGAGAAACTCGAACACCTTTTTGCCCACCGCCGCGCTGTACCTGGTCTTTAGTCTGCCGGCGTTCTTCTTGATCCCGGACCGGGCCGTCCGGGAACCCCGGCCGGTTGGTTTGGTCGCCGTGTACCGGGACGTTTACGCGACCGTCAGGAACCTCCGGCAGTACGCCGGGGTCGGCACTTTCATAGTCGCCACGGCGCTCTACACCGACGCGGCCAACACGGTGGTCGCCAACATGGCGCTCTACGGCAGCCAGGTCTTCGGTATGGAGAGTGGCCAGATCCGTAACTTACTCCTCTTCTCGGCTGTTTTCGCCGCCGGCGGGTCGGCCTTCTTCGGCTTCGTCACGGACCGGGCCGGACCCAAAAAGACGCTCATGGCGGTGCTGGTGATCTGGCTATTCTCCATCGCCTTGGTGACGTTCGCGGTTGCGCCGTGGATGCTGCTGGCGGCCGGCCCGCTTGTAGGCGTCGCGCTCGGCGCCACCTGGGCCGTGAGCCGGGTCATGCTCGTGGCCCTCTCGCCGCCGGAGAAGCTGGGCGAATTTTTCGGCCTCTACACCCTCTCGCAGAAGCTCTCGGCCGTCGCCGGCCCGGCGCTCATAGCGATCCTGCTAAACACATTTCAGGGTTTGGGAAGCGCCATCTCATACCGGATCTCCATAGGATCTCTTATCCTGATATTGGCCCTCGGCATGTTCTTTCTCGCCCGCGTCCCCGATATCCGCCCGGACCCGACTGTGGAAGAGTTCGTGCCTTGATCCGGCGGCTTCGGTATCGAGGGGCGTCGGGCTGTAACCGGGAGCGTGCGTGCTTTATCATTTTGGTAAGAGAGGAGAACTACTATGGTGCATGTGATCCGGAAGATTAGCCACCGCCCGTCCGCGGGTCCCCGATGACGCTCGTAGGGTTGCTCGGGCGGCTGGTAACGGACTACGAAGTGTGGGACGAGGCCGCGGTTTTGATCGAGGGCGGTACTATCCGGGAGGTCGGCCCGGATCGCGCGCTGCTGGAGGCGGCCGACGAAGTCTACGATTGCGGCGACCATTTCTTGCTGCCGGGTTTCGTGGACCTCCAGGTCAACGGAGGTTTCGGGGTGGACCTGGCTACCGAACCCGGACGCGCGCCGGAGCTTTCGGAGAAACTACTTACGACCGGCGTAACGTCTTACGCCCCGACCCTGATCTCCGCTCCCGAAACCCTTTACGATGAAGCCCTCGCCGCCCTGGAGTCGCTCTCGAAAGCTCCTGGCGCCGGCGCGGAGATCCTCGGTATACATCTCGAAGGACCGTTTATTAGCGCGGAGAAGCGTGGCGCGCACGATGCCTCTTACGTCCGCAAGCCGGACCCAACGTTTCTAGGCCTCCTCCTGGAGCGCGGCATCGTAAGGATGATAACCCTCGCGCCGGAAGTCGAGGGGGCTGACGAGCTCGTCGCGCTCGCCGCCTCCCAGGGCGTGACGGTCGCCGCCGGACACTCGAACGCCACTTTCGAGGAGGCCTACGATTCCTTCGACCGGCGGGTTACCGGGGTGACGCACCTGTTCAACGCCATGGGTGCCATGCACCACCGGCAACCGGGTCTCGCCGGGGCCGCTTTCGCCCATCCCAGGGTAACCTGCGGCCTCATAGCCGATGGTCTGCACGTCCACCCGGAAATGATTGGGTTGGCTTTCCGGATGCTCGGTCCGGACCGGATCTACCTGACGACCGACTCGACCGCCGCAACGGGCATGAACTCCGGGGAATACCCGCTCGCCACCCGTAGGATCTACCACGACGCGAACATGGCCCGTCTCGGAAGCGGGGCCATAGCGGGCAGCCTTCTCACCATGCTGGAAGCTTTCCAGAACATACTGGCCTTCACCGGCTGCACCATCGCCGAGGCCTCGCGCATGGCCTCTACAACCCCCGCCCGGCTCTGCGGCGAAGGACGGAGAAAAGGCCGCCTGGTCCCCGGCTACGACGCCGACGTGACCGTGCTGGGCCCGGATCTATCCGTGAAAGCCGTCTGGAAAGCCGGCGACAAGGTCTACTAGAATCCCAGGAGGCTGGTTTTTAGGAGGGTGATGAAGACGTGAAGCGAACTGTAAACGGGATAGAGATCGAGCTGGTCCAGGGCGACATAGCCTCCCAAGATGACGTGGCGGCGGTCGTCAACGCCGCGAACGCCGAATTACGGACCGGCGGGGGCGTCGCCGGGGCGCTCCACCGGGTGGCGGGCCCGGGGCTCGCCGAAGAATGCCGGCCCCTGGCTCCCATAAAACCCGGCGAGGCCGTCACGACCGGCGGCCACGGGTTGTCCAACGAGTACGTGATCCACACCCTCGGCCCCGTGTACGGCTCCGACCGCCCGGAGGATGAACTCCTAGCGGCCTGCTACCGTAACTCGCTCGCCCAAGCCGAAGAGAAAGGCCTGGACTCGTTGGCCTTCCCCGCCATCTCCACCGGGGCTTTCGGCTACCCGCTCGTAGGGGCCACCGAGGTAGCCATCCGTACGGTCTTACGCGCCTCCGAAACGCTGAACCACGTACGCCGCATCCGGTTCGTGCTCTTCAGCGACCGGGAGCTGGAAGTCCATAAAGACATACTCTCCTCTATGACCGGCGACCAGTAATCGGACCAGAACAGCCCACCCTGCCGGGAACCTCACGTGGTTATTGTGCTGATGTTGCAATACATACCGTGATGGCAAACGCTTTGGCAACAACACACCGAGCTTCTGTGGAGGCATGGTAAAATTTTGCCATGGATAAAACACCGAACAAAGTGGAAAAAGTAGAGTTGACCGACGAACAGTGGCGCGCGGCGCTCACCCCGGAGCAGTACCGCGTCACCCGCAAGAAGGGTACTGAACGGGCCTTCAGCGGGGAGTACCACGATACCAAGGAAGAGGGCATCTACCGCTGTGTAGCTTGTGGGACCCCGCTCTTCTCGTCCGAGACCAAGTACGACTCCGGCACCGGGTGGCCCAGCTTCTACGCCCCGGTGGACGAGCAGAACGTGGAGACCGAGGAAGACCGGAGCCTCTTTATGCGCCGCATTGAGGTTCACTGCGCCGCTTGCGGGGCGCATCAGGGCCACATCTTCCCCGACGGACCCGCCCCAACCGGCCAGCGCTACTGCATAAACTCCGCCGCCCTCCGGTTCGATCCGGACAAGGGCGAGGAGTAAGCCTCTACAAGAGTAGCGTCGGCTTCTAGTATCAGCCCAGGGATTTCAACACTGAGCGCTTCACGAGGTGTTGATAACCGGCGGGCAGCAGGCGCGCCAGGACGTCGATAACGTAGGCGTCCCGGCCGACCAACACCCGCCGTTTGTCTTTCTCCACGGCGGATAGAACGGCGCGGGCGGCGGCGTCCGGGCTGGTGTTGAACAGTCGCTCGAACTTCTTGCGGCCGTTCCTGGCGTCCAGGCCAATGTCTTCCAGGCTGGCGTCCCCGCGTGAGTTCCGGGCGATGTTGGTTTTGATGCCGCCGGGATGCACGCTGGTGGCGCTTACCGGGTCTCCGGCCATCTCCAACTCCATACGCAGCGCTTCGGTAAAGGCGCGGACGGCGGCTTTGGCCGAGTTGTACGCGCCATTGCCCGGAACGCTGACGAGGGCGAAAACGCTCGAAACGTTGACGACGTGCCCGTCGCCGGAAACCCGAAGGTGTGGCAGGAAAGCCCTCGTGCCGTACACGACGCCCCAAAAGTTGATCTCGAAAAGCCACTCGAAGTCTTCGTAACTCCCGCCTTCGAGCGTAGAGCCCAGGGCAACGCCGGCGTTGTTGAAGATCAGGTTAATTTTTCCGTGTTCCTCCGAGGTCCGGTTTGCCCACTCGTACACGGCCTCGCGGTCGGCCACGTCTACCCGGTCGCCGGTAACTTTCACGCCTAATTGACGGGCTGATTGCGCTGTTTCCGCCAGGCCGTCTTCGTCAACGTCGCTCAGCGCCAGGTGGCAACCTTGCCGGGCCAGTTGCAGGGCGAGGGCGCGTCCTATGCCGGAGCCAGCCCCCGTTATGGCCGCGACTTTGCCGGAAAAAGACTTCACTGTCCCGGGCGGGGGGGCTCGGCCAGTAGCGCGCGGGTGGCTCCGGAAACCTCGATCAGGGCGTCGCGGGAGGCCGGGCTGGTCCCGATGATGTTGCAGAAACCATGGACCAGGCCCGGGAAGCGCCGGACGGCTACCGGGACACCCGCCGCCCGCAGCGCCTCGGCGTAGGCTTCACCCTCGTCGCGTAGCGGATCGAAGCCCGCCGTGACGATGAATGCCGGGGCTACGCCCTCGAAGCTACCGGCCTGGAGTATGGAGAGGCGGGGATCTGAGGGGTCGGCCCCGACGGTGTATTGCGCGGTAAACCATTCGAGAAGCTCCCGGTTTAGCAGGAAGCCTTCGCCAAACATCTCGCGCGAGCGGGTGCTCCTCGCGTCGGTGGCCGGGTAGAGCAAAACCTGCAGGTCGGGCGCCGGGCCGCCGTCCCGGTTCGCCTGCCAGGATACGATGGTCGCTATGTTGCCGCCCGCGCTGTCACCGGCGATTACTACACGATCCGGGTCCGCGCCGAGACCGGCGGCGTGCGCCGCGGCCCAACGCAGCGCGGCCTGTCCGTCTTCCAACGCCGCCGGAAACGGATGCTCCGGCGCGAGCCGGTAATCCACGGCTAGCACTTGCGCCCCGGCGTGGCGGCAGAGGAGCCGGCACGGCGCGTCGTGGGTGTCCAGGTCCCCGACCACGAACCCGCCACCGTGGAAAAAAACGATGAGCGGGGGTCGTCCCCCCAGCTGGCTTACCGGCTCATCCGGGGAGTAGAGCCGGGCCGCGAGCTTCCCGGCGTGGCCGTCGATCTCCAGGTCTCGCACGCCGCCGACGGAGACCGGTGGCCCATTCGAGACGGCTACTTGACGCCGAAACGCCTCACGGGCTTCGGGGGGCGAGAGGGTCTCCAGCGGCGGCGCGCCACGGCGTTCTAGCAGTGAGAGGGTAAGTTGCAGGTCGGGTTCCAGGACTTGACCGTCGACGCGGACCGGCGGCCTACCGGACAACTTCGTCTGGGTAGCCGGCGAGAGCCCCGACAGCAGCCGGGCCGCCCGGAACTCCATACGCTGCCGGGCGGTAAGGGCGGCGCTGGTCATCGTCCGGCATCCTCTGTCCCGGAACCCCGGGATGATACGGGGTGACGCCTTTGGTCCGGCTCGTCCTGAAGCCAGGCTTCGGTGGTCTGTAACCGGTAGTTCTCGGCGTCGAAGCGTTTCAGCATCCGGCGAAAGCCCCACATCGTCCGGGGCCACATGAGGCTCGGCCGGCCGCCGTCGTCGAGGTACCAGCTCTGGCAGCCGCCCCGGGCCCACACCGTCTCTCCGAGGTCTCCGTCCACCCACTGCATGTACCGGTCCTCCGACTCGGGGCTAACCTCGACGTTCGCCAGTTTCTCATCGCGCATAACGCGCAGGGCGTCCAGGACATAGGTCGTCTGCGACTCGGCCTTCCAGATCATCGACCCGTGACCCGAGCCGGTGCCCGGGCCGCAGAGGTTGAAGAAATTCGGGAACCCGGCGATAGTCGTGGCCCGGTGGAAATGGGGGCGGCCGTCCCAGAAGTCGTCTATGGAGCGGCCGTCTCTTCCCCGGATGCGTTTGTAGATCGTCGGGCTGCTCGTCTCGAAGCCGGTTGCGAACACGATGGCGTCCACCTCGTGCCCGGAGCCGTCGCCGGCGGCGACGCTATTCTCCCGGATCTCGCGCAGCCCGCCGGCCGCGAGGTCCACGTTCGGCTCGTTCAGGGCGGGATAAAAGTCATTTGTTATGAGGACGCGCTTGCAGCCGATCTCGTAGTTCGGGGTGAGCTTGGCGCGAAGCTCCGGATCCTCCACGCACGATTCGAGAAACGACCGGGATTTCGACTCGAAGAGCCGGCGCACGAGCTTGTTTCTCCGGATCATCCGGTAATTCAATAGGTCCCGTACGAGGAACTGTCCGGTCCGGTAGAGGCGGGTGAGCGCCGGAAACGCCCGCAGCACGCGTTTCTCGAAGTCTGGAATGCTCCGGTCCGGGCGGGGGACGACCCACCCGGGGGTTCGCTGAAAGACGATCAGGCGTTTGACCAGGGGCTGTATCGCCGGCACGATCTGGACCGCCGACGCCCCCGTACCGATGACGGCGACGCGCAGGCCGGCCAGGTCCTCTCCGTGATCCCAGCGGTTCGAGTGGAACGTTTTTCCCTCGAACCGGTCCCGGCCGGCAACCTCGGGGTAGATCGGCTCGGTGAGCGGCCCGGCGCACGCGACGAGGACGTCCGCCTCCAGATGCCGGCGCGAGGTGGTGATCCGCCACAGGCTGGTTTCCTCGTCCCAGGAAGCGTCCAGGACTTCTTCGTTCAGGCTGATCCAGGGTTTCAACCCGCGCTTCTCGACCACCGACTCAAGGTAGTCTTTGATCTGGGGTCCCGGCGAGAACGCCCGGTCCCAGTCCGGGTTCGGCGCGAAGGAGAGCGAGTAGAGGTGGGAGGGCACGTCGCAGGCTACGCCGGGGTAGGTGTTGTCCCGCCATACGCCCCCGACGCCCGGCCCACGCTCCAGAACGACGAAATCCTCTTCTCCGCGCTCGCGAAGCCGGTCGGCCACGGAGATTCCGCTAAAGCCCGCGCCAACGACCACCACGCGCCGATGCGGGCCGCGGGCCGGTTTTTCGGCATTCGCGGTCAAGCGACTACTGCTGTACGGGGCTCCAGGAGACGCTCACGGTGCCAAATTGGACCGAGGTATCCTCCTGTGCCACGACCTCACCGTCGTAGATTATGCCGATGCCCAGCTCTTCTCCGTCGATCTTTTGGCAGACGGCCATTACCGTGTCCAGCCTCGTGCCGCCCGGCGTTACCCGCACCTGGAAAGAAGCCGGGTTTGTCCCGCGCACCGTGCGGGGCGAGCCGAGGAGGCCCAGGCTGCAAGAGTAGCCGCCGTCCCCGGCGATCTCGACCGTGGCGACCCTTGGACCAATACCGGCCGGTCCCCGCCGCCCGTCGGCCCCCGCCGGGTCGTCAGCCTGACCATCTTCTTGACCGTCTGGCTGTACGCCCTGTACCGGTGTCTCTTCTTCCTGGGGAGCCTGGGGATTCTGCTCCGCCGCTTGATCCCGCGGCGCTTCAGGGGTCGTCTCCGGCGTCGTTGGCGCCCCAGGCTCCGTGTCCGGTTCCTGGGCGGTTTCCCGGGTTTCCTGAGAACTCAGGTCCTCTGTGGGGGGCGAGCTTCCGGCGAGGGTGACGAACGCCACCAGTGAGATCAGTATGGCAGCAAGACCACCGATGATGACCAGACGTGACATGCGATGCCACCTTTCCCTGTTCGTGATTGACGCCTGAACCTTGCGCGTTTCAGGTCAGATATTAGGCTCTGGACGACCGTCAGTCAAATATTTAGATAAAAAACGCCAAGTGTAGTTTTTCATCCATTCGGCGGCCGGGGACGCTTTTATTCTTACGGGGTTACACGTGCCGGGCAAAGAGTTAGTGGAAGGATGGCGCCCCGTGGCTACTAGAGAGATCCAAGAAGAGCGCGTACAAAGCCTCAACGAAGAAGCCGTGCGAGAAGGGGGCTACGTCCTCTACTGGATGCAGTCGTCCCAACGGGCCGAGTACAACCCCGCGCTGGAGTATGCCGTGCAGCGGGCGAACGAGCTATCCCAGCGTTTGCTGGTCGTCTTCGGGCTAACGGACGACTATCCGGAGGCAAACCTTCGCCACTACGCGTTCATGCTGGAGGGACTGAAAGAAGTCCAGGAGGCTTTGAAGCGGCGGGGAATTAGGATGGACGTACGGCGTGGTTCGCCGGATGAGGTCGCGCTCGAAGCCGGTGGGGAGGCTTCCCTGATCGTCACCGACCGCGGCTACCTGAGGCCGCAGCGGAAGTGGCGGAAGACCGTCGCGGAGAAAGCCGGATGCCCGGTGATACAGGTCGAATCGGACGTGGTGGTCCCCATAGAGCTCGCCTCGGGCAAGGCCGAGACCGCCGCCAGGACGCTCCGGCCCAAGATACACGAGCACCTCGACCGTTTCCTGGTGGGCCTCGACACCACGCCCATCGAAAAACAGTCCACCAACACGAAGTCAGAAGGCCTGGACCTCTCAGACCTCGACTCCGTCCTGGAGAAACTGGATCTTGACCGGAGCGTGGAGCCCGTGGGCCACCTGTACCGGGGCGGCACTTCTCAGGCCAAAAAGCTACTCGGCGACTTCATCAAGAATAGATTTGGCTCCTACACGAAGAACCGCAACCAGCCGCAGACGGACGACGTATCGCACATGAGCAAGTATCTGCACTTCGGCCAGGTCTCGCCCGTCTATATAGCCCTGGAGATCCAAAACGCCAGCGTCTCCAAAGAGAACACGGACTCGTACCTCGAAGAGCTAATAGTCCGGCGCGAGCTCCCGATAAATTTCGTCTACTACACCCCGGACTACGATTCGTTTTCCTGCCTTTCAAGGTGGGCCAAAGATACCCTCCAGGAGCACAAGGACGACGCGCGCGAGTACGTCTACACCCGCCAGCAATTAGAGGACGCCGAGACCCACGACGAATACTGGAACGCGGCGATACGCGAGATGCGACACACGGGCTACATGCACAATTACATGCGGATGTACTGGGGCAAGAAGATACTCCAGTGGTCGAATACCCCAGAGTACGCCTACCAGACCACGTTGTACCTGAACAACAAATACTTTCTCGACGGCCGGGACCCAAACTCCTTCGCCAACGTGGCCTGGGTCTTCGGCGTCCACGACCGGGGCTGGACCGAGCGCGAGGTATTCGGGAAGGTGCGCTACATGTCCGCCGGCGGCCTGGAGCGCAAGTCGAAACCCCGGCAGTACGTCGAGAAAGTAAACGCGTTGGTGGAGGAAGCCGGGGGTTAGGCTTCGGTTGGGGGTCGTCTAGGCGGCGGCCCGGCTGTCGGCCCGTTCCGCCAGGCATCGGCGGTCCAGGATCACGATCCGGCGGTTTCGGACCTCGATCACGCGCTCCCGCTGAAGCTCGGTCATGGCCTTCGAGACCGCTTCCCGGGTCGAGGCGATCATGTTGGCGAGCTCCATGTGGGTGATCCGAAGTTCGATGGTTACCTCGTCCTGGTCTTTCGTACCGTGCCGCTCGCCGAGGTTGAGGAGCATGGATGCCAGGCGGCTCGAAACTTCCCGGTGCAAGAGCGTGACTATTAGCTCGTCGGACTGACGGAGTCTTTCGGAGAAGGCGGAGAAGAGGGAGAGGGCCAACTCCGGCTGGCGCTTTATCAGCCAGGATACGGTAGGTTTACGAACCACCGAGACCCGGGCCTCGGTGGCCGCCTCGCTAAACTCATCCTGGCGGCCGTTCTCGGCGAGATCCAGCTTGCCGAAGATGCCGCCGTCTTTGAGGAGCGCCACGGTCGCTTCCTTGAAATCTCCGTAGGTCCTGTACACCCGGACCGTGCCGGAGAGAACGAAGTAGAGATGCTCGTCGGGGTCCCCGGGCGTGAAGATCATCTCTCCCCGCGAGAAGCGCCGCTCGCTTACCCGCAGCCCCGCCCGCTTGAACTCTTCGAGGATGTGCTTGTCCGGTGTCTCGGGAATTGGCCCCCGGGTGTCTATTGCGTCCGGGGTGTCCGAAGGTTGGGTCCGGCGGTCCATGGTCGCGAGGACTCCCACTACGGCCAGCGTATAGAGGCCGCCGGCTATCCGGGGTCTCAGGAAAACCCCTCTAGCGGCCCCGATAATGGTGTTGAAAAGAAACTCCATCCCGCCTACTCCTTCACGCCGCCGACATACGATGTTCGTACCCATTCCCGGCGACTAATACGCTACTATACATAGCCCGAAATCCACATCATGTTAGCAGCATCGGCCGGCGTCGGCGTGGGGCGGAGGCGTGGAAGGCCGTCAGGGAATTTAGTGCGGCGTGCGCGGGGCTCGTTTGTTAGACTCCGGGATGAGAGAGGACGTACGGCGACGGTCGTCCGTACGGGTGTTTGGACGATTGTTTGAACGGGAGATCCCGGACTAGTGATCGGGACTCGGTGAAAGGGAGCGTATGGACTTAGCTGTTCGTCAGATGACGCTAGAACGTTTCGGGTTGACGCATCTCGGGGCGGTACACGAAAACCTGCCGCCCGCCCGGCTGGTGGAGGCCGCCGTGCGACGGAGGGAGGGTATGATCTCCGAGAGCGGCGCCCTGGTTGCGAAGACGGGTAAACGCACCGGTCGGTCCCCGAAAGACCGCTTTATAGTCGAGAACGACGCCACGCGGGACAGGGTGGCCTGGGGGGCCGTGAACCAGCCCTTCGGCAAGGATGAGTTCGAGAAAATCCTGGATCAAGCCGGCTCCTACCTGGAGAACCTGGATGAGATTTACGTGGTAGACGCCTACGCCGGGGCCGACCCACGCTACCGCCTGAATGTCCAGGTAGTCTGTGAGTTCGCCTGGCAGGCGCAGTTCGCCCGGCAGCTTTTCCGGCGGCCGGAGCAAGAGGAACTCGAAAGCTTCCAGCCCGAGTGGACCGTTATCAGCGTACCGGGATTCCTGACCGACCCCGAGGAGGACGGCACGAACTCCGAGACCTTCGTCGGGTTGGAT
The DNA here is from genome assembly GCA_049650095.1 of Rubrobacteraceae bacterium. Lineage (GTDB taxonomy): Bacteria > Actinomycetota > Rubrobacteria > Rubrobacterales > Rubrobacteraceae > SIRX01. Next base: position 2,984 of record JBARZM010000277.1, on the reverse strand, counting down.
TTCGAGCGGAAGCTGGTCCTCATCTGCGGCACCCGCTACGCCGGGGAGATCAAAAAATCCATCTTCACCGTGCTCAACTACGTGCTGCCGACCGAGCACGACGTGCTGCCGATGCACTGCTCGGCCAACGTCGGTTCCGCCGACGGCGGGGAAGACAGCGTGGCGCTTTTCTTCGGCCTCTCGGGGACCGGAAAAACAACGCTCTCCGCGGACCCGGGCCGGGCCCTGATCGGGGACGACGAGCACGGCTGGTCGGATTCCGGGGTCTTTAACTTCGAGGGCGGCTGCTACGCCAAGACCATAGACCTCTCCAAAGAGAAAGAGCCCCAGATCTACGACGCCATCCGTTTCGGGGCCGTGCTGGAGAACGTCGGCATGGACCGCAAGACCCGCGACGAAGACTTCACGGACCGCGCCTTGACGGAGAATACCCGCGTCGCCTACCCGTTGGAGTACATAGAAGGCGCCGTCCCCGACGGCATGGGCGGGCATCCCAGCGCCGTCCTCTTCCTCACCGCCGACGCGTTCGGCGTCCTGCCGCCGATAAGCGCCCTTACCCCCGAGCAGGCCGCCTACTACTTCCTCTCGGGCTACACGGCAAAGCTCGCCGGCACCGAAGCCGACATGGAGACGGATGTGGAGGCGACGTTCTCCACCTGCTTCGGGGCGCCGTTCCTGCCGCTACCGGCCACGACCTACTCGACGATGCTATCGGATAGGCTCCGGGATCACGGCGTCCGGTGCTACCTGATAAACACCGGCTGGTCCGGCGGACCCTACGGCGTCGGGAGCCGCATAGATATCTCCGCCACCCGCCAGATGGTGACGGCGGTCATCGAGGGCAAGCTCGACGACGCTGAGACCCGCAAGGACCCATTCTTCGGCTTGAATGTGCCCAAAGAGGTGCCCGGAGTGCCGACTGAGGTTCTGGACCCCCGCGAGACCTGGAACGATAAAGAAGCCTACGACGAGCAGACCCAGAAGCTCGCCGACCTCTTCAAAGAGAACTTCACGAAATTCGAGTCCGAAGTCTCCGAGGAGGTTCGCAAAGCCGGACCCCACTCCTAAAAACAACCTAAGATTTCCAAAAGCGCCACCTTCGTTTGGGTGGCGCTTCTCGTACGTCTTTCGATGCATCTTATTTTCTTGGTGTGAACTCTTACGTGGTTTCTCTTTGGAATGGTTCTAAATCACGGCCACGACGTGAAATAGACCTTGGGAGGTGGTTCCGGGGCGAGAGAAAGAGACGTGTTTTTAGGCAACGTTCGAGGAAGACCCACGATAGGAGGACTATGTTTCTACGCATAGACAAGCTACAGATCGAGCTTCCGCAACCCGGCGAGGCGGATCCAAACGCGGCGGCGGCGACCCAGGAGCTTCTCGGGGGCCGGTTCGGCGAGATGTCCACGCTCAACAACTACATGTTCCAGTCGTTTAACTTTCGGGGCAAGAAGAAGCTCGCCCCGTACTATCATCTCGTCGCCAGCATCACCGCCGAAGAGTTCGGGCACGTTGAGTTGGTCTCCAACGCGATCAACATGCTGCTCGCGGGCACCGTCGAGGAAGAGGGCGGCCCGGAGACGACGCCGCTCGCGGCCGCCAAGGACGTTCGCAACACGCAACATTGGATCGTCGGCTCGGGTGCTTCCATTGCCAACGACTCGATGGGCAAGCCCTGGACCGGGGACAACGTTTTCTCCAGCGGCAACCTAAAGCTCGACCTGCTGCACAACTTCTTCCTGGAGTGCGGCGCCCGGACGCACAAGATGCGCGTCTACGAGATGACCGACCACCCGGTGGCGCGGGAGATGATCGGCTACCTCCTTGTTCGTGGCGGTGTCCACAAAGAGGCCTACGCCAAGGCGCTCCAGGACCTGACCGGCGTAGAGATGACCAAGATGCTCCCGGTGCCAGACATCAGCAACGACAAGTTCCCCGAAGCCAGCAAGTTCATGGACAAGGGATACCACCGGATGCTGTACCGCTTCAGCCCCGAAGATTACACCGAGCTGGACAAGATCTGGAACGGTCCCCAGGTCGACGACGGCAGCGAACGTGTAGTCGTGGACGAGCCACCCGAGGGTGGACCAATGCCGGACAACCCGCTGCTGCCAACGGAGTTCGCCCCCGGCGTCAGCGCCGAGGACGTGGACGAAATAGCCCGCAAGATAGGCGCAAAATAAGCCGGAACGAAATAAAGCAAACCCTTTACCAGGCCGGCACGACCGCGAGGCCGTGCCGGCTCTTCGCCGCTCACGGACGAGGCTAAACTCAGGTAGAATAACGTCCTCAAGCCGTGCAAGAGCATAAAGTTCATCTAGGAGAAAGGCTCAGGGAGGCCGGGTTACGGGTCACCCCGCAGCGTCGTGCCGTCTGGTCGACTTTCGAGGGCGGAGAGAACGGACACCTGACCGCCGACGAGGTATTCGAGAAGGCACGGCGGGAGTTGCCGGAGCTGGCGCGGGCCACCGTTTACAATGCGCTCGGCGAGTTGGTGCGCGCCGGCTTGCTGCAGATGGTCGAGGGCCGGGGTGCGACGCTCTACGATCCCAACCCAGACCCCAACCACCATCACTTTCGCTGCCGAGCCTGCGACCGGCTCTATGACGTACAAGTCGAAGGCCTGGAGAAAATCGGCGTTTCCGGAGAAGGGTTTGATGTAGACCGGAAGAACATAACTTTTACAGGAACCTGCCCGAACTGCCGCGCCGCCCGGGCCCAGCCCGTAACTTAAAATCTCCGCTGGTTTTAGATCAATTCTTACGTGAGATATTGTCCTATTTCCTCAACGTGTCTTATACTATCTGTTCCCTCGACAGGGAAGATGAGCTGCCGTCTAGAGAAGAGAGGCTGGGTTTGAGCGAGCAAGAACGAAAGAGGCCGGTTACCACTACGGACGCGGGGATAGGGGCGCCGAGCGACGAGCATTCGTTGACCGACGGCCCGGGTGGACCTATTGGATTACACGACCACTACCTGATCCA
>JBARZM010000276.1:0-33238 GCA_049650095.1 Rubrobacteraceae bacterium | reverse complement strand
TCGCCGCCGATGCTGTCTACCGAGAGGTCCACGCCCCCGGCCATGCTCTTTAGCTCTTTGGACCAGTCCTCGGAGTTGTAGTTGACGCCCCCTTCGGCGCCGAGTTCTTTGGCGGTCTCGATCTTCTCGTCGCTGCCGCTGGTGACATAGACGTTCGCGCCCAAGGCGCTGGCGATCTGAACCAGGAAAGTAGCAACTCCACCCCCGACGCCCGGTACCACGACCGTCTCACCTTCCCGCACCCCTCCACGGCTGACGAGAGCCCGGTAAGCGGTCAGCGCGGCGAGCGGCAGCGCGGCGGCCTCCTCGTGCGATAGGTGGGAAGGCTTCGGGAAGACGTTCTCCGCCGGGACCTTTACGAACTGGGCGAATGTACCGTCGTCCGGAAGGCCGAGGATACGGTAGTCCTTGCCCGGCACGCGGGGGTTATCGCCCCAGTACAGGGAAGGATGGATGACGACCTCCTGACCTTCCTCCGGCCCCTCCGCGCCGTTGCCCTTCGCCGCGACTTCGCCGGATCCGTCGGAGCCGGGGATGGCGGGCAGGATGTCAGCTTTTACGCCGGGATACTGGCCGTTGGTGGCGAACAGGTCGCGGCGGTTGAGGGCCGCGGCCCGGAGCCGGACGACTATCTCGCCGGAGCCCGGTTCCGGTCCGTCTACTTCTTCGTAACGGAGTCCGGCGGGTCCTTCGAGTTCGTGGAGTCTTATGGCTTGCATCGGCGCTCCCTTCGGTCGCTTAGGCCTCAGGTTTCAGGCTTCAGGTATCAGCATAATGGTTTTAGCGACCTGTTGCCGAAATAGAAAGCGCCGTCTGGTTTTTCGAACCCGGACGACGCTTCCCTTACTACGAGTTTTTACCTGACGGCTGAAGCCTACAGCCTGGAACCTCTACACAAACGCCGAGATCCCCGTAACGTCGCGGCCCACTATGAGCGACTGGATCGTGTCGGTGCCCTCGTAAGTGTAGACGATCTCCATGTCCGAGAGGTGCCGGGCCACGTGGTATTCGAGGAGCACGCCGTTGCCGCCAAGGATGTCGCGGGCGTCGGAGCAGACCTGCTTGGACTTCTTGGCGTTGTTTAGCTTGGCGAGCGAGGCCATCGGGCCGGTCATCTTGCCCTCTTCCTGAAGCTGGCCGAGCCTGAAGCACAGAAGCTGCATGGCGGTGATCTCCGAAAGCATATTGGCGAGCTTGTTCTGGATGATCTGGAAGCTCGCTATCGGCTTCCCGAACTGAACCCGCTCTTTGGAATACTGAACCGCCGCCTCGTAAGCCGCGATGGCGTGCCCGATGGCCTCCCACGCAACGCCGCTGCGCGTCGCCGTGAGCACCTTGTTCGTGTCCTTGAAGGAGTTTGCGCCTTCGAGCTTGTTCTCTACCGGAACCCGCACGTCTTCTAGATATATGTTCGGCTGCCAGACGGCCCGCTTGCCCATCTTGCCGGTTATTAGCTCGGTCGAGTAGCCTTCGGGCATGTCGCCGTTCTCGTCCTTCTCGATGACGTAGGCCTTTACCTGGCCGTCTTCCACGTCCCGCGCCCAGATGATAACCACGTCGGCGAAGGAGGCGTTGCCGATCCAACGCTTCTCACCGTTCAGTACGTACTCGTCCCCGTCGCGCCGGGCGGTCGTCTCCAGCATCACCGAGTCGGAGCCGTGCTTGGCCTCCGTAAGCCCCCAGGCCCCGATCTTCTCCATCCGCGCCATCGGCGGCAGCCACTTCTCTTTCTGCTCCTCACTACCGAGTATGTCTATAGTGCCCATCGCAAGACCGGAATGTACCCCGAAGAACGTGTTCAGGCTCCCGTCGCCCCGGGCCAGCTCTATGGCGACGAGTCCCATAGCGACCTGGCTCATCCCCGGGCACCCGTGGCCCTGGATCGGGCCGCCCGCGATGTTTAGCTCGGCGAGCTTCGGCACCAGGTCGAACGGGAACTCCGCCTTCTCCCAATACTCGTTGATGACCGGGATGATTTCCCGGTCGGCGAACGCCCGTACCTTGTCCCGGAGCTCCCGCTCTTCGTCCGTGAGAAGCTCGTCGATGAGGTAGTAATCCGTCCCCAAAGAAGTGGTTACGTCGGCTATCAAGGTCTCCTCCTTTTTCACGCCGCCGGAATCCCGCGGCTCCCGTGTAAACCAAACTCTAGCACGAGACCGGAAGTGCCGTTCACCGCGCCGGATGTTATTATAGTTAGCATTGTCAAAAGTAACAACATCCTGAAGGGAAGGGAAGTTTTGCAGCGGGAAACAGCGGCAGCCGGGCTTCGGGCTGGGGAGACGAAGCCGGAAAATTTGGTCGGGTTGATCTTCCGTAACGCGGACTCTTTGGGCGACGAGACCGCCCTGGGCGTGAAGGCCGGCGGTGGGTGGCGGACCATCTCGCACGCGGGGGTGTACGAGAGAGTCCGGAACGTCGCGGCCGGGCTCGCGGCGCTCGGCGTGGGACGCGGCTCCAGGGTCGGCCTCATGTCCGGAAATCGCCCGGAATGGCTCATCTCGGACCTCGCCATCCAGAGCCTCGGGGCGATAAACGTACCCATCTACCCGACGCTCGAAGCGGGCCAGGTCTCGCACATCGTCGAGGACTCCGGCTCTCACGTCGCGATCGTAGAGAGCCGGGACATGCTGCGGAGGATGCTGACAGCCCGCCAGGGCGTCTCCGGACTGCGGCATGTAGTGACTTTGGAGAGGGGCCTGGAAAGTGTTTCGGAAGATGGGGTTAGCGGGTTCGAGGGTGTCGAGGAAAACGGCAGACGCAATCCGCTCGAAGGTTGGGAAGAGGGATGGCGGTCTCTGGGGCGGGAGGATGTGGCCACGATCATCTACACCTCCGGCACGACCGGGCTTCCGAAAGGCGCGGTGCTGACGCACGGAAACATACTGGCCAACGTGAAAGGCATACTAGACGCGCTGCCGCTCCGGCAGGACGACGTGTTTCTCTCCTTGCTGCCGCTCTCCCACGTCTTCGAGCGGACCGGCGGCCAGTACACCGCGCTCGCCCTCGGGGCGAGCATCTACTACGCTGAGTCCATAGACAAAGTGCCCGAAAACCTGCGGGAAGTGCGTCCGACCGTGGTCCCGAGCGTGCCGCGGCTCTACGAGAAAATGTACGATCGGGTACGGTCCCAGGTCGCGGAGGGTCCGGCGCTGCGGCGCAGGCTCTTCGAGGCGGCGATAGCCGATGGCAAGCGTCGATACCGGATCGAGAAATCGGGAGGAAAAATCGGGCGTGGCCTTGCGCTCCGCCTCAAACTCTATGACCGGATCGTCTTCGAGAAGCTCCGCAAAGTGGTGGGTGGAAGGCTGCGGTTCTTCGTGGCGGGCGGGGCGAAGCTAAACCCGGAGATAGGCGAGTTCTTCTACGCGGCCGGGGTCAGCATCGTGGAAGGCTACGGCCTCACCGAAACCTCGCCGGTCATCTCCTGCAACGTCCCCGAGAGCCCGAGGTTCGGCACCGTCGGCAAGCCGCTCTCGAACGTCGAAGTTAGGATCTCCGAATCCGGAGAGGTCCTGGCGCGGGGCCCTAGTGTGATGCGCGGATACCTAAATAACGAAGAGGCGACCGCCGAAACCTTCACTGAGGACGGGTTCTTCAAGACCGGCGACCTGGGCGAGTTCGACGGGGAAGGTTACCTGAAGATAACCGACCGGGTGAAGAACCTGATCGTGCTCTCCACCGGCAAGAACGTCGCGCCCCAGCCGATCGAGACGGCGCTGGTCGCGAGCCCGCACATCTCCCAGAGCATCCTGCTCGGCAACGACCGCAAGTACGTCGCCGCGCTCATCGTGCCCGACTATGAGGCCGTTCGCAAGACCTTGGGCGTCGACGCGCCGGATGGCCGGCTATCCGAAGACGGGCGGGCGCGCGACCTCGTGGAGAAAGACCTCGAAGCCGCCACCAAAGACTTCGCCGCTTACGAACGCCCCAAGAAGTTCGCCTTGCTGCCCCGGGAACTCTCGGAGGAAAGAGGGGAACTCACGCCGACGTTGAAGGTCAAAATGCGGGTGGTCCGCGAAAACTACGGCGACGTTATAGAAGGCTTATACTTTTGATCCCGGCTGTTTTGGGGGATAATCGGGGATGGAAGGTACGGAGGCCGTTGGAAACCGTCGAGGGGAGAGCCTAATAAACCGCACGCAAGCCACGCCGAAAGAGATATTCCTCAGCGAGGTCAAGTCGAAGAGTGTCTTTCCGCTGCTCGTGCTACACATGGTGAGCAAGCAGCCCGAGTACGGTAATAGCATCATCCGGGGCGTCAAGGAGCTGACCGCCGGCGCCATGACCGCATCCCCGAACACGGTCTATCCGTTGCTGCGGCGGCTCGAAGAAAGAGGATATCTGAAAGGAGCTTGGGAGGAAGAAGATACCCGAACCCGGAGGTTCTACAGCATTACGCCCGAAGGCGAGAAAAAGTATGAAGAGATAAAAGACCTCTTCGAAGAACACCTGCTCCGGGTCAAAGAGGCGATCGAATCACTACAAACCGAAATTTATGGTTGAAAGTACTGAGACAATGACACGGGAGGCCGAATGTCGAATCAGATAAGGAAGGTAGCGGTTCTGGGGGCCGGCACCATGGGAGCGGCGATAGCGGCCCATTGCGCCAACGCGGGGCTCGAGGTGGAGCTGCTGGATATCGCCCCGCAAGGCGAAGCCGGCGACGATAAGAACGCCGTGGTCAAACAGGGCTTCGACCGGATGAAAAAAGCCCGTCCGGCGGCTTTGATGAGCCAGGAAGTCCTCGGGCGGATGAGGATCGGCAACTTCGACGACCATTTCGACCGCATCGCCGACGCCGACTGGGTGCTGGAGGCGATCATCGAGAAGCTAGAGCCCAAGCAGCAGCTCATGGAGCGGGTCGAGAACACGGCCAAAGAGGACGCAATTATCTCCTCCAACACCTCCGGCATCCCGCTGCATCAGGTCGCCGAAGGCCGCTCGGACGGCTTCAAAAAGCGCTTCCTTGGGACCCACTTCTTTAACCCGCCGCGCTACCTGAAGCTGTTGGAGATCATCCCGACCGAAGACACGGATGACGAGATCGTCGATCGGGTACGGAACTTCGGAGAGCGGGTGCTCGGCAAGGGCGGCGTCATCGCCAAGGATACCCCGAACTTCATCGGCAACCGGGTTGGCAGCTTCGCCGGCATGCAGGCGGTTCAGTACGCCTTCGACAACGGCTACGGCATCGAAGAGGTTGACGCCATAACCGGCCCGCTCGTCGGCCATCCCAAGACCGCGACTTTCCGGCTCAACGACCAGGTTGGTCTGGATATAGCCGTCGGTGTCGCGGAAAACCTGTACGAGGCCGTCCCGGAGGACGAGTCACGCGAGCAACTCAAGCCGCCGGAGAAACTAAAAGAGATGCTGGAGCACGATTTGCTCGGCAACAAAAGCGGCGCGGGCTTCTACAAGCGGAACAAGCGCGACGGCCAGACCGTTTTCGACGTCCTGGATCTCGAAACCTTCGATCACCACCCGGCGGAGAACCCGGAGATACCCATCGCCAAAGAAGCCCAGCAGCAGGGGGATCTCGGGTCGCGGCTCCGGTTCCTGATGGACCGGGCCGAGGACGACCGGCACGCCCGCTACATCCGGGATACGATGTTGCCGTACATGGCCTACGCCGCCCGGCGGGTGCCGGAGATATCCGACACCCTGGAGGATGTGGATCACGCCATGGAGTGGGGATTCGGGCACCAAGCTGGCCCGTTTCGTAGCTGGGACCTGCTCGGGGTGCGGCAGGGCGCGGACCAGATGGAAGACCTCGGAATAGAGGTCGCCGGTTGGGTCCGGGAAATGCTGGAGGCCGGAAACGAGAGTTTCTACAAAGAAGAAGACGGCCGGGAGCACGTCTACAGCCCGGGAGAGAAAAAGTACGAGCCGGTCCGCGAGGACCCGATGTACGTCTCGCTCGACGGGCTTCGGGAGGACGGCAAGGAGCTTGCCCGGAACGACTCGGCGAGCCTGCTCGACCTCGGGGACGGCGTGCTCTGCCTGGAGTTCCATTCCCGGGGCAACTCCATAGACGGCGGCGTCCTAGAGATGGGTCACCGGGCCTTGCAAGAGCTGGAGCGCGACGACGTGGAAGGGCTCGTCGTCGGGAACGAGGGCCGCAACTTCTGCGTCGGGGCGAACATTGGTGAGATCGCCCACGCCGCCCAAAACGGCATGCTAGATCAGGTCGGCGAGACGATCGACGCCCTGCATGGTCTGCTGATGGGCTTCCGGTTCGCGCCTAAGCCGGTTGTTTCGGCGCCGCGCGGCCAGACGCTCGGGGGCGGGTTGGAGATCTGCCTGCACTCCGACCGGGTCGTCGCCGCCGGTGAGACCTACATGGGCCTCGTGGAAGCCGGGGTCGGCCTGATCCCCGCCGGAGGCGGAACCAAAGAGTTGGCCCGGAGGATCATCTCGCCGCCGGTCCATGCCGCCGCCGACGCCCCGCCACTCCCCTTTGCCCAAAAAGCGTTCGAGACCATCGCTATGGCAAAGGTGGCGACCAGCGCCCTAGAAGCCAAAGAGCTCGGCTTCCTGACGGAGGATGACCGGGTAATTATGAACCCGGACCACCTCGTCTCCGCCGCCAAGCGCGAGGTCCTAGACCTCGCCGACGGCTACGCGCCGCCCGAGCACGGCCACAACGTCTACGCGACGGGCCGGGCCGTCCGAACCGCCCTGGAAGTCGGCGTACGGACCCTCCAGTGGGGCCACTTCGCCAGCGAGTACGACGGCGTAATAGCCGGACAAGCGGCCCGCATCCTTGCCGGAGGAGACCTGACGTTGCCCCAGTGGGTGACGGAAGAGTACTTGCTAAAGCTGGAAAAGGAGGCGTTTCTGGACCTCCTCGAAAACAAAGAGACCCAGGAACGGATCGGGCACATGCTCGAAACCGGCAAGCCGCTTAGGAATTAGGCAATAGGCATCAGGTTTCAGGCATCGGCAAAACTCCTAAAGCTGATACCTGAGACCTGAACAACGAAGGGAGCACCAATGAAAGAAGCAGTAATCGTTTCGGGCGTCAGGACCGCCGTGGGCCGCGCCCCGCGTGGAACCCTCAAAGCCAGCCGTCCCGACGACATGGCGGCCGCGGCGATCAACGCGGCCATAGACCGTGCCGGGGGGTTGGATAAGGATGAGATAGAGGACGTAATTCTTGGCTGTGCTATCCCTGAGGGGACGCAGGGGCACAACGTGGCTCGTTTGAGCCTGTTGCTCGCGGGGCTCCCGGATCACGTGCCGGGGCAGACCGTCAACCGTTTCTGCTCCTCCGGCTTGCAGACGATCGCCAACGCCGCCGAGCGGATCATGGTGGGTTCCGCCAAGACCATTATCGCCGGCGGCACGGAGCATATGTCGTCCACCATCGACGCCCCGCTCTTCTCGCCGAACCCGAAGCTACTCGAAGTGAACCCGGCCGCCTACATGGGCATGGGCCTGACCGCCGAACAGGTCGCCAGGGAGTTCAAGGTGTCGCGTGAAGACCAGGACGAGTTTGCTTTGCGTAGTCACACCCTCGCCCAAGAGGCTGTAAACGGCGGGGTATTCGACGAGCAGGTAGTGCCGCTCGACGTGGAGTTCGATTACGTCGACGACGACGGCGAGGTCCACCGGCAGGAGACCAAGTTCGGGCGGGACGAAGGCCCGCGGGACACCTCGGCCGAGCAGCTCGCCAAGCTCCGGCCGGCCTTCGCCAACGGCGGTTCGGTAACGGCCGGAAACTCCTCCCAGCGTTCGGACGGCGCGGCGGCTGTAGTCGTGATGGAGCGGGAGGAGGCCGAGCGCCGGGGCCTCACGCCGCTGGCCCGGTTCGTCGGGTTCGCGGTTGGGGGCGTCAGGCCGGAGGTCATGGGGATCGGGCCGACCGTCGCCATCCCGAAGGTTCTGGATCAGGCCGGGCTAACGATGGACGATATAGACCTCATCGAGTTCAACGAGGCGTTCGCGGCCCAGGCTCTGGCGGTGATCCGGGAGGTCGGCATGGACCTCGAAAAGACGAACGTGAACGGTGGCGCCATAGCCCTCGGGCACCCGATGGGAGCGACCGGCACCAAGCTAACCGTACAGCTTCTCCACGAGATGAAGCGTCGCGGCGGCCGCTACGGACTGGTAACGATGTGCATCGGCGGCGGAATGGGCGCCGCGGGTATCTTCGAGAACCTCCAGAACTAGGCTGTAGGTATCGGGTTTCAGGCTTCAGCGGCTGGCGTTTTCACGCCGGCCGCTACGCTTTTCGGGAGAGGTGTTGAGGGTTGGTTGAGGGTGTAGCCGCGTCCCACTTGGGGATGCAGCCGGTAGGCGAAACTTCCCGGGTAGCGGAAGGCGTATACCAGCTCAAACTGCCGGTGCCCTTGCCGCTGCGATTCGTATCGGCTTACCTGATCGAGGGCGACGACGGCTGGACGCTCGTGGATACCGGCTTCGACTACCCGGACACCTACGAGGTCTGGGACCGGGAGGCCGCCGCGATAGGTTGCGACCTGGACCGTGACGTGGCCCGGATCGTCGTTACCCACTTTCATCCGGACCATCTCGGCGGGGCCCGGTGGCTCCAAGAACGCTCCGGCGCGCCGGTGTACATGCTCGAAGCGGAGATTTCGCAGTCCAGGGAAATCTGGGGTGGTGAACATACTACGGCCCCGTTCGTGGATCACATGGTGCTTCACGGTATGGACCGTCCGACCGCCGAGACGGCGGCCGAAAAGATGAGGGCCGGGTTGCCCCTACCGGAGCAGATGCTGCCGCTGCACGCGGGCGAGAAACTGGACCTCGGCGGAAGTTCGGCGCGGATAATTCACGCCCCCGGCCACGCCGACAACCAGCTAATGCTCCACGACGAACGGCGCAGGATCCTCTACGCCGCAGACCACATCCTGCTCAAGATAACCCCAAACATCGGGCTCTGGCCCGAATCCCGGCCGCATCCCCTGTCGGTCTACCTGGAGTCCCTGGAGAGCCTCCGGGGCCTCGAAGCGGAACTGATACTCCCCGGACACGGCCCCGTGTTCCACGACCTGGACGGACGCGTGGAAGAGCTGGCGCTTCATCACGAGGAGCGGCTGAATACCATGCTCGCCACCCTCGCAGAGGGACCAAAAACCTCCTTCGACGTATCCCGGCTGGTGTTCCGGGGCGCCCTCACCCTCTACCAGCGATGCTTCGCCCTTACCGAAACCCTGGCCCACCTGGACCTGCTGGCCCTCCAGGGACGGGCGGAACCGGTAGAAAACGGCAGCGTCGCCTACCGCCCCCTGTAACTTAAAGCGCTGTACACCGCGCCCCCGCGTATAAACTAATATCTGAAACGTAACCCTGTTCGATCCGTACACAAGAGGGAACCTTCATGAGCGCAACCATCACAAAGACAACCGGCTGGCTCCTGACCCTTGCCGCGCTCGCACTTCTCGCGGCCGGATGCGGCGGACCCTCGGACGACGCCTCGTCGAATGGAGATAGTGTTCAGAGGATAACGGTGCAAGACCAGGGGGATCCCACCACGGCCCCCGGCCCGGCGACGGCCTCTGACGGCGGCGGCGCGATGAGTACCCGTGAAACCCAGGGCCCCGGTCCGGTCGAGGTGGAGGTCAACGTCGTTGCCACCGGCCTCGAAGCCCCGTGGGACCTGGCGTTCCTGCCCGACGGCCGGACGCTCGTCACGGAGCGCGATACCGGTCGAATCCTGGCGGTAGATTCCTCCGGCGGCACGGAAGAGGTGGACCGGCTACCTGAGGAAGGCCGTGGAGAAGGTGGCCTGCTCGGCCTCGCGCCATCGCCCGACTACCAGAACGACGGCTACCTCTACGCCTACTACTCGACCGGCCAGGAGAACCGGGTGGTCCGCTTCCGGCCCGGCGAAGAGCCCGAGCCTTTGCTGACCGGCATCCCGGTCAATGCCTATCACGACGGCGGTAGGATCTCCTTCGGACCCGACGGCATGCTCTACGTCGCAACAGGAGATGCCGGCGTACCGGAGAGCGCCCAGGACCGAGACTCCCTCTCCGGCAAGATACTGCGCCTCACTCCAGAAGGCGAGATACCCCCGGACAATCCCTTCCCGGACAACCCGACCTACTCCTACGGCCACCGCAACGTCCAGGGTCTCGCTTGGGACGAAAACGGCCAACTCTACGCCAGCGAATTCGGCGAAAACAGCTTCGACGAGGTGAACCGTATAGAAGCCGGCGGCAACTACGGCTGGCCGGAAATAGAAGGCGAAGGCGGTGAACCGGATTATATAGACCCCGTAGCCGTTTTCTCCACCGACGAAGCCTCCCCGAGCGGCGCGGAGATCCCGAAAAACGGCGCCATACCCCAGTGGAACGGCGACTTCTTCATGGCCGCCCTGCGCGGCGAACGCCTCTGGCGGTTGGAGCTTGGGCCGGATGGCGCCGTGACCGGCAGAGAAGCGTTGCTAAGCGGCGAGTACGGAAGGCTCCGTCACGTGGCGCAGGCCCCGGACGGCTCGCTGTGGGTCCTCACCAACAACCGCGACGGTCGCGGCAGCCCGGAGCCGGAAGATGATCGCATCCTTCGTCTGGCCCCGGCGGAGAGCTAGTCAGCCGGTAGCGGGCTCCACGACCGCCGACATGGAACCTTTGCAGCGGGGAATAAGCGGGTCGGGGCCGAAGGTCTGGATCTGGTCCTGCTTCAATTCGGCGAGCTCCAGATTCGTGGTCATGACCACCACGCGCCCGTTCTTGTCCACCTCCCGCGCCAAAGCAAAGCCTTTCTTTGGCGGATGGCCGAAGATGGTGTGCAGCATCAGCACGACGTAGTCGTAGCTGTGATCGTCGTCGTTCAGCAGAACCACGTTGTAGGGCGGAAGTCCCTCCGCTTTACGCTGGCTTTCTTTCTGCGGGGTTGTGGTAGGGCTCGTCACAGCGGTTCAGGGTAACACGAGGATCTTCTATCGTCCTTGCCACTCCGGCGGACGCTTCTCCAAGAAGGCGCAGATTCCTTCTTGGGCGTCGGCGAAGGTCGCGTTTGAGGACATTACTTCTTTGGTGTAGGAGTAGGCCTGTTCGGTCGGCATTTCGAGCTGCCGGTAGAATGCCTGCTTTCCAACCCCGACCACCAGCGGGCTCGCCTCGGCTATCTTCTCGGCCAGCGCCCGAGCCTTGGCTTCGAGGTCTTCCGGCGGGACTACCTCGTTGACCAGACCTTCGGCTTTTGCCTCGGCCGCCGGGATGAATTCGCCGGTGAGGAGCATCTCCATGGCCTTTTTCTGTCCTATGGAACGGCTGAGGGCCACCATCGGCGTGGAGCAGAAAAGACCGATCTTGACGCCCGGTGTCGCAAAGCGCGCCTCTTCGGAGGCCACGACCAGGTCGCAGGTCGCGGCAAGTTGGCAGCCGGCCGCCGTGGCGACCCCGTGGACTTGGGCGATCACGGGTTGGGGGATCGCCTGTATCTTCTCCATTAACGTGGCGCACACGTCGAACAGGTGGCGGTAGAAATCCGGCTCGCGGCCGACCATCTCAGATAAGTCGTGCCCGGCGCAGAAGGCCGGTCCTTCGCCGCGCAAAATAACTACAGATATCTTCCGGCTCTCTCCTATGGCTTCGAAGCAAGAGTTCAACTCCTTCATGTGCTCCAGCGAGAGCGCGTTGCGCCGCTTGGGCCGGTTCATGGTCACGTAGGCCACGTTGCCGTCCTGCTCGAAGCGAATGTTTTCGTAAGTAGCTTGCTCGGCTTCTATCATCCGTAGCTCCTATTTCGTTGGAATCTCGTATTCCCGGGTCTCGACGGGTTGCACCAGGCCACCGATCTCGACGGTCCCGTCTTCGTTTGGCCGGGCGGAGATCAAAGACCCCACGCCCTGCCGGATCAAAACCTCCCGCCCCAACCGCGCCGCCAGCCGGACGGCGTGCGCCCCGGTGGCTTCGTCCTCGTCTATACCGAAAAGGGGCACGAATACCCGGGCCCGCAAATACCCTGCCGGCTCATCTTCCCACGCCCACACGCCTACGAGATCGTGACCCTCCGGGGGACCTTCCAGCAGCTCTACGGCCGCCGGAGACTCCAACTCCACGTGCTCGAACGGCGGCGCCCATTCGGGGCGGCCGGTAATAAAGGCTACCTCACCGTCCAACCGGGCCGAAACTTCACCGGCCGGCGGGCGCAAGGCCGCGACCTCCGAACGTTTTTTCGCCAGGAGCCAGGCCGTGCCAACCAGCGGATGCCCGGCGAACGGCAACTCGGTCTCCGGGGTGAAGATGCGAAGTTCGCCGGTTTCGGGGTCGTCGACGAATACCGTCTCCGAGAAGCCCAGGTCCGCCGCGACCCGCTGACGCTCGGCCTCCGGCACGTCACCGCCGTCGAGGAACACGCCCAGCGGGTTACCGCCCGCGCCTTCGTCGCCGACGAACACTTTCAAAACGTGCAGCTCCGTCATGTATTGTCCCGCAGGACGAACTTTTGGACTTTGCCGGTAGAGGTTTTTGGAAGTTCTCCGAACTCCACGGCGGCCGGGGCTTTGAAGCGGGCGATGTGCTCTTTGCAGAAGTCTATGATCTCTTGCTCCGTTGCCTCGCCGCCTTTTTTGAGCGTGACGAAAGCCTTCGGGCGTTCGCCCCATTTCTCGTCCGGAATGGCGACGACGGCGGCCTCCATAACGGCCTCGTGGCGGGCTATCGTCTGCTCGACCTCAATGGTGGAGATGTTTTCGCCGCCGGAGATGATCACATCCTTATCCCGGTCTTTGATGTCGGCGTAGCCGTCCGGATGCCAAACCGCGATGTCGCCGGAGTGGTACCAACCACCGGCGAAGGCTTCTTCGGTCTCTTCCTCGTTCTCGAAGTAGCCTTTGGCGACCATGTTGCCGTGCATGACGATCTCACCCATCGTCTCACCGTCTTGCGGCACGTCTTCCATGTTCTCGTCCACGACCCGCACGAGGTCCGCCGTAACGTAGCCTTGTCCCTGTCGCGCCAGGGTGTTCGCCCGCTCTTCGAGGTCCAGGTCCTCCCATTCTTCCCTGGGGGCGCTGGTGGTCATCGGGCCGTAGGTCTCGGTGAGGCCGTAGATGTGCAGCGGCCGGATGTTTAGTTCCTCCAACTGGCCGAGGAGGGTGGGGGAGGGTGGGGCGCCGGCTATGGCGGCGGTTATGGGTTTGTCCAGAGCGCGGGCGTCCTCGTGGTTGACGATCCCGATCTGGACCGTCGGCGCGGCGCAGTAGTGGGTGATCCCCTCGGACTCGAATAGCTCCCAGATGCGCGGGGCTTCGACTTTTCTCAGGCAGACGTGGGTCCCGGCTATCGCAGTCACCGCCCAGGGGAAGGTCCAGCCGTTGCAGTGGAACATCGGCAGGGTCCAGAGGTACTTCGACCCGTAGCCCATGCCTACCTCGATCACGTTCCCCAGCGCGCTCAGATACGCGCCCCGGTGCGAGTACATCACACCCTTCGGCCTGCCGGTCGTACCCGAGGTGTAGTTTATGGAGATCGTCTCTTCTTCATCCTCCACCAAATCCTCGACCGACTCCGGAGATCCCTCGGACAAGTAGTCCTCGTACGGGTCCCCGGCCTCGCCGGTATCGTCCACCCGCACCACCTCTACGCCCTCGACGTCGGCCAGCAAGTGCTCGAGCTCGGCGTCGGCGAAGACCATCTTCGCCCCGGAATGCTCGACGATATAGGTGACCTCATCCTTGCCGAGCCGCGTGTTGATCGCCACCAGCACGTACCCGGCGGCCGGAACCCCGAAATGGGCCTCCAGCATCTGGGGTATGTTGGGACAGAGGAAGGCCACCCGATCCCCTTTTTCGAGGCCCTCGTCTTTCAGCCGCGACGCCAACCGGTTGACCCTCTCTTCCAGCTCCCGGTAACTGTAGCGGCGCTCTCCGTGGACGACGGCGGTCCTGTCCGGGTACATAAACGCGCTGCGTCTCAGGAAGCTCATCGGTGTCAGTTCGCTGCGATATACCTTCTCGGCCATGCTGCTCCTCTCGTTCGTTCCCCGGACCACAGTATAAAGGCTAAAGCTCCGGGGCTGCTACCGGGCTCCCTATGCCAGCATCGGCCAGCGCCACGCCGCGTGCCGGCCTGCGGAAGGTGTAATATGGATGCCGGATACGGAGAGGAGCCAATATGGAAAAGCGTCGCCTGGGACGATTGGGACACATGAGTTCGGTTTTGATCTTCGGCGGGGCCGGACTCTCCGAGGTTAGCGAGCCAGCGGCGGACGAGGCCGTCTCGGCCTCGCTAAAAGCCGGCGTAAACCACTTCGATACCGCTGCCGGTTACGGTGACGGAAACTCCGAAGAGCATCTCGGACGCTGGACGGCGGAGATCCGGGACAGAATATTCCTCTCGACCAAGACCGAAGACCGCGACCGGGAAACCGCCCGCAGAAGTATCGAAGCCTCTTTAGAGCGGCTGCGGGTAGACTCCGTGGACCTGATACAACTCCACGCCGTAGGGGATCTCGATGACCTTGACCGGGCGACGGGGAGCGGCGGCGCGCTAGAGGCCGCCATCGAAGCCAAAGAAGAAGGACTCGTCGGCGCGATCGGCATTACCGGCCACGGCCACCACGCGCCGGCGACGCACCTCGAAGCCTTGAGGCGTTTCCCGTTCGATACGGTCCTTACGCCATGGAACTACGTTCTCTCGACCGACGAGAGTTACCGTACGGATTTCGAGGCGCTGGCGGAGGAAACGACGCGTCAAGACGCGGCGCTAATGACGATAAAGACAATCTCGCGCCGAAACTGGCCGGATTGCGACCCTCTCGAAAACCAGCGCCGGGCCACGTGGTACGAGCCGTTCGAAGAGCAAGAATACATAGACGCCGCCCTCTCGTTCGTGCTCGCGCGGCCGGAGATCACCGGAGTCCCCATGGTGGGGGACGTGGGCCTGATCCCGGCCATGATAGAAGCCGAGAAAAGACCACGAATTCCAGTGGATCCGGCATCCGAGACGCTTTCACGGGCCCCGGACCATTCGTCGCCGTTCATCTCGATGCCATTTTAGACGCATAATACACTTTTGGCTCAGGAGAACCTGTGGGCCATTTTGGAGGTAGGCTTTTGAAGCTGGGACTTTTCACCGTGCCGCTAGGGGATCTGCCTCTCCCGGAGGCGCTCGAATATGCCACAAGCCTGGGGTGCGGGGTGGTCGAACTTGGCGCCGGGGGATATCCGGGGCGAGACCATTGCGATCCCAAGGGGTTGCTGGCGAACCCGGAAGCCCTCGAAGACTTCAAGCGAACCGTGGCTGAGAGCGGGGTAGGGATCAGTGCGCTCTCCTGCCACGGAAACCCGCTGCACCCCGACCAAAGCCTGGCCCGTACCCACGACGAAGACTTCCGCAACGCCGTGCGGCTGGCGTCGGAGCTCGAAGTGGATACCGTCGTAACCTTCTCCGGCTGCCCCGGAGATTCCGAAGGGTCCGAACGTCCGAACTGGGTGACTTGCGCCTGGCCTCCGGACTTTTTGGAGATCCTAGAGTGGCAGTGGAACGAGAAAGTGGCGCCTTACTGGCAAGAGGCTTCCGGTTTCGCCGGGGAGCACGGGGTAAAAGTCGCCATCGAACCACACCCGGGCTTCGTCGTGTACAACACCGGGACCTTTCGGCGGCTCAGGGCTTTGGCGGGGGATGATATCGGCGTCAACCTGGACCCGTCCAACTTATTCTGGCAGCGGATCGACCCGGTTGCCTGCGCCGGAGAGTTGGGAGACGCTATATTTCACGTCCACGCTAAAGACACGGGCTTGAACCCGGATCGGGTCGCCATGGACGGTGTTCTGGATACCAAGGAACATACACCAGATGGTGAGCGGGCCTGGGTTTACAAGGTCGTCGGCCGGGGGCATGGGGAGGACTTTTGGGGAGCCCTGATCCAGACGCTTTACAATGTCGGCTACGAAGGCGCGATCTCCATAGAGCACGAAGACCTCGCCGTAGACCCCAAAGCAGGTTTTGGCGAAGCGGCGGACCTACTATCCAGCGCGCTCGGAAACATCGAAACTACACCAGGACGCAGAGATCAGGAGGTATAGATGAGCTTTCCCGAAAACTTCCTCTGGGGCACGGCTACGGCGGCTTACCAGATAGAAGGCGCGGTGAACGAGGACGGCCGCGGAACCTCGATCTGGGACACCTTCTCCCATACTCCGGGGAAGGTACTGCACGGCGATACCGGCGACATAGCCTGCGACCACTACCATCGTCTCGAAGGAGACCTGGACCTTTTATCTGACCTCGGTGTGAAAGGCTACCGGTTCTCCGTGGCGTGGCCCCGCATCCAACCCGAAGGCTCCGGTCCCGCGAACCAAAAAGGCCTGGACTTCTACCGGCGGCTCGTCGAGGGGCTCCGGCGCCGAAACATCGAGCCGATGCTAACCCTCTACCACTGGGACTTGCCCCAGGCCCTCGAGGATTCCGGTGGATGGACCGCGCGGGAGACCAGCGAGCGATTCGCCGAGTACGCCGGCATCGTGTACGAATCACTCTCGGACGCTGTCTCCTATTGGATCACGTTGAACGAACCCTGGGTCTCCGCCTGGCTCGGGCACGGCATGGGCCTCCACGCCCCCGGCCACGCCGACACGGAAAAAGCCCTCGCCGCGACCCACCACCTGCTGCTCGGCCACGGGCTCGCCCTGGAACGCCTGCGCTCTCTCGGCGACGAAGACAAGCGACTCGGCATCACGTTGAACCTCTCGCCGGTCCGTCCCTATTCGGACGATGAAGCCGACCGGGAGGCCGCCTTAAGGGTAGACGGCAACGCCAACAGGCTCTACCTGGATCCGCTTTTCCAGGGTGAATATCCCGAGGATATGCTGGAACACTACTCGAAGGACAGCGACTTCTCCTTCGTGCGGGATGGCGATTTGGGGCTTATCTCCGCGCCGGTAGATTTTCTCGGCGTCAACTACTACATGCGCCACACCGTGGTCTCGGAGGATAATAAGTCTGAGTCGCCGACGGCTATGCGGTTCGCCGGTTTGAGGGCGAAGACCGTGGTACCGCCGGGCCTCGAAACCACCGCGATGGGGTGGGGAATCGAGCCTGATGGCCTCACGGAGCTTCTGGTGCGCCTGAAAGAAGAGTACACGCAAATCCCGATCTACATAACCGAAAGCGGCGCCGCCTTCCACGACTACGCAGACCCCGAAGGAATCGTCCGGGATGAGGAGCGGGTGGCTCTCCTGGAGAGCCACTTCCGGGCCGCCCGCGAAGCTATTGAACAGGGCGTTGACCTGCGAGGATACTTCGTGTGGTCTCTGTTAGACAACTTCGAGTGGGCCGAAGGGTACTCCAAGCGGTTCGGAATCGTCCACGTAGACTACCCATCGCAGCGCCGAACGCCGAAAGAAAGCTACGGGTGGTACGCACAGGTTATCCGGCGCAACGGGGTCGACGACTAAACGAAAGACGGACTTATAGACTATCCGAAGCCTGGCACGTCCGGTATACCCAACTCGACATCCACCGGCTGACTCAGATTATCCAGGATCGGATATTATCTTCTCGCAGGGCTTTGTTAAGTTCGCCGGACGCTAATTAAACCGATTGGGGCCAAGTGAACGAGGGACGCAAAGGAAACGCGGACGACGGCCGGCCGGGCGGCATCGACCGCGGCCGGACTATAGAGGTCCCTGGGCGCCTGCATTCGGAGGCCGGCGAGGACGGCTTCTACGAGTTCGTCATACTCGGCGCCGGTTGCGCCGGACTAAGCCTCTGTTACTACCTTCTAGAGTCGGGCGTGAAGAGCCCGATCCTGATCCTGGACCAGAAAGAGAGCTTCGCCGACGACCGGACCTGGTGTTTCTGGGACGTGGAGCCCACGCCGTTCTCGCACCTGGCGGTCCACAGCTGGAGCTCCTGGAGCCTCAGGGCAGAAGGCGACAAAGTCCGTCAAACCACGAACCGCTATCCATACCTGTGCGTTACGGGCGCGGATTTCTACGAGTACGCGCTGCGGCGCCTCGCGGCCCACGATAACGTTACGCTCCGGCTCGGGGAGGGCGTGGAAGGCTACAAGGAGCATGGAAGCGAGACTTACGTAAGGACTACCCGGGGGGCCTACACCGCGCGCCACGTCTTCGACGGCCGGGGACTTCCGCCGGGCTCGGAGGTCTTCGAGGAGGCCCGGCGAAAGTCCTGTTGGCTGCCGCAAAAATTCCTCGGCTTGAGGCTCCGGACCGAGAAAAAGGTCTTTGACCCGGCGGTCTGTACCCTGATGGATTTCTCTGTCGGCCAGGGCCGGGGCCTGCGGTTCGCCTACGTGTTGCCTTTTAGTGAACGTGACGCCTTAGTTGAGAACGTGTATCTCTCTGAGGCAGAGATATCGTCCGGGGAGCACCGGGCCGAGCTCGCCGGTTACCTGAAAGACTACTACGGGCTTTCTCCGGGGGACTACACGGTGCAGGGCGAAGAACGGGGCTTTATTCCCATGACCGACTACCGCTTTGGGCGGCGGCCCGGGGACCGGGCGTACTCCATAGGGATGCTCGGGGGAGAGTCGCGGCCTTCCACGGGATACACCTTTCTCCGCATCCAACGCTACTGCCGCAAACTGGCGCACGGCGTAACCTCTGGCGGCGGCATTCCGGACAAGGCCGATTCCAGCCGCTACGATTTGCTCGACGGAATATTTCTCCGCTTTATGCGGCGGTACCCCGAACGCTGTCCCGCCGTCTACCATCGCATGTTCTCCCGCGTCCCGACGGACGTGTTGGTGCGTTTCCTGGCGGAGAAGAGCTCCCCGGCGGACGATTTAAGGCTCGTGATGGCGATGCCGAAAGCCCCGTTCATAGGCCTCGCGCTTCGCAGAGCCTTCGAGACCAGGCTTTCATCCGGCGGGTAATTGGAGGCCGGGCAAAAGCTTGGAACGAGCCCGGAGGCTCGGCGTACGCTCGTCCGGGCGTTCCTGCTGCCGTCCTGGATCCTACTCGCGGCGACCACGGTAGTTTTCGCGTTCGGGATGGAGGCCGGGGTTTGGGTGCAGTATGCGCCGTTCGCTCTTAGCCTGGTCCTATTCGGGTTGCCGCACGGCGCCGCAGACCATTTGGTGCCGGGCCGGCTTTATGCCGGTAGGGCTTCGTTGGCTTCCATCGCGGGTGTCTTTATCCTCTACCTGGCGCTGGCCGCGCCCTACCTGCTGCTCTGGTTCGTTTCACCGGGGGCGGCGTTCGCCTTCTTTATCGTCCTGACCTGGTTTCACTGGGGGCAGGGGGATCTGTACTTCCTGGCCGTGCTGGACCCGGGCGCGGACCGGGCGCCCATCCCACTGAAGGCGCTCACCGGGATCGTTCGCGGCGGCTTGCCGATGCTGATGCCGCTGCTCGCCTTTCCAGACGTATATCGTGGCGTTGCTTCGAGCCTCGTCGGGCTTTTCCGGGGGGAGGTGTCCGGATTCGCGTGGGCGTTTGGCCCGGTTTTTAGAGGAATCTGGGGCGGTTTGTTCTTCTTGGTCGTGCTAGTTGCCCTTTATTGGCGGTATCGTCTGTCGGACGGCCTGAGACCGGCCGCCTGGCGTCTGGAGGCCCTGGAGGTCGCGCTGCTCGCGGTGTACTTCGTCACCGTACCGCCGGTGCTGGCGCTGGGGCTGTACTTCTGTCTGTGGCATTCGGTCCGGCACATCGCGCGCCTGATGCTACTGAATCAGTCCTCCGCGGAATCTTTGAACAAAGGCCGTGTCGGTGCGGCGCTGGCGGATTTCGCCCGGGATGCGGCGCCGCTCACCGGCGCGGCGTTGGCGTTGCTCGCCGGGCTGTACTTTCTGGTCCCGGGAGCGACGGACGGGGTTTCCGGTCTGCTCGCGGTCTATCTGGTGCTCATCTCCGCGCTGACCCTCCCGCACGTGGCGGTTGTTTGCCTCATGGATCTCCGTCAGGGCGTGTGGCGGTGAGACTTTGCCTGGCGCTTGCCGCGGTGGTTCTGGCCCTTGTCTATGCAGCGGGCTGCGGGGGAGCGCCGGTGTCCGAGGCGTCGCGGGACGCTTCGCGGGACGCGCAGCGGGAGGTCACGGTCACCCGGGTTACGGACGGGGACACCGTCGAAGTTCGTCCCTCCATCGACGGCACCGAAGACGTCCGGCTCATCGGTGTCGACACCCCGGAGACGGCCGGGTCTCCGCGCGGGGCACAGCCCTACGGCGAGGCGGCGAGCCGGTTCGCCCAAGAGAGGCTCGAAGGCGGGCGGGCCACGCTCCGGTTCGACGTCGAGAAAAAAGACCGGTACGGTCGCTTGCTCGCCTACCTCTATCCGCCGGAAGGCGGGATGTTCAACGAAATGCTACTGGAGGAAGGCTACGCCCAGGTCGCCACCTTCCCGCCCAACGTGCGCCACCTTGGAAGTTTCGAGACGGCCCAGAGGTCCGCCCGCGAAGCCGGACGCGGCATCTGGGGCCTGCCGGAAGATAAACTGTGCCGGTTGACCGATCGGGGCAATGGAATCGGCGGCGGTTGTTGACCGTAAATCGAGGAGAGCCTTCATGAACCATTTCACGGACCGGGACAAAGACATCGAACGCGGTCTGAGGCTTATGTCCGGGCTCGGGGAGGTGATGCCCGAAGAGGCCGGCGAGAACACGAACGCCGTCTACGAGGACATCCAAACCCGGCTCCGGGTGCCGTTCGTCAACTTTCTGTTCCGAACTCTAGCCAACTACCCTGACTACCTGAGTTTTGCCTGGGGACGACTATCGCCCCAGCTGCTCTCGGCAGACTTCGAGCGCGCCGCAGGAGACCTACGGTCACGGGCCCTCATCGAGCCGGCCCCGGAAAGGCTGAAATTCGACCCGGTAGCCGGGGACGACCTGGAGAAGGTCCGGGCTTTTACCGACACCATTCACTATGTATTGCCGAAGCTGCTCCTCGTGGCTACCGCATTCGATGAGGGATTGGGCGGAGCGTCCTGCGCCGGAACCGCGGCCCCGAACGCCGTCGAGCCGGGCGTCGCCAAAGGCACGTTGGCGCTGCCGATGGTCTCGTCCGAGGAAGCGGGCGAGGAGCTTTCGGCGCTCTTTGGCCGCATCCGGGAACGGCACGGACATCCCGACGTGGCGAGCTATTACCGGGGACTCGGCAACTGGCCGGCCCTGCTGCAGGACTTGTGGGGCCGGCTGGAGTCCCTGGTTGGCTCGGACGCTTACGCGGGGCGCAAGCAGGAGTTATTGGGGCGCAGTCGGGACGCCGTTTGCGCGATGCCGCTGCCGGAGAGGTCGGAGGTCCTCGGCCTCGGCCTGGGGGAGGGTGATGTAGAAGACTTGCGGGGCATACTCGCGGTCTTCCGGTTTCGGGTGGTACCGGATACGTTCCTCGAAGTGCAGGTGATCAAGGCTCTGCTCGACGGCCGCGAGGCGGCGCTATCTTCCCGGTTTAGCTTCGTATAACCCTTTGGGGGTGGCGGCGGGTGGTGGGGTGCAAGAGAATGACCCGGTATCGGTAGGCTAATCCGGGTAGGGAGGAATGTATGCCGCAGGAACACGTGGTTCGGGTGGATCAATCGAAGAAACTCGGTCAGGAACCGGCGACCGGGCACAACCGCTGGCACGAGGGCATCGAGCCCCTGATCGAGGTGGAGCCGGGCGACGATGTGATCTACGAAACCCGCGACGCCTTCGACGGACAGCTAGACAGTCACTCCACCGAGTCTGACGTGGCTGCCCTGAACCTGAACCTCGTGCATCCCCTTACCGGCCCGGTCTACGTAAAAGGGGCCGAACCGGGGGACCTTCTCGAAGTAAAACTAGTGGATATCGAGGCGGACCCCTGGGGGCAGTGGGCATACACGGCGGAAGTGCCGGGCTTTGGTTTCCTGCGCGACGAGTTCCCGGACCCGTTTATCGTCCACTGGCGGCTGAACGGCGAGGAGTACGCGGAGTCGGATCAACTTCCCGGCGTTCGTATCCGCTGCAACCCGCATCCGGGTATCCTCGGGTTGGCCCCGAGCGCCGGGCTCCGGGAAGAAGTCGTGGAACGGGAGAACGAGCTGGCGGGCCGCGACGGGTTCGTACTACCGCCGGACCCGACAGACGCGGTGCCCTCGGATGAGAAGCTGGCGGGCGAAGGGCTGCGGACGGTGCCGCCCCGGGAGACCGGCGGAAACATAGACATCAAGCAGCTCACGCCGGGCGCGACTATTCTCTTGCCGGTGTACGCGGAGGGTGGGCTCGTATCCACCGGCGACGTTCACTACGCCCAGGGAGATTGCGAGGCCTGCGGGACGGCCATCGAGATGAGGTCCCGGGTCCACCTCCGGTTCGGGATTCGCAAAGGCGAGGCGGAGCGCCAAGGTATCCGGGACCTCCAGTTCTTCCGGGACGACTATTTCGCGGAGCCGGAGCTCGCCGCACCGCGGCGGTTCTACGCCACCACCGGCATCAGCGTCCGAAAGAACGGCACCAACGAAAGTGAGGACGTCAGCGTCGCGGCCCGGAACGCGCTGCTAAACATGATCGAACATCTCCAGACCCGCGGTTTCGACCGGCAGCAGGCCTACGCGATCTGCAGCGTCTCGGTGGACCTCCGTATTAGCCAGACGGTCGACGTGCCGAACTTGCTCGTCTCCGCCTTGCTGCCGCTAGACATCTTTATGTGAAAGCGATTCCTAACCGTTGTTTGCGAGATCGAGGCCGGGGTAAAGGTTACCCTAATGTAAAGCCGATGATCTTAGGAGGCGACGTGCCGCAAAGACTCGAAGGAAACGTGGAAATAAACGCACCGGTGAACCAGGTCTACGAATACTGGGAAACCCTCGAGAACTTGCCGAACTTCATGAGCAACATCGAAGAGGTCCGTTCCACGGGTGACAACATCACCCACTGGAGCGTGAAAGGACCGTTCGGCGCCTCGGTGCAATTCGACGCCCGGACGACCCAGAACGAGCGCAACGAAGCCCTGGCCTGGAACGCGGAGCATGGCGACGTAAAGACCTCCGGGCAGGTAAGGTTCAAGGATCTGGGCGACGAGCGTACCCGCGTGGAAGTCCAGATGAACTGGTTCGACCCGCCGGGCGGCAAAGTCGGTGAGGTGGTTTCGGGTCTCGTCGCCGGGCCGAAAACCATACTGGAGCAGGACCTTCAGAACTTCAAGGACCTCATGGAGGGCAACGCGACCCCCCAGGAAATTCAAGAGCGCGCCGACGCCGCCAAAGCCCACACGGGAATCGTGGCATTTCTCGTCTCCGGGCCCGGCCTGCTGGTTTTGGGCGGCCTGCTCTTGTTCTTCCTGTTTCGCCGGGGCGGACGTGGCAAGGGACGCAACCAGGGTACGCGCCGCATAGTGTTCGAGTTCTAAGAACTACTCCATAACGCCAGGAAGACCGGGGTTCCAAAAAGGCGTCCCGGTCTGTTGGTTTCTTATAGTAGATCTACTTTGGCGGCGAAGATGAAGTCGTTCTCCGTGAGCCCGTCTACGGTGTGGGTAAAGACGTTCACTTCGGCCCGGCCCCAGCCGAAGTCTATGTCCGGATGGTGCCCTTGTTCCTCGGCAAGCTCGCCTACCCGGTTGACGAATCCGAGCGCCGCCCGGAAGTTCTCGAAGCGGAAATTCCTTCGCAGGTGGTGTTCCTCGACCAGGCCCCAACCGGGGACTTGGTCACGGAGTTTCTCAAGCTCCGCGCCTCTTAGTGGCTTCGCGTCTCCGCCGCAGGGCACGCAAACTTTGTCGGCGAGGTTTGGCATCTCTTTTCTCCTCCTTACGGCTCGAATCGTGGCCGGCGAACGCCGCGGAGTCTAACCAGACTCCGCGAACTGCTTTTCGTAGAGATCCATGGCGTGCCGGACGGCTTTTATGGCCTCTTCGGGACCGGAGAAATCGCCCACCTCGACTTCTTTGTTTTCCAGTTTTTTGTAGTCCTGGAAGAACCGTTGTAGCTCCTGCGTTATGTGTTCCGGTAGTTGCTGGTAGTGTTCGTAGCCGCTGTAAGCGGGGTCTTCGAGGTGGACGCAGATGATCTTTTCGTCGTTCTCCCCATCGTCGACCATCGGCATCATACCTATGGGCCTAACTTTTAGAACGCTCAACGGCGCTACCGGCTCCTGCATCAAGACCAGCATGTCTAGGGGGTCGTTGTCGTCGCCCAAGGTCTGCGGAATGAAGCCATAATTGTCCGGGTAAACCACCGAAGAGTGCAATACCCGGTCTACGAAGAGCATTCCGGTTTCCTTGTCCAGTTCGTACTTCACCTTCGAGCCCTCCGGGATCTCGACTATAACGTTGAACTCCTCCGGGGCGTCTTCGCCGATGGGAACGTCGTGCCAGGGATGGGGCATGTCCAACTCCTCTGTTCGTGTACCGCTGGATACTACGCGCCAACCGGGTCCGCCGCCAACCATCGTGGTCGATTGCCGTCGTCAACGCCCGTGGACCGGAGTTTGACCGTTCCCTTCACGGTCCATAGAATGCCCGATATAAGGGCTTCGGGACGTGCGGCGAATGCGGCGCCAAGAAGTGTGGGGACGTCTGTGAGAAGGGTAGGAACGGTGACGGTCGTTGTAGGCGTGGACATCGGTACGACAAGCACCAAGACAATAGCTTACGACCCGGGTGGCAACATCCTGGCCGACGAGTCCCGGTCGTACCCTCTACACTCACCGGCCCCCGGACGCGCCGAGCAGGACCCCGACGAGGTTCTCGAAGCCGTTTTGGATTCCCTGGCCGGCGTGGTCTCGACGGTAAAGGAACGTACGGGAGAAGGTATCTCCGGTGTAGCTTTTAGCGCGGCGATGCACAGCCTTTTGGCGCTCGATGCCAGCGGAGAACCTCTGACGCTGGCCCTGGTATACGCGGACAACCGGGCCTCGGAACAAGCCGCCAGGGTTCGCAAAGACCTCGATGGTGCGGGACTGCACCGTCGTACCGGCGTCCCCATACACCCTATGTCTCCCTTGACCAAAATACTGTGGTTCAAAGAAGAAGACCCCGATACTTTCGCGGCGGCCGGGAAATGGGTCTCTATAAAGGAATATGTCTTCTTCCGGCTCTTTGGCGAGTACGTCGTGGATCACTCCATAGCCTCGGCGACGGGCCTGTTCAACCTCGAAAACCTGGACTGGGACGATGCCGCGTTAAAGGCGGCCGGCGTCCCGCGAGGAAAGCTATCCCAACCGGTTACGACAACACACATCGTCAAAGGACTGGCGGACGAATACGCGGCTCGTCTCGAGCTAGGCTCTGACACGCCGTTCGTGGTTGGGGCCAACGACGGGGTGTTGGCGAACCTTGGTTTGGGGGCAACGGAGCCCGGCGTAGTCGCCTGCTCCATCGGCACCAGCGGGGCGGTCCGCACCGTGGTCGACCGTCCGCGGGTAGACGAGGGCGGAAAGCTATTTTGTTACGCGCTCACGGAAGGCAAATGGGTAATGGGCGGGCCGATCAATAACGGCGGTATCGCGCTTCAGTGGGCCGTGGAAGAGCTCTTCCCCGGAATAAAAGAAACGGCCGAAGAACAGGGACGAGACCCGCACGAGTTGGCGGGCGAGTTGGTAGAAGACGTACCTGCCGGGTCTGAAGGTCTGATCTTCTTGCCCTACTTGACGGGAGAGCGGGCCCCGCACTGGAACCCCGACGCGAGGGGCGTGTTCTTCGGTCTCGGGCTGCAACACGGGCGCAAGCACTTGATCCGCGCCGTGATGGAGGGTGTTATCTACCAGATTCACGTCGTGCAGATGGCGCTGGAAGAGGTGATCGGCGAACCCGTGGAGGTGCGGGCCACGGGAGGGTTCGCCCGATCAAAGGTCTGGCGCCAGATCATGGCGGACGTGTACGGCCTGGAGATTTCTTTCCCCGAAAGCTACGAAAGCTCCTGCCTGGGCGCCGCGCTGCTCGGCATGAAAGCCCTGGACGTAATAGATTCGCTGGAAGCCGCACAAGAGATGCTCGAAATCTCTACCCGACACCAGCCGATCGAACAGAACGCCGCCCTCTACGAAAAGCTGGTGCAAATATTCGGGAAGCTTTACGAGCAACTAGAACCGCAGTTCACCGAGATATCCAAACTCCAACGCTAGACGCCTCATGTTCCGAGTAGCGAGGCCGGAGAACCCGAGATAGAGTGAAATTCCGCCATCGCATAGGGCAATCATCGCAATAATACAAAGAAGTACCGGAGGTCGGGCTCGAACCGACACTCCCCTTTCGGGGAACCGGATTTTGAGTCCGGCGCGTCTACCTATTCCGCCACTCCGGCGAGTTAGCTTCGCAATTGTATCAATCCGGCGTAGGATTTCGAGATCCGCCTGAAACGGTGTCTTCTCGCCAAGGCCGTGAACGGTAGCGTAATCTTCCGCTAGACCCCGATCACGTCGGGAGCGACCCTGCCGCACCGTAGTCTCGACCGTCGAAACCCGGCAGTTCAAAGGACGGATTCTTCAGTATAATAAGGGCCGAATGCGTGTCTATCTAATCGATGGTTTCTCTCTTCTGTACCGGGCGTTTTACGCCCTGCCGCAGAGCATATCCACTTCTAGCGGCCTGCCGACCAACGCCCTGTACGGTTTCACGAGCATGGTGCTCAAGCTCCTAGACACTGACGAAGAGGTTGGGATAGGGGTGGTGTGGGACGCCGGGTTGCCCAAATTTCGTACGGAGATCTACCCGGAATACAAGGCCCAGCGGTCGGCGATGCCGGACGAGTTGAAGGTACAGTTGGATCATCTGGACGACATCCTCGAAGCCATGAACGTGCCGGCGATCCGGGCCCCGGGCTTCGAGGCCGACGACGCCCTGGCGACGCTTTCCAAACAAATTCCGGGCGACGTGGAGTTGATGCTCGTAACCGGGGATCAGGACGCGATGCAGCTCGTCGACGGCAACGTGAAAGTCATGCGTACCACCCGGGGCGTCTCGGAAACGAAGACCTACGACCGCGAAGACGTGATCGAAGAATATGGGGTGACGCCGGAGCAGATACCGGATTACAAGGCGCTCATGGGCGACTCTTCCGACAATATTCCAGGCGTCAAGGGAATTGGACCGAAAGGCGCCTCGAACCTTCTACAACAGTTTGGCACGCTAGGGGATATCTACGAAAACCTGGACGAAATCTCCGCCAAAGGCACCCGGAAAAAGCTCGAAGAAGGCCGGGAGAGCGCGTTCGTATCTTTGGAGTTGGCGAAAATGCGCCTCGACGCGCCGGTCGAGTTCGACCGGGACGGGCTGCGTTTCGGGGGGATCTCACCGGAGACCCCCGACATACTGCGCCGCTACGAGTTCCGTAGCCTGGAGCCGCGGTTCGCCACCCTGCCGGTGGCCGGCGGCGGAGAATCTATCCCGGTCGAAAAACTGGCCGTACGGGTCACAGACGGGCCGATAGAGTCCACGTTCGAGCCCGTCGCGGCAGTCGCCGCCGGGGACCGCTGGTGCGTGGCGGTCTCCGAAGACGAAGTTCGGCTCGTTGACGAGTTGCCGGGCGGTCCGGTGCGGGTGCACGACGCGAAGAAAGTCGGGGTGCGGGGGGCGGACTTCGACACGTACCTGGCCGCATACCTCATAAAACCCGGCCTCGGCAGCTACGAGCCCGAGACCCTTGCCTCCGACCGGGGTTTGCCGGAGGTTTCCGTAGAGCACGAAGACTACGAGGTCACTGAGGCGGCCCGCCGGGCGGCGCTGGTGTATGCGTTGGCGCCGCTACTCGATGAAGAGCTGCAGGGGATGGGCCTGGACCGGCTCTATTATGACGTGGAGCTACCGCTGGCCGACGTGTTGGGGGCGCTGCAGAAGATCGGGATGCCGGTCGACGCGGGCACCCTCGAAGCCGTGGGTGAGGAACTGGTAGGTCGCCTCGAAGACCTCGAAGCCCGAATTTACGAGGAGGCGGGCCAGGAGTTCAACATCGGCTCTCCCAAACAACTCGGACAGGTGCTCTTCGAAGACATGGGCATCGCGCCGATCCGGAAGACGAAAACCGGGTTCTCCACGGATGCGAAGGTCCTTGAGCAACTACGTCTACAGGGGTACACAATAGCCGGGCTGATAGTCGAGTACCGGGAGTACGCCAAGCTCAAAGGCACTTACATAGACGGGCTACGCGACCTTATAACCCCCGAAGGCCGCATTCACACCACGCTGAACCAGACGACCACTGCGACCGGACGCATCTCGAGCGACAAGCCGAACCTCCAGAATATCCCCATCCGTACGGAGATGGGAGCCCGCATCCGGGACGCTTTTACCGCATCGCCGGGGCGCACGCTCGTCGTCGCCGACTACTCCCAGATAGAACTCCGCATTCTGGCCCACATGACGCGGGAACCGGCGCTTATCGAGTCTTTCACCACCAACGAGGACGTCCACACCCGGACCGCCTCGGAGGTATTCGAGGTGCGCCTGGAGAGCGTGACTCCCGAGCTTCGGCGCCGGGCCAAGATGGTCAACTTCGGCATTCTCTACGGTATCTCCGGCTTCGGGCTCGCCACCCGCCTGGGAAACGTTCATCCCGCCGAGGCCGAGCGGTACATAAAACGATATCTGGAACGGTACCCGAAGGTCACGGAGTTTATCCAGGAGACGATAGAGGAAGCCGAAGAACTCGGTTACTCCACGACGCTCTTCGGCCGGCGGCGTTACGTGCCGGAGCTCCGGAACTCTAATAAAAACGTGCGGAAGCTCGGGGAGCGCATCGCGTTCAACGCGCGGGTCCAGGGCACGGCGGCGGATATCATAAAAGTGGCGATGGTGGACCTTTACCCGCGCCTGAAGTCTCTGGGGGCCGACATGCTTATGCAGGTCCACGACGAGCTTGTCTTCGACGTCGAGGCGGACCGGGTCGAAGAAGTGGCGCGGCTCGCGGTAGAGAGGATGATCGCCGCCTACGATCTTTATCCTCCGCTGGAAGTAGAGGCCAAGACGGGAGACCGTTGGGGCCGGGTGAAGAAAATATCCGTTGCGTAATAGATGTCGGGGGTGGTGGGGGTCCGGGGAGATGGTGATATACTGACGGGCTCACTGTAAGATAGTCGTTCCAAGGAATTCCTGTATAATTCCACCCGCAAGCAAAGAGAAGGAATCAACTAGTACATGACGGACACTCAGAACGCGACCCGAGAGCTAACGATGAAGGACTTCTTCCGAGAGGAGAACGGCGAGATCGTTCCCGTCGACGAAGCGGTCCTCATAGACTTCAAGGATGGTGACATAGTCGAGGGAGACATCGTCCGGATAGACAAGGACGAGGTCCTCGTAGACATCGGCTACAAGTCGGAGGGTTTGATCCCCTCCAACGAGTTGACCATCCGCAAGGGCGCCGACCCGACGGAGATCGTCGAGCTCGGGCAGCACATAGAAGCTCTGGTGCTCCAGAAAGAGGACGCCGACGGACGGTTGATCCTCTCCGCCAAGCGGGCCGCGTTCGAGAGGGCTTGGAATAAGATCGAAGAGTCCTACAACGAGCAACAAACGGTCGAGGGACCGGTTATAGAGGTCGTTAAGGGCGGCCTCATAATCGACATCGGCCTTCGCGGGTTCCTGCCGGCGAGCCTGGTGGACATCCGGCGCGTCAGGAACCTGGATTCTTTCCTGGGCCAGCGTCTGGAGTGCAAGGTTATAGAGTTGAACCGTTCCCGCAACAACGTCGTTCTCTCCCGCCGGGCGGTCCTGGAAGAAGAGCGCAAGGAAGAGCGCGAGCGCATCCTTACCTCTTTGGAAGAGGGTGAGATCGTTCAGGGCGTCGTCTCCAACCTGGTGGACTTCGGGGCGTTCGTGGACCTCGAAGGGATAGATGGTCTGATCCACATCTCCGAGCTCTCCTGGAACCACGTGGACCATCCGAGCGAGGTCGTCGAGGTCGGTGAAGAGGTAGAGGTCAAGGTGTTGGAAGTAGACCGCGACCGGGAGCGCATCTCGCTCGGCCTCAAGCAGACCCGCAAAGACCCGTGGCAGGAGATCGTGGAGCAGGTCGAGATCGGCGGCCAGATCAGTGGCCGCATCACCAAGTTGGTCTCCTTCGGCGCGTTCGTCGAGGTCGCCGAGGGCGTTGAAGGACTCATTCACATCTCCGAACTCGCCGAGCACCACGTCGAGACGCCGGATGAGATCGTCCGTTCCGGCGACGAGGTCGAGGCTCGCATTATCGACGTTGACGCCAAGCGTCGTCGCCTTTCTCTCTCTCTGCGGCCGAAGAAGGAAGACCGTGAGGAGCAAGAGGAGCGGCCCCCCCGTGAAGAGCGCGAGCGTCCTCGCCGCGAGGAACGTCCCCGCCGCGAAGAGCGTACCGAGCGACCGTCGAGCGGACTTCGTACCGGCGCCTTCGACAAGCTAAGCGACCTGGATCTGGGAGATAGATAACCTCCCAGCGCCGACAACGAGAGGTTAAGCGAGGGCCGGTGACCGTAGCTGTCACCGGCCCTTTTGCCTGCGGCAAGAGCACCTTCGTCCGCATGTTGGGCGAGTTGGGCGCCGAGACCGCCTCCGCCGACGGCATAGTCCACGACCTGCTCGCCCGGGACCCCGAGACGATATCCCGCATCGTGGGGCGCTTCGGCGAGGAGGTTCGGGGTGAAGAGGGGATAGACCGCAAAGCCCTGGGACGAAAGGTCTTCGGCGACGCCGGGGCCCTCAAGGACCTAGAAGATTTACTGCATCCTCGCGTAAGGCAGGAGACCGACCGGCTCTCGGACGCTTCCGAAGCGCCGGTGTTCGCGGTCGAGATACCGCTGCTCTTCGAGGGCGGGGGTAGCGGGCGGTTCGATCTCACGGTTGCCGTCGTCACCCCGGACGGGCGGCGGCGGGGTTGGGCCGAGGAGCGAGGGGTAGGGGAAGACCAGAGACGGGCCATCGAACAGCGGCAACTTTCCGGAGAAGAAAAGGCCCGGCGGGCGGATCTGGTGGTGGTAAACGACGCCGGGCTGGATAAACTCAGGGGGCAGGCCGAGGAGACATGGAAAAGCGTCTTGGACATTAGAGGTTCGGGCTACGGGACGAGCAAGAAAGAAGCGTAGGCATCGCGGCCGGCCGCCATCCCCCAGGAGGCGCCGCGTGACGCTGTTGCTGGGGCTTTTGGTCTCGGGACTCTTGCTGCTGCCTTTTCTGTTGAAGGCCCCGGAAACGCTCCAGCGTCTAACCCATCCACTGAAGTATGAGGATACGATCCGGGAGGTCAGCGCCCGGTATGATCTGGAGCCGTCGCTCGTGGCGGCGGTGGTTTACACCGAAAGCCGCTTTGATCCGGAGGCGGTGTCTTCCCAGAACGCCTACGGCTTGATGCAGATTCTGCCGCAAACGGCGGACTTCATAAGCAGCCGTAGCGGAATAGAAGGGGATTACCGGGAACCGCGGACCAACTTGAGCATGGGCGCCTGGTACCTGGACTACCTCGAAGGCCGGTACGCGGGGCGCGAGCGGCTCATGCTCGCCGCCTACAACTCGGGGGAAGGACGGGTTGACTCCTGGATCTCCGAGGAAGGCTTCGATATAGAGCGGGACATACCGTTCGAGGAGACCCGTAACTATGTCGAGAACGTGTTGGAGGCCCGCGACGTGTACGCAGAGCTTTACGGGGAGGATCTGAGTGGAAGTTAAAGCCGGTTTTCAGGTAAACAGCGAGTATCAGCCCGCGGGAGATCAACCCCAGGCGATAGAGAAGCTCGTCTCCGGTATTGACTCCGGCATGCGCGCCCAAACCTTGCTCGGCGTTACCGGTTCCGGCAAGACCCACACGATGGCCCGGGCGATAGAGAAGGCCGGCAAGCCCGCCCTTATCATCGCGCACAACAAGACTCTCGCCGCGCAGCTCGCCAGCGAGTTCGCCGAGTTCTTCCCGAACAACGCCGTGGAGTACTTCGTCTCCTACTACGATTACTACCAGCCCGAGGCTTACGTGCCGTCGAGCGACACGTTTATCGAGAAAGACGCCCAGATCAACGAGGACATCGACCGCCTCCGGCACTCCGCGACGAGCAGCCTCTTCACCCGCCGGGACGTTATAGTGGTCGCCAGCGTATCGTGTATATACGGCCTTGGTAGCCCGGAGGAGTACCGCTCGAAGATGGTTTTCCTCGAACAGGGTGGCTTCTACGACCTGGACAATTTGCTAAGAGACCTGGTCCGCATCCAGTACGCCCGGAACGACTTCCAGCTCGCCCGGGGCACGTTCCGGGTCCGGGGCGACGTGTTGGAAGTCTACCCGGCGTACCAGGACACCATCTACCGGGTATCCTTCTTCGGGGACGAGGTCGAAGGGATGTCGGAGGTTGATCCGATCACCGGCGAAGTCCTCCGCGAACACGATGTTCTCACCGTTTATCCGGCTACCCACTTCGTTACCGACGAGGACCGGATCCAGATAGCAACCCAGAATATAGAGGCAGAGCTCGAAGAACAGTACGCCGAGCTCGAGAAGCAGGGCAAGGTGCTGGAGGCTTACCGTATCCGGCAGCGGACACTCTACGACCTGGAGATGATGCGGGAGTTGGGTTACTGTTCCGGCATCGAGAACTACTCCCGGCATCTGGATGGCCGGGCCGCCGGTTCCACGCCTTACACCCTGCTCGACTACTTCCCGGACGACTACGTCACTTTCGTGGACGAGTCGCACATCACGCTGCCGCAGGTGATTGGCATGTACAAAGGCGACCGTTCCCGCAAAACTACGCTCGTCGAGCACGGTTTCCGGCTTCCTTCGGCCCTGGACAACCGACCCTTGATGTGGGACGAGTTCATGCTGAAGACCAACCAACTCGTCTTCGTGTCTGCGACGCCTGGCCCGTACGAGCTAGAGAACTCCGGGCAGATAGTGGAGCAGATCATCCGCCCGACCGGACTCGTAGACCCCGAGGTGGAGATACGCCCGACCAAAAACCAGATAGACGACCTGTTAAACGAGGTTGCTAAACGCACGGAGCACGGCCAGCGGGTCCTGATCACCACGCTCACCATAAAGATGTCCGAAGACCTGACGGATTACCTCTTGGAACGCGGCATCAAAGCCCGGTACATGCACTCCAACATCGAGACTCTGGACCGAATCCAGATCATCCGCGGCCTCCGCACCGGCGAGTTCGACGTACTGGTAGGCATCAACCTCCTCCGTGAAGGCCTGGACCTCCCCGAAGTCACGCTGGTCGCCATCCTGGACGCCGACAAGGAAGGCTTCTTGCGCGGGGAACGCGCCCTAATACAGACTATAGGCCGCGCCGCCCGGAACGTGGAAGGTCGTGTAATAATGTATGCTGACAAAGAGACAAATGCTATGAGGGTCGCCCTCGGTGAGACGGATCGGCGGCGGGAGATCCAGGTCGCCCACAATGAGCGCAACAACATCCAGCCAACGACTATCCGCAAGGGCATCTC
>JBARZM010000275.1:0-15669 GCA_049650095.1 Rubrobacteraceae bacterium | reverse complement strand
GCTGCGCGTCATAATTGGTCTCGCCAGCTACCGGCTGACGGAAGAGAGCCTGGAGACGTTCCTGAATACCGAGTGGACCGTGACCCCGGACGCGGACCGCATCGGCTACCGCTACCGGGGCGGCGAGTTGGAGTTCGTCGAGCGGGAGCAGCCGGCGGGCGCGGGGGCGGACCAGGCAAACGTCGTGGACTTCGGCTATCCCGTAGGCTCCATCCAGGTTCCCGGCGGCGTCGAGCCCATCGTGCTAAACAACGACGCCGTAACCGGCGGCGGCTACGCCACCATCGGCACCGTAATAAGCGTGGACCGCGACACCCTCGCCCAGACAAAGACCAACGACAAGACCCACTTCCGCCCGGTGGACCTCGAAGAAGCAATGGAAGCCCGCGCGCAGCGAAGGCAACAGATGGAGGAGATCAAAGAGTCTCTCAGTTAATCAGTCTGTCAGTCGGTCAGAAAAAATCTGAAAGACTGACGGACTGAAAAACTAAAACGACGCCGACCGAAGGGAGGCACCGATGCAGATAGACCTCAACTGCGACATGGGCGAGAGCTTCGGCCCCTACACGATGGGCCACGACGAAGAGATGATGAACTACATCTCCTCCGCGAACGTCGCGGGCGGCTTTCACGCCGGGGACCCGCACGTGATGCGCGAGACCGTGCGGTTGGCGAAGGAGCATGGCGTAGCGGTCGGAGTTCATTCCGGCTACAAGGATCTGGTCGGTTTCGGGCGGCGGGAGATAGACACTCCTCCCGAGGAGATCCACGACGAGCTCATCTACCAGCTCGGAGCCCTGCGGGAGTTCGCCCGCTACTACGACATGGAGGTCCAGCACGTAAAGCCCCACGGCGCCCTCTACATGGTCGCCGCAAGAGACGAGGAGTTGTCGCGCGCCATTATCGAGGCGATCCAGAAGGTAGACCCCGGCCTACTCCTCTTCTGCATGCAGGCTTCCGTGACCTACGACCTGGCAAAGAAGATGGACCAGCCGGTCGTGGGCGAGTTCTTCGCCGACCGGGGCTACGACGACGAAGGGCAGATCATCTTTACCCGCGCCGTCACCGAGGAGCTAAACCCCGAGGAGGTGGGGGACCGGGTCGTCCGGGCCGTAATGGAGGGCAAAGTCGTCGCCGATAGCGGCAAGGAGGTAGACATGGTCTGCGACTCGGTGTGCGTCCACGGCGACACGCCGGGGGCCGTGAAGTTGGCGGAGGCCATAGTGCGCAAGCTGGAAGAGAACGAAATAGAGATCCGCCCGCCCGGGCGTTCGCAAGCGGAAGTTTCCTGAAGGAGGACCAACGTTGGCCGAAAAGACCGTAAAAGCCCCGATGCCCGGTACATTCTACCGTCGGCCGGACCCGGAGAGCGAGGCTTACGTCGAGGAAGGAAGCAGCGTCTCGGCGGGCGATATCATAGGGCTCGTCGAGGTAATGAAGTCGTTCCACGAGATCAAAGCCGAAGAAGACGGCACGGTCTCGAAGGTTCTGGTCGAAGAGGAGGAAGCCGTCAGCGCCGGACAGGACTTGGTGGAGCTAGAGTAGACGCAGTCCACTGTTGGTTTCTTGAGCAGCTACGATAGGAAGGGAACATAACTCAGGCTAACGGTGCCAGTGACCAGAAGACGTCATGGATCGTTGCAGGCGGGATGAAGGGCTCAGGATTGGAACCAGCCGTCAAAGGTCGTGGAGATCCGGTCCGTAGAGGCCCCAGAGCGGAGGAGCAGCGTAAGAAGCAGCCGCGCCTTCAGGCCGTCCAGTATACCGGCGCGAATCAAGCCGTGTTGGATCAAGTCCATTTCGGAGCCAGGAAAATCGTAGGTGTTTCTCAATACTTCTCCGCTCCCCGTTCGCGAAGCGAGGACGACCGGCATCTTGTCGGCAAGTTCGGACAAAGGCTCGACCATTACGGAAGGCACGTGGCCTCCGCCGAGACCTTCGATCACCAGCCCCGAGTATCCGAGTTCCCCGACGGCCCGGATGAGACGCCCGTCGTCGCCGGCGCCGATCTTGAGGAGTGCAACCGTGTGGTCACCGTTGACGGCCCCGGGATCGAGCCGGTAACGGTTTACGGGGCGGACCGCGATCCGGACCTGGTTTTCAGAGATCCAACCGATCGGACCCGTCATCGCGGAGCGGAAAGTCGCCGGACTCTGGGTGTGAGTTTTCTGGACGTGGCGGGCCGAATGAATCTCGTCGTTGAACACCACGACCGCGCCAACCCCCTGCGCGGCTCCGCTGGCGGCAACCTGTACGGAAGCTAGCAAGTTCGCCGGACCGTCAGCACCGGGCAGCGTGGGGTTTCGCATCGCGCCGGTTACGACTACCGGATGCTCTCTATCGACGAGAAGGTCCATCACGAAGGCCGTCTCCTCTATGGAATCCGTACCTTGCGTGATAACGACCCCCGCCGCTCCCTCGTCCAGTTGCCTGGTAGCCTCTCGCGCCACCTCGACGAGGTCGTCCACGCTAAGGTCGGAGCCCGGAATCTGCCGCACCGAGGAAGCGGAAACGTCGGCGAAATCCGAGATTTCGGGTACGGCTTCGATCAGCGCCTCACCGGTGAGCGACGGGCTAACGCCGCCTCCGCCAGACTCCACGGAGGAGATCGTTCCGCCGAGCGAAAGTACGATGACTTTTGGAAGGGCCACGTGTCTCCTAAGGAATCGCCGCTTTCAAGGACGCAAGTTTACCGGCGATGGGAGGCAGGTATCAAGAGCGGTTAGACTGTTGTTGGCAAATAGACGAAGGGAGCGGTGCGAACTCATGGCTGAGAAGGAAATATTCTGCAGTTTCGGTATAGATATAGACGCGGTGGCCGGATGGCTCGGGTCCTACGGCGGAGAGGACTCGCCGGACGACATCTCGCGGGGCATGTTCGCGGGTGAGGTGGGTACTCCGAGACTACTCGACCTCTTCAAAAAGTACGATATGAGGACCACGTGGTTCATCCCCGGTCACTCGATAGAGACCTTCCCGGATGAGGTAAAGAGGGTCGTCGATGAGGGACACGAGATCGGCTCTCACGGTTATTCGCACGAGAACCCGGTCGCCATGACGCCCCAGCAGGAAAGGGACGTACTAGAGAAGGGCATCAGCCTGATCGAGGACCTTACCGGACGAAAGCCCGTGGGAAACGTCGCGCCGTGGTGGGAAGTCTCGAACGTATCAAACGACCTGCTTCTGGAGTACGGGTACAAGTACGATCACAGCCTGCAGCACCGGGATTTCACCCCGTACTGGGCCCGCAAGGGCGACTCCTGGACCAAGATCGACTACTCGAAACCCGCCGCCGAGTGGATGAAGCCCCTGGTAAGGGGGGAGGAGATAGACCTCATCAAGATAGCCGGCAACTGGTACCTCGATGACTTGCCGCCTATGATGTTCATCAAGACTTCTCCGGCGACGCATGGCTTCGTCAACCCCCGGGACATCGAGCAAATGTGGAAGGATCAGTTCGACTGGGTCTACCGGGAGATGGACTACGCGGCGTTTTGCTTCACCATTCACCCGGACGTCTCGGGCCGTCCGCAGGTCCTCTTGATGTTGGAGCGCATTATCGAGTACATAAACGGCCACGACGGCGCCAAATGGGTGACGATGGAGGAGATCGCCGACGATTTCGCCGTCCGGCATCCACGCTCGGGATAGCGGCGTGTGCGTACTATGTGGAGAGTTCGTCTCCCAGCCCCACTGGACCGACCGGCACGTGGAAGATGCCGCGCGATCCCGCGCCGTGGAGACCGGAGATTACCAGCGGGACCGACGTCGGGACCGAATTCACCGCGCCAGCCTGGCCAACGAGGTGCTACGCAATTACGGGCTAAAGGTGAGCGACTGGGACGGCAGTAAATACGTGCTCAGGGATTTGAAAGGCCGCTCGGAGCTAGTTCAAGACCTCGGCGGTCTCTGGCCCGCCGCCGCCAGGCTTTGCGGACGAACGCTGGATCCACTCGACCCTGCGTTGCCGGGTCGCATTTCCAAAAAGAATAGAGGAGGATGAACTGGCGAAGAAACCCATAACGATCGTCACGGGGTTCTTGGGAAGCGGCAAGACTACCTTGCTCAAGAAGGCTCTCTCCGGGGGCTATGGAAAAAACACAGCCGTCCTCGTCAATGAATTCGGAGAGATCGGCCTGGATCATCACCTCCTGCGTGAGGTGGGAGAACGTACGGTGCTGCTCGGAAATGGCTGCGTTTGCTGCGGTACCCGCGAGGACCTCGTCGGGGTGCTACTCGAACTGCTGGACCTCGAAGAGCGGGACGAGATAGAGAGGCTGGATCGCATCGTCATGGAAACTACTGGTCTAGCTGATCCCGCGCCTATACTCCATACAGTCTTCACCCATCCGGTTCTGCAACACCACTACGTGGTGGATGTAGTGGCCTGCACCGTGGACGCGGTAAATGGTGAGATGCAGATGGAGCGTAACCCGGAGTCGGTTCGCCAGGTCTCGGCCGCCGACAGGATCGTCGTCACGAAGGCAGACGTTGCGGAGCGGGAAGCGTTGCAGGTTGTCCTCTCCCGATTAGAGGCCATCAATCCTCAAGCAGATATCGTGGCGGCATCGTTCGGCGAAGTTGAGCCTAAAATATTATTCGAGCCGGTCGAGAAGTGGAGAGTTCGAAGTTTTAGTACGAAAGGCGTCCACGCTACTCTCGAAAAAGGCCTTGGCAAAACATATTCCACGGCGCTTGCGTTCGATGGCCCGGTAGATTGGACGGGGTTCGGCATCTGGTTGAGTATGCTTCTACATGCCCGCGGAGAAGAAGTATTGCGGGTCAAGGGTCTCCTCGACATCGGCGAGTCAGGGCCAGTGGTTTTGAACGGCGTGCAACACATCATCCACCCACCGGAACACCTGCACGCTTGGCCGGACGACGAACATTCGTCCCGGATCGTATTCATCTGTAGGGGCATACATACCTCGGAAATCGTGTGCTCCTTGGAAGCTTTCAGTGGCGTGATCGGGGCCGGTCCTCGCCCGCTGGCCGCCGATAGTGGGCTACGAGTGTGAGCGAACTGTGTTTGCCGCCTAACGGTAAGAGATGGGTTGACGCAACTCGCCAAAAAGGCAATGAGGCAACGCATGGGATGACGATTTTGCTTTGCGAAAGCGCGGAGGAGCTTATTTGGTTCAGCGGGATGCTACTACGGTCAGTCTCCGCCGACCATGCCGAAGATGATCAGGGCGAAGGGTACGACCGAGGTTATGATGAGGACTATTATTCCTATTGTTTCACCCATTGGCGCTCCTTTGCGTCCGGCGTTTTTCGTACCGTAAGG
Organism: Rubrobacteraceae bacterium; assembly: GCA_049650095.1. Classification (GTDB taxonomy): domain Bacteria; phylum Actinomycetota; class Rubrobacteria; order Rubrobacterales; family Rubrobacteraceae; genus SIRX01. The sequence continues at coordinate 10,382 of JBARZM010000275.1, read as the reverse complement.
ATACCCTAACCATGGGCCGTTATACTCCTGGTCCGTGGATTTATCGTCTGGAGGCGTTTTTGGTAAACGTGTTGTTCGTTTGCATGGGTAATATCTGCCGGTCCCCTATAGCGCAGGGGGTGTTCGAGGATTTGGTGCGGGCGGAAGGGCTCGGGGATGATATATCCGTGGATTCTGCCGGCACCGGCTCCTGGCACATCGGCGAACCCCCGGACCCGCGGGCCCGGGACAGCGCGAAAAAGCGGGGCTATGACCTGGAGTCCCAGCGTGCCCGGAAGATCACGCCGGAAGACTGCGGGAAGTTTGATCACATACTCGTCATGGATGAGGAAAATTACCGTACGGTCTCCGCGCTCTGTGGTCGGTCCGGCTCCCGGGTGCGGCTGCTCCTGGATTACGCGCCGGAGTCTGGAGCGAGAGAGGTCCCGGACCCCTACTTCGGCGGTTCCGCCGGGTTCGAGCATGCGCTGGACCTCGTCGAATCGGCGACAAAGGGCTTGCTGAACGACATCCGCGAGCGGAAACTGGCCGAACGTGGCTGAGGGGATCATTGCCGAGGGGGTTGAGCTTTCTCTGGGGGAACGTCTGATCTCCACCCGTCCTTTGGGTGGCGGGTGTATCGGCGAGGTGTACCGGGTGGAGTTGGAGGACGGCACGCCGCTCGTAGCCAAGGTGGACCGGGAGGCCGAGTCTTACCTGGAGCGCGAAGCGTACATGCTCCGCTACCTGCGCGAAAAAAGCGAACTGCCGGTGCCGGAGGTCTACCACGGCTCGGAGAAGCTGCTGCTGATGGAATTCATGCAGGGACGCAGCCGGTTCTCGAAAAAGGCCGAGCACCACGCCGCGGAGCTTTTGGCCTCGCTGCACGACGTCACCGCCGACGCCTACGGACACGAGCGCAGCACCCTCATCGGCAGCCTGGACCAGCCGAACCCCTGGAAAAAGAGTTGGGTCGAGTTCTTCCGGGACCAGCGCCTGCTGTACCTGGCGGACGTGGCGCACGAGTCAGGCCGATTGCCCGCCAAAGACCGGGAGCGAATAGACCGGCTGGCCGGGAAGCTGGAAGCCCTGATCGAGGAGCCCGAACAGCCTTCCCTGATCCACGGTGACGTTTGGAGCGCCAACGTTCTCTCGGAAGGAGACCGAATCTCCGCCTTTCTGGACCCGGCCATCTACCACGCCGACCGGGAGATGGAACTTGCCTACATAAGTCTCTTCAACTCTTTCGGGCAGGACTTTCTGGACCGGTACCGGGAACTGCGTGGAATCCGCGACGGGTTCGATACCCGCCGGGATATCTACAACCTCTACCCGCTGCTCGTACACGTTTACTTCTTCGGCGGCGGCTACCTCGGCTCCGTTCAGAGCACGCTAAGACGGTTCGGAGTCTGAGAGAGTTCTATGCCAACGCACTCCACACTTCCAACTTGTTCCTGACGTGCCGGATGACCTCGTCGGTGAACTCGGTGGTGCTCGACGAGCCGCCCATATCTGCGGTTCGGGTGCCGTCGAGGACGGTCTCGAAGGTCGCCTCGTACAGGGCTCGGGAGACCTGTCGCGCCTGGTCATCTTCTATGAAACCTAGCAGTCCGGCACCGGCGAGGATCATCGCCATCGGGTTGGCTACGTCCTTGCCTTCGAGGGATGGGGCCGTGCCGTGCGGGGCTTCGGCCATTACGATCTCGGGATTTTCCTCGTCGTCCAGGGAGATCAGGAGCGACTCCGCCCCGGCTATGGAGCCGAACATCTGCATGACCATGTCCGAGAGGCAGTCGCCGTCCCGGTTTAACGAGGGGATGACGAGCGGCTCGCCGGAGGCGGAGAGCAGCAGCGCGTAGGTGGCGTCTATCAGCTGCGGGTCGTAGCGGATGTCGCCGTTGTTCTCGGCGGCCCGGTCCATCTCTTCTTTTAGCATGCCTTCGTAGATAGGGGAGACGGTCCATTTGGGGCCGCCGAAGACTTTCGCCCGCATCCGGCGGGCGTGGATAAAGGCGAACTCCGCGACGCCCCGGCAGACGCGGCGGCTGATCTTCTCGGTCCGGTAAGCCACCTCGTCGAGCCCCTCGCCTTCGCGATGTTCCTCGGCCCCGTAGGCGTCGTCCACCGCCATCCGGACCACGGAGACGGGGGAGTGGATGCCGGGAAGCGGGTTGACGCCCGGTATGCGGCGGCCCGTGCGGACGATGACGGTCCCGTTGATCCCTTTACGAAGTATGGCGTTCGGAGATCCCAGAGAGCTTTTCTCCGGCGTGATGGTCGCGGCTTTCAGGCCGAGGCCGTGCTCCCGCATCGCCTCCGCCGCCTCGTCCACCACGCCGTTTTTGGTCGCCTCCCGGTTCTCGAGCGAGAGGTCGTAGTGCTCGAAGTCCAGCTCTAGCTGGGTTAGGGAAGGGTCCAGGACTCTCAGTCCTTCCTCCAGTAGTTCCTGGCCGGTCTGGTCGCCTCCCATTACTACGATGGTCTTTTTGTCCATTGTTCACCTCTAGCTTGTCTCGTCCTTCGTTTATTGTCTGGAGTATAAGGTCTGCGCTTCAGTCGGACGCTATTCTGCCACGACGACAGCGTAAATTCCGCGTTCCACGTATTTGGCAAACTATGAACTTGCCGCCGACCGGGTATACAAGTAGATTACGGAAACTTGTGTTTCGCTAAACGGAGAAAATTTGCGGCATCGCAACACATATATTTGGTTCTTGGTGGCGGTAGCGCTTTTTTTGGCGGCCCTCGTCTACACGTTGATCGTGTTCCTTTTGGAGGCGCGGCCGGCGAATGCACTTGATGACTCGTTGCCCGGGGCTTTTGCCGCGGTCGGGCTTTTGGCCCTGCTGGGGTGGTGGTGGGATCGTTCAAGGCGAGCCGCTTCTGAAGAGGATATCCAGCGTGAGCGCTTGGAGCTGGAAGCCAGGCTTCAGGACCGCGAGGGCGCCCTCCGCGAGACTAAGGAGGAACTCGAAACGGCCCGGCGTCAGGAGGCTGAGGAGCGGTCCGGTCGTGAGAAACTTTCGTCGAAGCTGGAGAATCGCGAGCAAGAGTTGGGCAGAGAGCGGTATCTGCGCTCTCGTGTGGAAGAAGCTCGCCGGATGGAGAAGGAGTGGAACCGGGAGCTACAGACGGAGGTCATGCGAACCTACAAGGAGCGCGGCACGCTCGGAGATCCATCCGACATCCCCTCGCTGGTGCTGCGCCTGGCGAAGGCTCTACTAGAGGTCGAGAAGGGCTTGTTGTTGTCCCGACAGGATGACGACGGGGAATTGGAGTTGCTCGCTCACGAAGGTTTCGATAACGATCCCGAAGACAGCACGCTCGTTCACAGGTTCGCCAACGAGGTCCTCGAGCGCGACGTAACGTCGCGGGAGGATGAACCGAGGATCGGGGAGCATGAAGAAGCCTCGCCGGCCGATGAGGAGATAGAGAACCTGGTAGCTATTCCCATCTACATTCAGGACGAGTTCAACGGCGTGGTGGTGTGCGCGAACCGACCCAACGGCTTCGAGGAGTATGATGACGAGGTATTGCTGTCGCTCGGCGACCATGTGGGGGCGGTGCTGGAGAACGCGCGGCTGCAGGGCGAGTTGCGCACCTCTTACCTGGCGACCGTGACGTTGCTGGCCCAAGCAATGGAGGCCAAGGACCCTTTCCTGCGCAGTCATTCTGAAGACGTCGCCGGATACGTGGAAGCGGTCGCCGATCGCCTCGATTTCGGGTCGCGAGCCCGGGAAGAGCTCATCTTCGCCTCGGTGCTTCACGACGTGGGTAAGATCGGTATCAGCGAGCGCATCTTGCTCAAACCCGCGCAGCTAACACCGGAGGAGTTCAACGTGATCAAGCTGCACCCTCGCATCGGTTACCGGCTCGTCGAACAAGTGCCAGCGTTGCAGCCGATCGCCCAGTCTATTCTTCATCATCACGAGTATTTCGATGGTGGAGGCTATCCTTCGGGGTTGCGTGGTGAGGAGATACCGCTGGAGGCTCGTATCATCTGCGTTGCCGACGCCTTCAGCGCGATGACTTCCGGGCGCCCGTACCACAAGCGGATGTCTATCGAGGAGGCTTGTTCGGAGGTCGAACGAAACGCCGGTACTCAGTTTGACCCCAAGATCGCCCGTATTTTCGTCGAGGAGGTTCGCCGCAATCCTCCAGCAGGCGGGCAACCCATCCCGAGCGATCCCGAGATCGAACTCCGGCGAGATGCCGGAGAGCCGGTCCTCGGCTACGGACCGCTCTCGGTGACGGACAACCTTACGCTCTTATACACCCACCGCTATTTCCACGAGGTTGCCGAAGCCGAAGCCCAGCGTGCGACAGTACAGAACAGCACGTTCACCGTAGCCTTGGTCGAACTAGCGGGGATCTCGGCGGTGAACCAAAGCGAGGGTTACGCGGCCGGGGATAAAGAGATCAAGCGCGCAGCCCGGGCACTGCAGCGCTGGGCCGTTCGTCACGGGGCAACGGCCTGCCGCCACGGCGGGCGGCGTCTTGGCGTCATAGTGCCCGGAGACGATGAGGCTTCGGCCGGGCAGATCCCGGCGGAAGTTGCCGAAGACTTGGCTGGCGGAGCAGAGATTAGCATTGGCACAGCCGTTTGGAGTGCCGGGGAATCTGGCGATGACGTGGTAGCCCGCGCCTACAACCGTCTCAAGGAAGCCCCTGAGAGCCAATAGGGGCGTTGGCCCAGGCCACTTCTGCCGGGCGAAACCCGGTTCCCGGTGGTCGAGAGAGTGGTACCGTATAGTGCGCCATCTTGCTCCGCGAACCACGCTGGCCTCGTCACGCTTCGCCGCTTTCGAGCCGAGGCCGTGTTTCCGCATCGCCCCGGCCGCCTCCCGGTTTTCGGGCGAGAGGTCGTAGTACTCGAAGTCCAGGTCCAACTGCGTTACCCTGGGTGAGAGAACCCGGAGCGCCTCATCCGGAAGCCCCTAGCCGGTCTGGTCGCCTTCCATTATTACGATGGTTTTCTTATCCAATATCGCACCTCTGATTCTCTCGTCTAAGTCCCGCTTAGTATAAGGGTAAGGGCAACCGGATATCGGGATCGAACAACCACCTTTGGGGCTCGGAGCGGGAGACTGAGAGCGGTGTTAAGCTGGCCTCAAAGTATTGGATTGAAGGGGGGCTCGTTTTGCAAGGCATAATATCCACCGCCAACGACTTCGTATGGACTTATATCCTGATCGCGTTGCTGATCGGCCTGGGCCTTTATTTCACGATTCGGATGCGGTTCGTGCAGTTTAGTCTCTTTAAGGATAGCGTGCGGCTTTTGGGGGCGGGCACGGCTTCTGGGAGCGGGGTCTCGTCTTTCGGGGCCTTCGCCGTGGGTACCGCGGCCCGCGTCGGAACGGGTAACCTGGCCGGTGTGGCGCTCGCGATAGCCGTCGGCGGGCCTGGCGCCATATTCTGGATGTGGGTGATCGCCCTCGTCGGCGCGGCTTCGGCGTTCGTCGAGAGCACGTTGGCCCAGGTTTACAAAGTCCGGGACGGGGAGAACTTCCGGGGCGGACCCGCCTACTATATGGAGCGCGCGCTCGGGCAGCGGTGGATGGGTATCCTCTTCGCCGTGCTCATAACGTTCACCTTCGGCCTGGTATTTACCTCCGTTCAATCCAATACTATCTCCGCTGCTTTCGAAGAGGCTTACGGTTTCAACCCTTTCTTGGTCGGGGTGGTGATCACCGCGGTCGCGGCCCTCGTTATCTTTGGCGGCATCCGGCGGATAGCCCGCGTCGCCGAGATACTCGTGGTAGTGATGGCTATTCCCTACGTGCTGATGGCGCTCTACGTCGTCGTCATCAACTTTACCGAGATACCGCGGGTGTTTGGCCTGATCGTGGGCAACGCTTTCGGGATAGGCCCGGCGGTCGGGGGTGGTTTCGGCGCGGCGATCATGCAGGGCGTCCGGCGCGGACTTTTCTCTAACGAAGCCGGGATGGGCAGCGCCCCGAACGCCGCCGCGACCGCCGATGTCTCGCACCCGGCCAAACAAGGCCTGGTGCAAAGCTTCGGCGTGTTCGTGGACACCATCGTCATTAGCAGCGCCACGGCGTTCGTGATCCTGTTCAGCGGCATCTACGAGTCAACCGAGGAATCGGGAATTGTTCTGACCCAGCAGGCTCTCGAAAGCCAGATCGGGGGTTGGGCCGTAGGCTTTATCTCGTTCGCGGTGCTTCTGTTCGCCTTCAGCTCCATCGTCGCCAACTATTACTACGGCGAGACGAACATCGAGTTCATCACCGGGTCCCGGCGCTGGATCACTTACTACCGGTTCGCCGTAATGGCCCTGGTGCTGTTCGGCTCTGTGGCGGCGTTGGACCTCGTGTGGGCCATGGCCGACCTGTTCATGGCCTCGATGGCTATAGTGAACTTGATCGCCATAACACTACTGGCGCCGGTCGCCTCGGCGGTCCTGAAGGACTATCGTCGCCAACGTGATGCTGGTGAGGACCCGGTATTTGAAGCGAGCAACGTCATGAGCGTAAAGAACACTGAGTGCTGGGGCGAGGAGCGCCGAGTCAAATAAGGCTGGTGCCGATTACATAAACAGGTCGATCAACTGCAGGTTTTCGAACTCGGCGGCGAGCGTGGGGGAGAGGTGCGCCCTATCCTGGGTCTCTCCCAGCGTCGCCGCTATCTCCAGGAAAGCCTCCACGGGGGCGGTGGCCGGCACGTCCCGACGCTTGAGGGCGGAGATCGACCGGCTCGTTTCCGGGGCATCTTCGACGACTACGACCACGAGGTTCCCCGCCGCCACGCTCCTTACGACGGCCGTCCGGGGCAGGAAGGCGACCCCGAGACGATGCTCGACCATCCGCTTGGCCGCCTCGATGTTGTCCACCTCCATCGTCCGCAACTCCCTAAAGCCCGCGTCCCGGAATAACGTCTGCGTCTGGTCGTAGTAGCTCGAGTCGTTGTCGAAGAAGATAAGCTGCTCTTCACCGACCTCGGAGATCCCCGCCGACCCTCGCCGGGTAAACCGATGGTCCGGGTCTACCACCAACACGAGCTCGTCTTCGTAGAGCGGAAAACTCGCTATCTCCGGGTGGCTCATGGCCCGCGTCAGGCCAAGCTGTACCTCTTCTTTTAGCGTCATCTCCAAAATGTTTTCCGCGTGACCCGTACGCACGGAGACCGAGACCTTCGGATAAGCGCCGGAGAACCTTTCCAGCAACCCCGGCAACGCGTAAGTCCCAACGCCCGGCGAGGCCCCGAGCACGAGCCTCCCGCCGGTTATACCCCGCAACTCCTCCAAATGCCGCTTCCCCTCGTGGAAACTACCCACGACCCGCTCCGCGTAAGGCACGAACTCCCGGCCGGCCTCCGTCAGACGCATCCCCCGGCTCGTCCTCACGAAGAGCTGGTCGCCCAACTCTTCCTCTACCGCTTTCAACCGCGCCGTAAGGGTCGGCTGGGTCAGAAACATCTCCTCCGCCGCCCGGCTCAAATTGCCGGTCCGCGTAACCGCCAGAAAACACTCGACCTGCCTGAACAACATGGCTACTCCTATGACTAACCGGTATAGGTTTTTTCTATGAAAACAATATAAGCAAACAATTGGACTAATGGCAAGGCCATTGTTACGCTTCACGGGTAGATGGAGCCACGGACTTTAGGAGGAAGATTATGATCCCGGTACAGTACAGAGACCCGGAGACGGAAGAGGTTTTGGAGTACCGCTACGAGGAAGGAACGCCGGCTATCGGTACGCGGGTCGGCATAGGCTTTACGGAGTACCAGGTTCTGTTCCGGTGGCAGTGCGTGCCGACTTCCTGCATCGTCTACGTGCGCCGGGCCGAGCGCCGGGCCGAGCGCCGGGTTCGGGACGAAATCGCCGCCTGACAAACTTATTGAGGTTCCGGGCGTTACCCGCGACGGCTTGCTAAAGTAGACCAGACTTTAGCGAGCCGTCGCATCGGCGGGAGGAAGGAGCCTAACAACAATGGATACAGAGAAGAAGTATGGCGAGGGGATAGAGGTCTCCGCCCCGACTTCGGAAGAGTTCGAGGAAATAATAACGCCCGAAGCGATCGCTTTCGTGGCGAAGCTGAGCCGGGAGTACAGTGGGAGGGTGTCCGAGCTCCTGCAGGCCCGTCAGGAGCGGCAGGAGCGGATCAACCAGGGCGAGATGCCGGATTTCCTCGAAGAGACGAAGGATATCCGGGAGGGCGACTGGAAGATAGCCTCCATACCGGACGACTTGCAAGACCGGCGGGTGGAGCTAACCGGCCCCCCGGACCGCAAGATGACCGTAAACGCTATGAACTCGGGCGCGAGTTGCTGGATGACGGACTTCGAGGACGCCAACTGCCCGACGTGGCACAACGTACTCGAAAGCCAGAAGAACCTCCGCGACGCCATAAACCGGGAAATCGCCTTCGACGACCCGAACTCCGGCAAGCACTACGAGCTGAATGAGGACGAGGACCTGGCGGTGCTGCTCGCCCGGCCGCGCGGTTGGCACTTGTACGAGAAGCACATGACCGTTGACGGCGAACAGGTGCCGGGCGGCATCTTCGACTTCGGCCTGTACTTCTTCCACAACGCGCAGCAGCTTTTGGATAACGGCTCCGGCCCGTACTTCTACCTGCCGAAGATGGAGAGCCATCTGGAGGCGCGACTCTGGAACGACATCTTCGTGAAGGCGCAGGATGAGCTCGGGATACCGCAAGGTACGATCAAGGCCACGGTGCTCATAGAGACGATCCTGGCGACGTTCGAGATGCACGAGATCCTCTACGAGCTTCGCGAGCACTCCGCGGGCCTGAACTGTGGCCGGTGGGACTACATCTTCTCTTACATCAAGAAGTTCCGCGAACACGACATGCTCCTCCCGGACCGCAACCAGGTAACGATGACCGTCCCCTTCATGCGGGCGTACTCGTTGCTGACGATCAAGACCTGCCACGAGCGCGGTGCCCACGCGATGGGGGGCATGGCGGCCCAGATACCGCGCAGCGACGACCCGGAGTGGACCGAGTTCGCCAACAACAAGGTGCTCGAAGACAAGACGCGAGAGGCCGAAGACGGCCACGACGGCACGTGGGTGGCACATCCGGGCATGGTCGGGCTCGCCAAGGAAGCTTTCGACGAGCACATGCCGCAGCCCAACCAGCTAGACAAAATCCCCGACGTAGAAGTTTCGGCGGCGGACTTGCTGGAGGTGCCGGAGGGTGAGATCACGATGGAGGGCTTCCGCAACAACGTGAGCGTCGGCATCCAGTACATCGCCGCTTGGCTTGCGGGCCGAGGGGCCGTTCCGGTCTTCAACCTGATGGAAGATGCGGCGACGGCGGAGATCAGTCGTGCGCAGGTGTGGCAGTGGATCCACCACCCAAAGGGCGTCCTCGAAGACGGCACCGAAGTCACCGTTGACCTCTTCCACGAGGTCATGGAAGAGGAGATGGAGAAGATAAAGAACGACATCGTCGGCCCCGAACGCTGGGAACAGGACGAGTTCGAAGAAGCCGCAAAACTCTTCGACCGCATCTCCACCCAGGACGAGTTCGTCGAGTTCCTGACCCTCCCCGGCTACGAGTACTTCGACTAGGAGACACCCATCCTCACCCTCCCGACATCCGGCATCGGCGGCGCAGAAGGCACAGCCTGCAAACCGCCGGTGCCACCCGTCGGCTTCCGAGTAGCCAGGCCCGACACCTCTTGACAAGCCATTACGGAATCTCCATAATGTGCTTTTAGCATATAAGTTGCAAACGCACTTAGAGAGGTGAGACCCGGGCTAAACGGTTTTTGCGTAGCAATTCTTTACTAGAAAAGGAGTGAGAGATGGAGAACGGTCAAGGACAGGTTCAGGAGATAGAGCAGAGCTGGCAGGGCGGGCGCTGGGAAGGCATCGAGCGTCCGTATAGCGCGGAGGACGTTGCGCGGCTCAGGGGGTCCATAAAGATAGAGCACACGCTGGCCCGGCTGGGCGCAGAGCGACTGTGGGACCTGATGCACAGCGAGGACTACGTGAATGCTCTGGGGGCGCTCACCGGCAACCAGGCGGTGCAGCAGGTCAAGGCCGGGTTGCAGGCTATTTATCTCTCCGGCTGGCAGGTCGCGGCGGATGCTAACCTGGCGGGCCAGATGTACCCGGACCAGAGTCTGTATCCGGCGGACAGCGTGCCGCACGTGGTGCAGCGGATCAACCAGGCGCTCCAAAGGGCCGACCAGATCCACCACGCCGAGGGCAAGAACGGTATCAACTGGTTCGCCCCGATAGTCGCTGACGCTGAAGCTGGTTTCGGCGGCGCTTTGAACGTCTTCGAGTTGATGAAAGGCATGATCGAGGCCGGCGCAGCCGGTGTCCACTTCGAGGACCAGCTCAGCAGCGAGAAGAAGTGCGGCCACATGGGCGGCAAGGTCCTCCTGCCGACGGCCCAGGGCATAAG
>JBARZM010000274.1:0-16869 GCA_049650095.1 Rubrobacteraceae bacterium | reverse complement strand
AGCCAGGTTTTGGTGTATCGCTCGCGGGACCAGGTGCAGGAGAACCGGCGGTTGCAAGAGAGGATCCGGTCGCTGGAGGAGTCGCTGACGGTCTCCAATATGGCGTTCGGGGTGATGATGATCCAGGACCTCGGGCGCAAGGACGGCTACACCGACCGGCATGCGATAGCCACCGCGGTGTATTCCGCTGATCTGGGACGGGAGATGAAGCTGCAAGACGTTCGCGTGGAGCGTCTGAGAATGGCGGGGCTGTTGCACAATATCGGTTTGTTCAGCTTGCCGGACGAACTGTTGCTGACACCCGGTAGGCTGAACTCCATCGCCAAGAGCCAGATCCTGGAACACCCGGTTCGCGGCGAGCAAGCCCTGGCTACCGTCCCGGAGCTCAGGGAGATAGCAAGCTGGGTCCGTTGGCACCACGAACGGGTTGATGGCCGGGGATACCCGGATAAGCTGCGCGGCTCCTGGATCCCACCCGAAGCGAAGATACTCGCCGTGGCCCAGGCATACGCCGCCATGATCCTGGACCAACCCCGTCGTCCGGGCATGAATGCCATGGAAGCCAGAGAAAGGTTGACCGCCGGTATAGGTACCGAGTTCGAAGGATCGGTAGTACGGGACTTTCTACGGATACTCGACACGGAGACGGAGGGCTATCGCATGGCCGACGACCACCGGTTTGTCTTTCCGGCTCTGGCAACTCTAGACTCCTCAGCGCCTTCTGCCCAGAACCAGCACGCTGGCCCCGGGGGAGACGAAACCCTGAAAGACCTTACCCAATAGCGCAAGCGATCCGCTTCGGAACCGGGCCTCACCGTAGGGATTCCATCTCTTCAGCCCGTCGCATTCGCAGCGTGGTCTCGACCTCTACAGCTTTTGTATACAAATAGGTGTAAGATACGCGCGTTAGCTGGTATAGCTTTGCTCACCGAGGGGGGGAGGAGAGCGAACTGAGGGGGTCTCAAAACTCTAGCCGCGCCGAAACCGATGCCCTGTTTGTGGGCGTCGGTTTTCTGAGGGTCGCGCTGACCGCGACAATAACCGCCTTTGTAGTTACAGGGGGTCAAGCTTGGTCGGCGGGCATCTATCTGGCGGCGGTCATCGGTACTACCTTCGGGTTGCTCCTGGCGGTGGGATGGCCGCAATTCCTCCGCCAGGAAAGCCTCGCCAGGGTTATATTAGATTCTCTGACCGTGAGCCTGGTGTTTGGAAGCACCGTTGGCGAGGGTTCTTTGTTCTTCCCGCTGTACCTGCTGGCGGCGCTAGGGTTGATCGGGGCTTCGAGAATCGCAAAGTCTGTTGTTGGGACGTCTGCCCTGGTTGGAGGCTACCTGGCCGCTGTTGCGGTCTCGGCCCAAGGTCCCGACGAATTTCTCTCCCCCGTGACCGGCTTCCAGGCCGGTATTATTTTGCTTTTTTGCTTCGGTGTCGCGCTTGGGGATACCCGCCTGAGATATATCAGGGAAGACAACCGCCGCGCCTCTTCTACGCTCGCGGAGGAACAAGAATACGCAGGGGAAGTTTCGTCCGTGGTATCTCGCATGGGCCCGGTTCTGGTGGGTTTGACCCCGGCGGAGATACTAAAATGGACGGCGGAGACGGTCCGTGTATCTGTAGGGGCCTCCTACGTACACGCTGCCATTTTGGATGGATACCTCCACCAAACATCCGCGAGCGGAGATCGCGATGCGTACCCTAGCTGGTGGCACCCGGAGGTTCAACGGCTGGTGTTGTGGAGTTGTCGAATGGGCCAGGTCCAGCGCAATAGCAACGCCATTCACGGTATAGAAAGCTTTCTGGCTGTACCCATGGTTTGCAGAGACGGTGACGCTTTGGGAGCTATTGTCGTGGGCGGAGAAAATCCGGAACCGGGAGGGGAGCGGTCTTTGAAACTGGTCGCCTCGACGGTGGCCTCCGCGCTGCGGGAGAAGAGCGAGGATTTTGCACCGCACGCGCCATCGCACGCGCCATACGTGGCCGATGAGGCGCGCGAAGGTAGCGTCAGAATGGAACTCACGGCCCGGACCCTGGCGAGGGCTATCGAGGTCTGTGATCCGCGTCTCGGGCAACATTCGAGGGCTGTATCCAATATGTCTCGCCGTATCGGGCGCGAGATGTCGCTCGGTCGGGATCAGGTAGAGGCTCTTGCGGTTGGGGCCCTGTTGCACGACGTTGGTAAGCTCGGGCTACCCGACAGCATTTTGCATAAACCGATGGCTTTGAGTGCCGAGGAACGCGAGATCGTGAAGCAACATCCCTTGATGGGAGACCAGATACTTAGTTCGTCCGCGGAGCTGTCGCCGGCACGGCCTACGGTAAAGCATCATCACGAGAGCTTCGACGGTAGCGGTTATCCCGATGGCCTACGGGGTGAGGACATACCGGTTGCGGCGAGGATAGTACTCGTCGCCGACGCGTTCGACTCCATGACCAGGGACCGCCCGTACCGGCAAAGACTCCCTGTAGAAGAGGCTCTGGAAGAAATACTGAGGTGTTCTGGAGCTCAATTCGACCCGGCCGTGGCAAGAATACTGCAGAGGATCATGGGGGACCCCGAATACCGGCAACTCTCTTCTTAGCCCGCCGGTTCCGGCTCGGTAACCTGTAACCAGGATCTTCACCAGGCGCGGCGCAGGATAGCCAGGGCATCCCCGGCCCGGTCTCCAAACTCACCCGCTATGACGGCCAGGTCTTTCTCCGGCGCCCCCGCTTCGCGCAAGGAACCGGGCAACCCCAAGCCCTCGACGAGATCGGAGATCCGTGCCGGCGGGTCCCCTCCCACGGCCTCGGCCAGCGCCGACCAGCGGTCCTCCCGTATATATTCCCGCATGACTTCCAGGCTCGGCGCGAGGGTTATGCAGGAGGTGATGCCGTGCGGTACGTCGTAGCTCGCCCCGATCCTGCGTCCCAGGCCGTGGGATAGGCCCATCGGCGTATTGAGCGGCGCGAAGTACGAGAGCCAGGCGGCTACCTGTAGCTCGCCCCTCGCGCCCAGGTCTTCCGGCTTCTCTTTCGAGCGCGGCAAGTACTCGAAGAGCCGGCGGGCGCCTTCGAGGCCGGTCACGTCGGTGATCGGGTGTTCCTCCCCGTAAAGGAGCCCTTCTACCGCGTGATCCAGGGCCCGGATGCCGGTCGAGAGCCAGAGCGTCTCCGGCGTGAATACCGTGGCCTCCGGGTCTAATATGACGACCGGCGGTACGGCGTTAGGGTCCGCGAAGCCCGACTTTTTTCCGGCGGCTTCGTCCGTCACCCCGACGCGGTGCGCCCACTCCGCCGCCGAGAGCGTGGTCGGCACGGCGACGTGCAGCGGATACCCGAGCTGCCGCGCGACGGCTTTCGTCCCGTCTATAACGCTCCCCCCACCGACGCTGACGAGCAGGTCCGCGGCGGCCATCTCCGCCTCGCCCGCCGCCGCCTCCACGGCGCCACCGGGCGTATGCTGGCCCATTCCGGCGTAAGTGCCGGCGTGGCGTTCGCCGAGCAACCTTTCCACGCGCCGGACGAGGCCGGTCTCTCCGGCGAGCGTGCGCCCGGTAACGACGAAGGCCCGATCCTTGGACCGGGCCTCCTCTTCTATCTTCCGCAGGCTCCCGGCGCCGAAGTGTACGCGCGCCGTAGGGAGGAATGTGTGGGTGCCGCTTTTCACGCCCGAAGTCTACACCGGGAGGGCGCCGGCTTCCCGCCCCTAGTCTTCCATCTGCACCGCGCGCTCGGCGGCCTCGAATCCAGCTTTGGAGTGGGTGCCGTCGCAGAAGGGCTTGTTTGTAGAAGCTCCGCAGCGGCAGAGGGCGACGGTCTCTTTATCACTGGCGTACTCGTTGCCGTCCGCGTCGGTGATGGAGACCGGACCCGAGACGAGATACGGTCCATTGTCGTAGGCGGTGATCTTGGTCTGCCCGCTCATGCGGCTCCTTTACTCGGTGTAGGCTTCGGCGTTTTCTTGCTGGCCCTGCTGCCGCTGCTCCCGCATCGGCTTGAGAGCCTCGGCGACCCGCGCGACCCGTTCGCCGAGGTTGCGGGCCGTTAGCAGCTCGTCCTCCACAGGCTGGCGCGAGCCGTCCGGGCCGGCGAGCGTGGCCGGGCCATACGGAGAGCCGCCGACTCCTTCGGTGGTCAGGATGTGCGGGTTCTGGCCGTAAGGCGTCCCGACGAAGACCATTCCGAGGTGGATCATGGGCACGAGGCTGGTGAGGATCGTGGTCTCCTGGCCGCCGTGGATGGTCGACGTGCTCGTAAAGATGCCCGTCGCCTTGTCTTCCAGCTCGCCGTTGCCCCAAAGCGCGCCGGTCGTGTCGAGGAACTGCTTCATCTGGGCCGTCATGTTGCCGTAACGGGTAGCCGTGCCCCAGGCGATCCCATCAGCCCACCGCAGATCGTCGTGCGTGACCTCCGGTATCCCGGACTGCTGCTCCTGAGACTGCACGTAGTAGTCCTGCTCCGAAAGGACCTTACGCGCTTCCTCCAACTCCGGTATCCTCCGCAACCGAACCTCGAAGTCTCCGCCTACCTCCGCCCCCTCGGCGACCGCCTGGGCCATCTGGTAAACGTGGCCGTAGGTACTGTAGTAAGCAACCAAAACTTTCGCGCCCATACCGCTCCTCTCTTCGGAATTTTCTTCTCCGGAACCAAACAACCTGCGTAACATCAGCTTCGCCCTCCAGTGCTTCCGGTGTGCACATCCAGCAGCTTTTTTACTGTCTTACGCTCAAACGGACCTGCGTCCGCTTTAAGTCAGAAAGATAACCCGTTAGACTAGAGGTGTCAAGTCGAAGGGGAGGTTTGTGGCGGGGTCAAAGGGGCACGGGATAGGTCGGGGGTGGTCTCTGGGTCACGGTGGGGGCCTCGAGCGGCGGGAGGGCGAGCGCAGCGACGCGGCCCGGAACCGGGGTAGGATACTTCGGGCGGCCCGGAGGCTTTTTGGGGAGAAGGGCGTAACCCGGGTCACGATGGAAGAGGTGGCGCGGGAGGCTGGCGTCGGCAAGGGCACGCTCTACCGGCGGTTTCCCCACAAAGGTTTCCTCTGCCAGGCTCTTTTGGACGAGCCGACCAGAGAGTTTCAAAAAGAGACGTTGGAGATCGTCGGTGGTTCGGGCAGGGACGCCCTGGCGAAGTTGGACGCTTTTCTGGATCGGCTGGTTTACTTCCTGGACGATAACCTGGACCTTTTCTATGGCGGCCACGAGCCCCTTTCCGGCGCGGAACGTCTCGCCCAGCTCTCGCATCCGGCGCACGACTGGCTCCGCTCCACGGTCCTCGGGCTTCTAAGGTTGGCGGAGCGGGAAGGCGGGATAAAACGCCCGCTAGACCTCGAATATCTGGCGACGGCGATCCTGGCGCCGCTAGAGACAGACCTCTACTACCATCAGCGACGGGTTTTGGGTTACTCGACGGGGCGCGTCAGCGCGGGGGTTCGCTCCCTCGTATCCGCCGCCCTCCGGTAACGGCGCCCGGGTCGCTACCCGACGTGCAGGACGGCCTTCCCCGTGAAATTTCGGTCGATAAGGCTCTTTGCTACCGCCCCGATCTCCGACCAGTCCTCTTGCACGGAGATGTGGGGCCTCAGGCTTCCGTCGGCGACCAGGCGGGCCAGCCGGTCCAGGCCGCCGGAAGCAGGCCGGGCCAGCACCTCGTGAAAAAGTATAAAGCCGTACAGGGTGGCGCCGCCCCTGAGAAAAAAGTCCCGGATATCCAACGTAGTCTCCGGCGCCGCCGAGACCCCGAAAGTCACGCACGTCCCGCCGGTCGCCAGCGCCGACAGGGCGTTGCCCAGAACCTCGCCGCCGACGGATTCGAGGACGATATCGTAGGGGCCGTGACCGGTGGCGGAGATTCCGTCCTCGCTTACTACTACCGTGTGGGCCCCGGCGTCCCGCACGAGGTCCGCGTTCTCTTCACGTCTCACGACCCCGACCACCCGGGCGCCGGCATTGCGGGCGAGCTGCACCCCGAAGTGACCCGCCCCGCCGGATGCTCCGGTCACGAGCGCCGAACGTCCCAGCAAGTTGCCGCCCATCTCCAGGGCATAGAGGGCCGTCAGGCCCGCAACCGGAAGCGTCGCCGCCTCCGCGAAAGAGACCTCGTCCGGCAAGGCGGCCAGGGAATTTGTCGGGACCGCCGCGAGGTCCGTCCAGGCTCCAGCGGGTAAAAACCCCACGACCCGCGAGCCCTCCGGCGGGCCCGTACCGTCGGCGGCGGTTTCCTCGACCGTCCCGGCGAGGTCCCAGCCGGGACGAAAGCCCTGTTCGGCGTCCGCGGCCCGGCGAACTTCACCCCTATTCAAAGATATCTCCGATACCCGGACCAGGGCTTCACCGGAAGCCGGGGACGGATTCTCGACCTCTACGATAGACAAGCCGCCCGGCGCCTCCGTATCCACGACTACCGCCCGCGCCTCGTACACAACTCTCCTCCTGGTTCTCGGGTTGCTCGCGGTAAGTATATTGGGCCTCGGGCCGGGGCGGATAGTACCCGGCGAAAGTCCTAGAATACTCCGGATGGTACGGGTCAGTGTAGATCAGGTAGCGGGACGCCGGCTCTGTTGAGCGCGTAGCATGGAATTTCTACGGACCCTGCGGAAACGAACCATCCTGCGGCACGTGCTGTTTCTGGTCTCGATCGGGCTGGCAGTACACTTAATCCTCCCGGAGATAACCGGGATCGAGCGTTCGGCGCAGCTGGTGACGCGGGCCGCGCCGGCTTTGATCCTTGCGGCGTTCCTGGCGGAACTGGCGAGCCAGTTATGCTACGCGGAGCTTATAGGCCGGGCGGTCGGGGCGGCTTCGTGGGTCGGGACCACGATCCAGCGCCGGAGACGTGGCGGGTTGGGCCGCTGGTTCATGCTCCGGCTCGCGGTCTCGGAGACCGGCGCTTCACGCGTTTTGCCGGGCGGCGGGGCCTCGATGGCGGCCGTCACCTACACGGCGCTCAGGAAGCGGGACTTCCGGCCCGAGAAGATCGGTCTGGCGTTGGCGATGATCGCCACCCTCATATACGGCGCTTTGGGAACCATCTTCGCCGGAAGCGTCTTCTACATGATCCTGCACCGCGACCTCGGTCCGGCGGGTCTCTTGGCCGCGCTGGGCGGCCTGGTCCTCACGCTGGTTATCTTCGCCGGAAGCTACGCCGCCTACCGCCGGCCGAAGCCTGTTGGGGATCTCCTAGCCCGTCTCTTTCGCGGGGTCGCGTCAGTGATTCCGGGTCGGCGTTACGGGCCGGCCGCCGAGAACCTCGCCGAAAGAATCGTGACGAACGTGAGGAACGAGATCCGGGCCGCCCGCCGTCAACTGGGCGCCCGCCCGAGCGAGGCGTTCAAGCTCGCGGCTCTGGCCTTCGGCTACTGGGGCTTCGATGCTTTGTGCCTCATACTCGTTTTCCGGGCGCTGGGTATACCGGCCGGGACCCTAGAGCTACTCGTGGCCTACGGGCTCGCCACCGCGCTCGCGGCGTTCCCGATCACGCCCGGCGGCATAGGAGTCTTCGAGACCGCCATGATCTCCCTCCTGGCGCTGCTCGGCGTCGGGACGGGCGCGGCCGTCGCCGTGCTTGGCTACCGGCTCTTTAACTTCTGGTTGCCCATTCCGCTCGCGGCGATTTTCTATCCCACCCTCCACTGGAGGTTCGGGCGGCGAAAAAGAAAATCCGGCGGCCACTGAACACGAGTTTCTCCCCGCTATCTCCTCTTCTTCTTTTTCTTGCGCCGCTTGGGGGACTTCCTGACTGCCGGACCGGTCTTGCCGCCAGAGACTCCGGAGGATTTGGCGGCCGCCTCTCGGGTGTGTTGCGGTCGTTCCCTGGTGTCCCGTGACGGGCTTTGCGCCGGTTCGGGGGGCGGGGTTCGGCCCGGTCCGTGGTGGTAGATCAGGTAATTCTGCACCAGGGTTACCGTGTTCGAGGTTACCCAGTAGACGAATAGCCCGGCGGGAAACCGGGCGATAAAAAACGTAAACACCACCGGCAAAAAGCGCATCATCATCCGCTGGTTGGGATTGACGTTTCTGGAGGAGATCTCACCGGCCCCTATCAGTATCGTCGCCGACAGGATCGGCAAGATGAAGTAAGGGTCCGCTTTGGTCAGGTCGGAGAACCAGAGGAAGCCGCCGGTGGCAAAGCTTGGGAAGGTCTCCTCGTGATTGCGTATGACGTGGTACATGGTTATGAATACCGGCATCTGTATCAGGATGGGAAAGAAACCAGCGGCCGGGTTGATCTTCCGTTCCCGGTAAAGCTCCATGATGGCTTCTTGCTGCTTCTGGCGGTCGTCCTTGTACCGCTCCCGGAGCCCGTCCATCTCGGGCCTCAGATCCTGCATCGCGCGCATGTTCTTTACCTGCCGGACCGTGAGCGGGAAGAGCACCCCGCGCACCAGGATCGTCAGGAACATGACGCTCAACCACCAGGGCGCCCCAAGGGAGTGAAACGTCTCCAGCACACTACTCATGAAAGCCGTGAGAGGGCTGAAGACCCTGCCCAGGAAATCAATCATCGCTTCTCGTCCCCATTCCGAACCTCGCTTTCGGATTCCGGGTCAACGAACGCGGCGACGAGCGATTTCGCGAGGGGACGTATCACGGTCTCCGAAACGTGGACCGCCCGCTCACGTTCGCTCCCTTCATGCCCGTTCGCCAGCTTCGCGGCCGCCCGCACCAGAGCAGGGTAATTCCCGTTGCCGGTCTCGATGCGCTCCGCGATGCCCAGCAAGGCCGCGGCCTCTTCTTGGAGGTCGGCGTCGCCGTTGGCGTGGCCGTTGATCATGAGGCTCAAGGCGAGCCGGTCGTCTTCGTCGTTCCGGGAGCCCTCTTGCAAAGCGCCGGCCAGGGCCGATGCAATGGCGGCGTCGTCCGCCGGGTAGCCGCGCCTCGGGGATTCCACTTTCGGTTGCTCTTCCAGGCGGATATTCTTCATGAGCAGGGCGCCGCCGACGGAGCCGACCACCGCGACCAGCACGAAGACGAAGCCTTCGTGGATGGCCGACGACAGCGCGTCCCGCGCGACCCCGAGGACTTGCTCGACTACCGGCTCGCCGCCGGGGAAGGCGGAGGCGGCCCGGGTTAGCGCCTGGCGCGCCTGGTCGCTTACCAGCGCGTTCGGGTCTTGCAGGGCGGAGACCAGACGGCCCGGAGCCTGGGCCGGAGCGTTGGCCGTGAGCTCGTCCGCGTAGGTATTGGTCACCAGCGACCCCACGACCGCCGTGCCAACGGTCGAGCCGAGAGAGCGGATGAACTGAGTGGCGGAGGTCGCGACCCCGAGCATATGCTTCTCTACCGTGCTCTGAACCGCGAGCGTGGCGGTCGGCATTATGAGCCCCAGTCCGAGGCCGGTAACGGTAAGGTACAGCGCCACCGTGCCGGTCGTGGAAGCCGTATCCAAGGTAGTCAAGAGGTAGACGCCACAAGACATAGTCACGGTCCCGATCAGGGTAAACGGTTTGATGCGCCTGACGCGGGCGATGATCTGGCCGCCGATAATCCCAACGGCCGTCATGGAGAAAACCAGCGGCGTCAGTACCGTGCCGGAGCCTGTCGCGGTCTTGCCGAGAACGCCCTGCACGAAGAGCGGCGTGTACAAGATTATGCCGAACATACCTATCCCGACGAGAAACATCAGCACCGCGGCCGAAGAGAACACCCGGCTCTTGAAGAGCCAGAGTGGGATGATCGGCTCGGGCGCCCGAAGCTCGACGAGTATGAACGCCGCCAGGAATACCGCGGACACGATGAACCCGGCTACCACGCGGTCCGCGCCCCAGGCGTCTCCCGCGCCGACCCAGGAGAGCGAGAGAAGCAGTGAAACGACCGAGGCGGTTACGGTGGCGGCCCCCAGGTAATCTATCTTCGCCTCTCGCCGCCGGGCGCTCTGGGGGAGCACCGCCGGCAGCGCGAACAGCGAGAAGATGCCGAGCGGCAGGTTCACGTAGAAGACCCACCGCCAATCGAGGCTGTCCGTGATCCAACCACCCATGGTAGGCCCGATCACGCTGGAGAGCGCGAAGACCCCGAAGAAGATCCCCTGGAACTTTGCCCGCCGCGCCGGATCGGGAAAGATATCCGCGACGCTGGTGAAGATGTTGGCGAAGATCATCCCGGCCCCGAGACCTTGCACGCCCCGGAAGAGGATCAACTCCGTCATCCCCCAGGCCGCCCCGCACAACGCGCTACCGACGAGGAAGACGAAGATACCGGCCACGATAAACCATTTGCGACCGTATATATCTCCGAGCTTCCCGATCACCGGGATCATGGAGGTCGAGGCTAGAAGATACGCGGTCGTTACCCAAGCGTATTTCTCGAAGCCGTTTAGCTCCGCGATAATTTTGGGCAACGCGGTTCCGACGATAGTCTGGTCGAGCGCCACCAAGAACAGCGCGAGCATTAATCCGGCCACAGCCAGCACCGTCGCCCGACGTCCGGTCCGGTCCACTGTCGCGCTCACCTCAAAACCTCCGTCAGCGTAACCAGGTTTCTACCGAGCCTTTCCGCCTCTTCCTCACTGAATGCGCCCATTATCCGGGTCTCCAGCAACGCGTTTAGCTCCGGCAGCCTCTCAAGAGCCACACGACCCTGGTCCGCCAGATACATCCGCATGACCCGGTTATCTTCCGGATCCCGCTCCCGGCGCACCAACCCCTCGGCCTCCATCGCCTGCCCGATGCGCGTAACCCGGGAGGGATCAATCTCGAAAACCTCGCTAACCTCACCCTGGCTGATGCCGTCGTGCTTGCTCAACGTCAACAACAAAAACCATTTCGGCGCGCTCAGCCCGGTCTCCCGCTCGACCAAAGCCGTCATCCGTTTGAAAGCCAAACCTAGCGGAGCCAAAAGCGGCGCCAGCACCGGCATGCCCTCTCCTATGACCTCTTCCCTACGCAACTCTTCCAAACCGGGTAAGACCTCCAGAAATCGTCGGCCCCGGGATATTATCACTTTACTTGCGGGCGCAAAGATTGCTGGGTGAAAGTTTTCTCGGGTTCATCATTTGGGGTCATTCTCGCGGCGGTTGCGCTTTACATCCCCGGCCTTAAACGCTATACCTCTACCGTGCCCGAGGGAGATAAAAACCAGCAGAAGGGCGGCCTGCGCAGCAGGTTACGCAACCGGCCTCGCATACGGCCCACCGTCTACGGCTACCTCACAGAGGAGAAAGAGTCATTGCGGCAGGGGTTCGCCGCGCTCTTTATCTCCTCGGTTGGGGAGCTTATCGCGGGCCTCGCGTTGGCGAGCATCACGGGCACTTTGGAGGAACTGGTGGGGTTGGCGGTTCTTATACCGGCGGCTATCGGGATGCGGGGCGCCATCTTCGGCGCGATGGGCAGCCGGCTCTCGACCGCGATTCAGACCGGTCTCTTTCGGGTGAACCTGAGGCGAGGCGTGTTGGCGGAGAACGTGCAGGCCGCGGCGATCCTCTCGCTCATTTCCGGGGTGTTTCTGGCTTTTCTGGCCCGTTACCTCTCCGACCTTCTCGGGATACGGAGCGAGCTATCGGTGTTGGATTACGCGGTGATCTCCACGGTCGGGGGCATCCTCGCGGGTATTTTGCTGATCGGCATTACCATTCTGGTAGCCCGTCTGAGCGTGAGCCGCGGCTGGGACATGGACAACATCGCCGCCCCGATGCTTACCGCCGCCGGCGACATACTAACCCTACCGGCGCTGGTGCTCGCCACCACCCTGATCGGGATACCCGTTTTCTCAAACGTATTTGCGGCGGTCCTCATCCTGGCCGCGATAGCCGCCGTCGGGTTCGGGTTTCGTTTGGGGGCCCGGGACCTACGCCGCATCCTGGCCGAGAGCCTGCCGATCCTGGCGCTCTCCGGCGTCGCCATGACCCTGGTCGGCCTCGCCCTCGAAGACCGCCGGGAGGTTTTCTTCACCTTTCCGGCCCTGCTGATACTGCTGCCGGCTTTTCTGCAGGAAGGCGGCGCGCTCGGCGGCATTCTCTCCAGCCGCTTGTCCTCGAAAGTCCATCTCGGTTTGCTGGAGCCGCGCAGCCTGCCCCAGCTTCGGGCGTTTAGAGACTTCACCCTCACCTACATATTCGCCATCGGCGTGTATCTGTTCATCGGGGGGGCGGCCCACTGGCTCGCGGTCGGGCTCGGGCAGCTCGGTCCCGGCGTGCTGGACACGTTGGGGCTAGAACCCGGTAGTCTAAGCCCCGGTTTCTTCGCGATGGTCGGGATCAGCGCGGTCGCCGGGCTCATCGCGACGACCGCCTCGGTGTTCGCCGCGTATTACGGCTCCACCGTAAGTTACCGGCTCGGCCTCGACCCGGATACTTACGGAATACCGATCATCACGGCCTCGGTAGACCTATTCGGCTTTATGAGCCTTATAATAGCCATGATCTTTTTCGGAATAGCAGGTTAGGAGCCATGCGAGACACGAGACCCAAGAACCTCAAGGACATGCTGGCGGAGGCCAAGAACACCTCCGAACTAATGGTGGATTTGGCCTACGCGGCCATTTTCTACAACTCCGAAGACATCTCCGAAGAAGTTTTCCGGCTGGAGGAAATCCTCAACGGCCTCGTCTTCGACATGCGGACCATGGCGATACTCGCGGCCCGCAGCCCCGCCGACGCCGAGCAGATGGCCGGCATCCTGCAAGTCGTCCAGGATATCGAGAAAATCGGCAACGCCGCCAACGACATCGCGAAGATCGTGGTGAAGAAGCTTGGCATTCCGCCGGAGCTCCTGCACGACATCCCCGAGGCGGAGGAGATACCGTCGCGGGTGAGGGTCTGCGCCGAGAGCGCGCTCGACGGCCGGGGCGTTGGGGATATGGACCTCCCCGTAGAGACCGGGATGCGGCCCATCGCCGTCCGCTCGGGCGACGATTGGAACTTCGACCCCGATCCGGAAGACGTGCTGCGCGAGGGCGACGTGCTCTTCTTGCAAGGGCCGCCGGAGGGCGTGGCGGAGATCCGGGAGCTTGCCGGGGCCGAGCCGCTCCCGGCGCCCGAAACCGAAAACGAGATAGGGCAACTCTCGGAGCTAGAGCGGGCGGTGGACATCCTGATCGAGATGAAAAACCTCTCGGAAGTCGCCGTTGGCCTGGCTTACTCCGCGCTGCTCTACCACGACGCCGGGCTCGCCCGCGAGGTCGTCGCCATCGAGGACGAGATGGATGAGATGCGCTACCGCATAGAACGCTGGGTCCTTTTGGCCGCCCGCGACATCCAGGACTCCTCCCGGTTGCGCGGCATGCTCCACCTCGCCACCGCCTCCGAGACTATCGCCGACTGTGCGATGGAGATGGTCTGGATGGTCGAGAAAGGCGAAGAGGTTCACCCGGTCCTCTCCGCCGCCGTCGGTGAGTCGGACGAGGTAGTCTTGAAGCTCGCCGTCTCGGACGGCTCACCCGCCGATGGCAAGACCCTGGAAGCCCTCAGCCTGGAGACCGAGACCGGGATGTACGCCCTCGCCATCAACCGCTCCGGCCGCTGGACCTACCGGCCGCGCGAATCCCACGTCCTGCGCGGCGGCGATACGCTGCTCGCGACCGGCGCCCCGGAAGGCCTGGAGCCGCTCGCGGAGATATTCGGCCGCGAGCTAGAGGAACTGGAAGACCAATAAAGACCCGGGGCACCAACACGGGCGCGAACCCGGAAGCGAGGCCGCCGGCCGCCCTGCCGCAGATCGCCGCGTTCTGCGGCGCGGTAGTCCTGCTCGGAGGACTCATGTACGCGTTTCTGTGGCGGCAGTACGCGGGCCTCTCAGACGAACTCAAGACGGCCTCGAACGACCTTGCCGTCTACCGGAACACCGGGGAGGCTCTCCTGCGGGGAGAGCTTCCCTACCGGGACTTCTTTATCGAGTACCCGCCCGGCAGCGTGCCGGCATTCGTTCCGCCCGCCCTCTTCACCGAGACGCCGCTAGGGTACTCCAACTTCCTCGCCCACCAGATGTCGCTCATGCTTGTGGCGGCCCTGGCGCTGGTGGCGCTAACCGCCTGGAAGATACGCGGAGACTGGTCCTGGGCCGCGCCCGCGGCCGCCTTCGCCGCCGGGACGGCCTTACTCTACCCCGTGGCCGTGACCCGCTTCGATCCCACGGTCTCCTTGAGCCTGGCGGTGGCCGCTTTTTTCGTGGCGCTTGGCGGCCGGTACATCCTGCTCGGTTACGCCTCTCTCGGGTTCGGCGCGGCGGCCAAGCTAGTCCCGGCCCTGGCGACGCTCCCGATGGCGCTTCTGGCCCGTCGGGCCGGCGGCGGATTGCGGCGGGCGATAACGGGGTTTGCGGTCTTCTTCGCCGTGCTCGGGGCTTTCTTCGTCCCCTCGTACCTGATCGGGAGCGATAGGTTTATCGAGAGCTTTACGTACCACGCCAACCGGGGTCTTCAACTCGAAAGCGTGGCTACCTCGGTCCTCTTGAAGCTCGGCTGGATACAAGGTATTTCCTTCGAGTACGGGGCCTGGGACGTATCGGGGCGCGGCGTGGACTTGATGAGCGCCCTGAGCCTCCCGATAACCGGCGCGCTGCTCCTCGTAACCTCGGCCGTCATGTACAAAGACTACCGGGCCGGGCGCTTCGGGGCCGGCAAGTTTCCCCGGTACGCGGCGGCCCTCATCCTGGCGTTCATCATCGGCTCGAAGGTCCTCTCGCCCCAGTACATGCTCTGGCTGCTACCCCTCGTGCCGCTGGCGGCGGGCGGGCTAATGGGGCTCGGAGTATCGGTGGTCTTCCTGACGGCCTGCTGGGCTACTACCCAAATCTTCCCGACCTACTACGGCGATTTGATGGACCTGGAACCCACGGCGGTGAACCTGCTCTTGTTCCGAAACCTGCTGCTCGTCGTTCTGTGGATACTAATGCTCTTTTTACCCGAAGACTCGCCCTCATCGCCGAAAGGCAAGTCGTGAGAGGCCGCGGAATAGTGAAGGCAGGGTTCCCGGTGCTGGCACTGGTCGCGCTGCTCTGGTTTATCCTGGCTTTCGCGCCGGGTTCTCAGATGAACGCCGAAGACGCCGGGCAAAAAGCGAGCTTCGTCCCGGAGCTTGAGAACCTCTACTCGAAGCCCACCGTCGAGACCTCCGCCGACTACGAACCCAACACCGACTCCTGGAACGTGACCCTGACGGAGCAAGCCTCCGGGGAAAACGTGGCGCGGCTGACCGTCGACGACGATTCCGGCTCCGTCTCGGGGGTCGCGGTGCTTCCCGGGGCCGACGAGCTGGATTACCCGAAGCTGGACAAAGAAGACGCCATGAAACTCGCGGACACCCTGCCCCGGGTGCAGGAAGAAATCTCCGGGTACGGCACCTACGTCACGGACGCCGAGTACCAAGGCGGCGAGTGGATCGTCCACTACTGGATCGAAGAGGGCGGAGAGCAGACAGAGGTAGCCCAGGTCGGCATAGACGCCGAAAGCTGGGGCGTCAACTACGTCTTCACGGGGGAGCAAGTCGGCTGGCAGATGGCCCGCGGAGACTCCGGCGCCTACGGCAAAGAGGCAAACTACTGGTGGGTCTGGGGGCCGATGGCGCTCGTCTTCGCTTTGGCGTTCGTCCGCACCGACAAGCTCTACTCTCTGCGCAACCTGGACGTGCTGGCGATGCTCGGCTTCCTCGTCTCCCACGGCTTCTTCCGGCAAGGCATCTCCTACGAATCCGTGCTGCTCTGGTATCCGCCCCTGATCTACCTGCTCGTCCGGACCCTGTTGATGGGTTTCGGTGTCGGCGCGCGGGTCGAGAAAACGAGCAGCTTTCCTACCTGGTTGCTGTTCGCGGCGGCCATGCTCGCCAGCGGGCTCATCATCGGGCTCAACCTGTATTCCCGCGTTATAGACGTCGGCTACGCCGGGGTCGTCGGCGCGGACCAAATCATAGAGGGCGCCGTCCCCTACGGCAACATGCCTTCGGACGTCGGTACCGGCGACACTTACGGGCCGCTCAACTACCTGCTGTACGTGCCGTCCGTCCTTATCTTCGGTTTCTCCGGGAACTGGGACTTCCTGCCGGCGGCCCACGCCGTTACGATCTCCGCCTTCGTGGTTGGGGCGCTGGCGATGCTGATCGCCGGTTGGAGGCTTTCGGGTCCCCGGCTCGGGGCGGCGATGTTCCTGGCCTGGTCGGTCTTCCCGTACACGCTGTACACTACGAACAACAACGCCAACGACATAATCGCCGCCGCCGCCGCGGCCATCGGGCTGGCGGCGGCGACCTCGCCGCTCGGACGCGGCCTGACGGTAACGGCGGGCTTCGCTCTCAAGCTCTACCCGATACTGCTGGTCCCGCTCTGGATGTTCCACGACGATGTACGTCGCAAGCCCGCGATCCAATTCATCCTCGGCGGCGTAGCCGTGGTCGTAACCACCTTCTGGGTGCTCTTCCTGGACGGCGATCCCCTCGGCAGCCTGAAGCTCTTCTACGAGAAGACCCTGGCCTTCCAGGGCACCCGCGATACTCCCTGGACGATCTTCACCCAAGTCCCCCAACTCGCCTTTCTGAAAGAGCCGCTTACGGCCGCCGTCGTGCTCCTGGCCTTTATCGTCGCCGTCTTCCCCAGCGGAAAGCGGACCGTCCGGCAGCTCGCGGCCCTCTCGGCCGCCATCGTCATAGCGTTCCAGCTCACCACCAACTACTGGTTCTACACCTACATAATCTGGTTCGAGCCCCTGATCTTCCTCGCCCTTTTGGCCGGTACGAACGAGAAGACAGCGCTCGATGGGAAAGGCGAAGATAAGTCAGAAGTTGGCGAACGGGAAGAGCAGGAAGCCGAAGCCTAGATGTTTCGCCCTTGCCGTTCTTTGCGCCACTTCTCTAGCCGAATTTTTACACTAGCCTCCGCGCCGCTGTCTTTGGGCTTGTAATAGATCCGGCCGTTTAGCTCTTCCGGTAGATACCGCTGGTTCATGCCCTCGGGTTCGTCGTCGTGGG
>JBARZM010000273.1:0-4050 GCA_049650095.1 Rubrobacteraceae bacterium | reverse complement strand
ACCCGCTCGTCCATCTCTTTGGCCCACTCGGCGGCCCGCATCTTGGTCTCCACGATCCCGAACCGGCAGAACTCGCTCCCGGTGCAGGCCACAACCCCCCGCTCGAAGGCGCCGGGCCTCGGAGAATGCTTTTTCAGCAGCGGCTCGGCGAGCAGGGCGTCCAGCTTCTCCTCCGGCACGCCGGTGATGATGAGGTTCTGGTCGGTCGCCAGCCGGATCTCCCCGTTCCCGTACTCTTCGGCGAGCCGGGCGGCCTCGACGAAGCTCTCGCCGCCCATCCGGCCGACGGTTACGTTTAGGCCGACGTAGTAGAGCCCGTCCTCTTTCTGCCGGTGAACTCCGACGTGATCCCCCCGGTAGTGCCGGGTCAGGCTCTCGCCGGCGGGCGTGAGGTCGAAGGACGCCCGCTTCTCGAGCTCCTCCCGGAAACCCTCCGGCCCGAGCTCCTGAACCAGGTAGCGCATCCGGGCCGTCCAGCGGTTCTCCCGGTTGCCAAGCTCCCCGAATACCTGGGCGATGGCCCGGGTAAGCTCCACCGCCTGCTCGGGACGGATGAACACGTCTATGTCCGACGCCATGCGCGGACCATCCGAAAGACCGCCACCGACCCGGACGTTAAAGCCGATGGTTCCGTCCTCGCGCCGGGCCGGCTGGAGGCCGATGTCGTTGATCTCCGCCTGGGCGCAGTCTTCCAAACAGCCGGTGACGCTCATCTTGAACTTCCTCGGCAGGTTGGCGTACTCGCGGTTGCCGGTGAAGAAGTTGTTGATGGCCTGGGCCACGGGATATGCGTCTATGACCTCTTCGTGGTCAAGGCCCGACACCGGGCAGCACAGCACGTTGCGGGCCGAGTCGCCGCAGGCCTGCACGGTCGTCATCCCAACTTCTTCCAGCCTGCGCCAGATCTCCGGGATATCTTCGATCTTCAGCCAGTGCATCTGGACCGTCTGGCGGGTGGTTATATCCAGAAACGCGTTGCCAAAGACCGGGTTTGGAATAGGACCTTGCGCGAACTCGGTGGCTACCTCGCCCAGCACCTTCGCCTGCCCGGCCTTCAGAACTCCGCCGGGGACTTTGTAGCGCATCATGAAGGTGTTGCCGCCCTGCTTCTGCGGGTACACCCCGACCCACTTGAGCCGCTCCATCTCGCCGGGAACGGCGTGCAGGGATTCGATGCCTTCCTTGGAGTAGGTGTCGATGATCGCCTGCCGCACCTCTAGCGGATGCCGCTCCTGCTTTATCTTCTCTACGTTGTTCAGGTTCTGTTCCCTAAGAGACTTCACGTCGCAAATCTCCTCCTACGAAGTGTATCCCGCACTCGATCTTGTCGGTCCCCGACCAGCGGCCGGCGCGGGCGTCCTCGTCGTTGTGGACCGGACGGGTCTGCGGCTCGCACCCGATGCTCTTGTAACCCTGGTGGAGCAACGGGTTGACCGATATGCCATGCTGGCGGTTGTAGTCCCAGACCTGATCCTCGGTCCAATCGGCGATCGGCGCGATCTTGGCCGCCCCGTAGTTCTCTTCCCAGGCGACGATCTTGGTTCCCGCCCGCTGCGGCGTCTGCTCCCGGCGGATGCCGGTCATCCACGCATCGTAGTTCTGGAGCGCCTTCTGCAGCGGCTCTATCTTGCGGATCTGGCAACACAGGTCGGGGCTGCAAGTGCGCATCTGCTCCCCGTACTTTTCGACCTGCTCTTCCACCGACAGCGCGGGCCGCAATACCTCTACCGGCAGCTTGTACCGGCGCATGACTTCTTCCCGAAACTCCGCGGTCTCTTTGAAAATAAAGCCGGTGTCGATGGTCAGCACGGTAACTTTATCGGTGATCTTGGAGATCATATCGAGAAGCGCCATCCCCTCGCCCCCGCCGAACGACGCCGAGAGCGCGAGCCCCTCACCGTAAGTCTCTACGGCCCACTCGATCCTCTCCCGGGCATCAGCGCCCTCAAGACGCCAGGAAGCCCCGGCGAGCTTCTCCTCGTTTAGGACCATAGACTTGTTGCCAAGCGATTCCAGAGCTTCATGCACGAAACTTCCTCCATGAAATGTGAGATTTTTAGATGGTTGAAAGAACCCTAAATACAGCAGCGAACGCTACATCGAACGCACATCGAAGGCGCGTAGAGACCGAACCCGGTTGCTATCTTGCGTGTGAGTTTTGAGTCCATGCGAGAGATATTAAGCAACCAACCCCTACCCGTCAACGTCAAACCCGACATTTTTTGTCGGGTTTACGAAATTTTTACCGGAAAAGGTCTCTCGCGGGGTCCATGAGGAGGTCTCTTGCGGTCGCATCGGAAGTTTCGTAAGGATAGTTCCTTACTATGGCGGCCGGTACACCGGCGGTCTTTCCCATCACCAACTCGGCGGCCCCGGCCAGTTCGTCGGCGACGGCTAGGATGCTCGCTTCGAGCTGCTTGCCGTGGGGGTCGGTCCCGCCCCGGTAGTCCGCGAAGGGATCCAGACCGGCGGCGCCGATGGCCACGTCGGTTATGCCGTTTCGCCAGGGACGGCCGAACGAATCGGAGATGATGACGGCGAGATCCCCGCCCGCGGCCCCGGTGAGCGCGGCCCGGAGCCTGGCGGCCGAGGCGTCGGGGTCAAGCGGCAGCAGGCAGACGATATCGTCTCCGGGGACGTTCGAGGCGTCTACCCCGGCGTTGGCGCAGACGAAACCGTGGTGGGTCTCGGAGATGATGATCCCGCGATCCATCTTGACGACGCGGCGGCTCTCGCGGAGTACGACTTCGACCTGACGGGCGTCCTTGTCGTACTCGGCGGCGAAGGACGCGGCGAACCGCGACGGCTCTACGTCCCGGAGGTCCACGAGGCGGCCTTCCGCCTTGCTGACGATCTTGTGGGTCACGACCAGCACGTCGCGCGGCCGGAGAATGCCACCGGCGACCCGGGACAGAACCTCCCCGAGGTCTTCGCCGTTTCGGACTTCCGGTACGCCCGCGACGGGCAATATCTCGATCGCACTCACCGGTGCGTCACCGGGTTCACCTTGATCAACATGGGATCACGGCAGCAGACCTTCCAGGTCTCCGAATTCTCCGAATCGGGCGAGGTCCCGACCGGTATCCAGGTCAAATGCCAGGTGTTCCCGCTCGCACACCGTCAGCGTCAGGCCGTTTTGTTTGGCGGACCGCACGTGCGCCCCGAAGCTCCCCAACCCGAAGGCGAACGGGATGGCGTCCGGCGGGCGGAGCAGCAGGGCGTTGGTGCCGACGCGGGCAAGGTCCGGAGAGGCGACCACCGCGGCTTCCCCGGCGGCTTCCAGCAAGGCCCGAACGTCCTCTACGTCCAGGAGCGGCAGGTCCGCCGGCAGGACGAGTAGTGAAGAAGCGCCGCGTTTTATCGCCCACTCGCGGCCTTCGTCGAGGGCCGGGTTGAGACCCCGGCTCTTCTGGAGGAGCGGCGTGGCGCCCCGTTTCCCGGCCTCATCCAGCACGATGCGGTCCGGGCTCACGACACAGACCTCTTCTACCTCGGCTTTTAGAAGCGTGGAGATCACACGTCCCATCATGTAGATGGCGAGGCCCGCCCGGCAACCAGAGTCCAGTATGGGGCTTAGACGGCTCTTTGCCTCCCGAAGGTCTTTTACCGGCACGACCGCGTGAACCTTCACGGCTTCACTCACGCTGTTACCGAGCTTGCGCCGACATCCAGGATCTCGCCGGCGAGCCGGCCCCGGTCTTCGGGGCCGCGCATCACCGCGTCCGTGACGAACACCTCCATGCCGAGGCCTTCTATGGTTGCCCTCTCCGCTTCGTCGGCCTGGTCGATCACCAGGACATCCACCAGCCCTTCGTAGATCCGGGCGACGCCGGCCGCCGACACCTCGTGCCCCAGGGAAGAAAGCATCCGGTCCGCCGGCCCCTTCAAAGCCCGGCCGCCGACGATGGGGCTCACGGCCACCTTCGGAGCGGCGGAGGCCAAAAGCGCCTCTCTCATGCCCGGCACGGCGAGTACGGGGCCGATGCTAACTACCGGGTTGGAGGGACAGAGAACCACGACCTCCGCCCCGGCCAGCGACTCCGAAAACCG
>JBARZM010000272.1:0-7055 GCA_049650095.1 Rubrobacteraceae bacterium | reverse complement strand
ATGATCAGGTAGATCGTGTACCGCCGCCCGCCTTCTCCCTCCTGCAACGCCTGGTTTATGTTGCTTAAACTCACGGTTTTCCTCCCTTTCTATTCCGGCAGCAGGGCGATAGCCCGGCCCGGGCCTCCTGATGAGTTTTCTATCTTGATCGGCAAGAACATGAAGTGTGCGCCGCGGACCGGTAGCTGGTCCAGGTTGGTCAACAACTCGATGTAACGCAGCTCCCGGCTCAAGCCTTCCTGATGTACCGGCGCTCCGTCGTGGGCGGCTCCCACGCTCGGGGCGTCTATGCCTATGGTCTTTACACCTCTTTCGTGCAAGTAAAGGGCGCACTCAGGACCCGGCGCGGGC
The DNA here is from genome assembly GCA_049650095.1 of Rubrobacteraceae bacterium. Classification (GTDB taxonomy): domain Bacteria; phylum Actinomycetota; class Rubrobacteria; order Rubrobacterales; family Rubrobacteraceae; genus SIRX01. Next base: position 6,704 of record JBARZM010000272.1, on the reverse strand, counting down.
CACCCCCGGAACTCTCCGGTGACCAGGGAACCCTGGGTGTACTTGTGGCTCTCTTCTCCCTCTACGTAGTAGCGGTCCCATCCGGTCCATAGCAGAACCAGCTCGCCTTGCTGTATTTCTCCGTTCGCCTCCTCCCAGTCTTTGATGTGATCCGGCGTGATGAACGGGCTTTCGCCGGGTTCGCCTTCCTCGGATAAGAACCGGACATCGACGACGACTGCGGGACCCATCAGGTCTTCGAGGGGTACTTTTTCGCCGCTTTGCTCGCCCAGGGGGCCTGACCAGGGCAGGCCGGAGTCTTCCGGGGGGATCCAGTGCGTCGGCGCGTCGAAGTGGGTGCCGCAGTGCTCGTCTATGACGACGAAGTTCGTCTGGTACGGGTTCTCGCTCCGGGTGCGGCCGGTTACCTGCTCCCGCTCCTCGAACCAGTTCCAGTTCTTGTGCGTGTAGATCATGTGCCCCGGCCAGGTACACGGCAGCCGCTCCGAAAGCGTAACGGACAAATCTACGATTCTTGTCGCCCCAATTTGCGATGGTTCCACTACCGCTCCTTTCCATCGGGAGCGCGATTTCCCGGCTCCGATTCTTTTCCTAACGGTATTCTCCGGCCCTCGGCTCTCAGAGTCAAAGGTCGCCGGCAACCACCGATACTGCCCCCGCACCGCGAGCGGGCCGTCAAGCTCGATCTTCGGGCTTGTGTGGCCCGTGGATTGGAGTACGATTCCAGCGAAGCTGGCGAATTTCGAACAGGAGGAAGTTTTTGAACGGCAAAGTAGCAGCGGTGGTGGGGGTTGGTCCGGGGCTCGGGGCGGCTATCGTCCGGCGTTTTGCCCGCGAGGGTTTCTCGGTAGCTCTGATGGCCCGCGACGAAGACGGACTTTCGGAGGTACAGAGGGGGATCGAGGACGAAGGTGGCAGGGCCGCGGCGTTCTCGGCGGATGCCACAGACCCGGCTTCGGTGGGATCGGCCTTCGGAGAACTGCGGGAAGAACTCGGAGATCCCGAAGTCCTGGTCTACAACGCGGGGGCTTTCCAGATGGGCGGCATCCTGGAGGTCTCGCCGGAGCAATTCGATTTCTGCTTCAAGGCCAACTGCTCCGGGGCTTTCTACGCCGCGCAACAGGTACTACCGGCCATGCAGGAGGCTGGAAGTGGAACCGTACTCCTAACGGGAGCAACGGCTTCGATGCGCGGCGCGGCAAAGTTCGCGGCGCTGGCTACGGGCAAGTTCGGGTTGCGGGCGCTGGCCCAGAGCATGGCGCGGGAGTTCGGGCCGCGGGGCGTACACGTGGCCCACGTGGTCGTGGACGGCCAGATCAACACTCCCCGGGTCCGCGAGATGTCCCCGGACCGGGACGGCGGCACGATGCTTGCGCCCGACGCCATTGCCGAGGCTTACTGGCAGCTCCACGCCCAGGACCCGACGGCCTGGACTTTGGAGCTGGACCTGCGGCCGGCGGTGGAGAGTTTCTAACTCGCCGGGTTTCGTATGTATAGGCTGTATGCGCGGGCGCGGGGATATTACCAGCGGGGTTCGGTCGCGAGGAAGGCCGGGAGCGCCTCGTGGGTAAGCGGCTCCGAGAAATAGTGCCCCTGGGCCATGTCGCAGCCGAGTTCGCGCAGGATCTTTAGCTGCTCGGAGGTCTCTATTCCCTCGGCTATCACCTTCATATCCAGCGTATGGGCCAGTCCTATCATGCTGGAGACGAGCGCGGCATCTTCGGGATGCACGCCCAACTCTTCCACGAAGGCGCGGTCGATCTTCAGGTATCTAACCGGGAAGCGCTTGAGATAGGCGAGCGAGGAGTAGCCGGTGCCGAAGTCGTCTATTGCCAGCTTTGCGCCCAGACTCCTGAGCTCGTTGAGTATCGCGATATTGGACGCCGCATCGCTCATTACCACGTCCTCGGTGATCTCCAGGGTCAGGTTCCGCGGGTTCAGGCCGGTTTTTTTCAGGATCTCGGAAATCTCTTCGACGAGATTGAGGGGGTGGAGTTGGCTCGCGGAGAAGTTGACGCTCACCATCCCGAAGACGTCCTCGGGATAGCTCTCTCGCCATTCTCTCGTCTGCCGGCAGGCCTCTTCCAGGGCCCAATATCCCAACGGTACGATCAGGCCGGTCTCCTCGGCAACCGGCACGAACTCCTCCGGAGACACGAGACCTCGCTTCGGGCTCTCCCAGCGCACGAGAGCCTCGATGCCGACCATCTTGCCGGTCTTCAGCGAGACTGTAGGCTGATAATGAAGCACGAACTCGTCGTACTCCACGGCCCGGCGGAGCTCCGCTTCCAGGTTTAGACGCTCCCGCACATTGCGATACATCACGGGATCGAACACCTGGTAGTTCGCTTTTCCTTCCGCTTTGGCCTTGTACATGGCCAGGTCGGCGTCGCGCAGCAAGGAGTCGGCCCGATCCTGCCCGAAACCGCTAAGTGAAATCCCGATGCTGATCGTGGCGTATATCTCCTGCCCCCTCAAGTCGAAAGGCGCCTTCACCTCTTCTATGATTCTTTCGGAGACCCAAGCAGCGTCTCTGAAGCTCCTGATGTCTTCGAGCAAGACGGCGAACTCGTCTCCTCCGAGACGCGCCGCCGTGTCTCCGGGGCGCATGCAAAGCCGGAGCCGTTCGGCGACGGCTGTGAGCAACTCGTCCCCGACCTCGTGACCGAGGCTATCGTTGACGTTTTTGAAGTTGTCCAGGTCCATGAACAATACCGCCACCATGTACGGCTGATTTCGTTCCGTATTGGCCAGAGACTGTTCGAGGCGGTCCAGGAACAACACCCGGTTTGGTAGATCCGTCAGAGAGTCATGGAGCGCCTGGTAGGTCAACTGCTCCTCGAACGCCTTTCGCTCGGTGATGTCGCGGACCGAGGCGAGTATCATCCTCCGGCCGCCATAGTCCACGCTTCCAACCCGCACCTCCGCCGGAAAGGCAGTACCGTCCTTGCGTCGGTTCATCTCTTCGTGGCCGGCGGCGAACGTGCCCGGCTCACCCGCCAGGGCCCGCTGCCAGAGCGTCCCACCCTCCCGCTGCTCCGCAGCCCGCTCCTCATCAGTCAACATGTCGCAGGAGAGGTCCCACACGGTGAGATCCAGCAACTCCTCCCGGGTATAGCCAAGCAGATGAGACGCCTGAGAGTTGCAGTCAACGATCCGGCCACGCTCGTCGTGAACGAACATGGCGTCCACTGACTGCTCGAATAGCTGCCGGAAGCGCACCTCCGACTCCCGCAACGCTCTCTCGGACTCTTTGCGCTCGGTTATGTCATGAACGGGTCCGACCATCCGCCAGGGCTCGTTTTTTTCGTCGAAGGTTACCTCGGCCTGACAGTGGAGCACGCGCACCTCGCCATCAGGTCGGACTATGCGGTGCTCGAAGTTGTAAGGCCTGCCGCTGTACAGCGCCCCGTCGATGTTCTCCCTGAACAGTGCTCGGTCGTCAGGATGCATCCTCTCCATCAGAATGTCGAAAGTCGGCACGAACTCCTGCGGTTCGTAACCATAGATTCGGAAAGTCTCGTTCGACCAGAATACTTCTCCGGTCTTCACGTTCCACCCCCAATTGCCCAGGTGGACTATACGCTGCGCCTGCGCCAGACCCGCCTCGCTTCTCAGCAAGGCTTCCTCCGCGTTCTTGCGCCCGGTGATGTCCCGGGAGGTTACGATGATTCCTTCTATATCCGGGTCTTCCAGCAGGTTGACGCCGATCGCCTCCAGGTAGACGTAGGAGCCGTTCGCGCTCCGGAACCTCATCTCCTCTATGATGGTAGGCTTGCTGGTCTCTATACTGTCGAGAAACGTTCCGAACACCCGATCGAGGTCGTCCGGGTGTAGATATTCGAAACTATTGGTTCCGACCACCTCTTCCGGTTTATATCCCAGCACGCGTTCCACGGCCGGACTCTCGTAGCGGATCGTACCGTCGATCTCGAGGATAGAGATGATGTCTGAGCCGTACTGAACGAGGGCCCGGTAGCGCTCTTCGCTTTCCCTGAGCGCCTCCTCCGCGCGCTTTCGGGCCGTGATATTTTGATACTGGGAGACAAAGTGGTCGGGGAAGCCTTCTGAATCGCGCACCAGCGTAACGTCCGAGACTACCCACACCAGGCTTCCATCTTTGCACGCGTAGCGCTTCTCCAGGCTCATTGACTCGGCCTCACCCGCGAGCAGTATCTTCGTCCGCCGGCGGCTGGCCTCAAGGTCATCGGGGTGGGATAGCTCGAACGACTTCCTGGAGAGCAACTCCTCTTTCGAGTAGCCGAGCAACTCGCATAAGGCGCGGTTTACGCGGAGGTACCGGTTGTCGAGATCCAAAAGCGCCACTCCCGTGGAGGCGTTCTCGAAGGCGCTGCGGAAGCGCTCCTCCGCTTCGCGCAACTCTTCCTCCGCCCGTACACGATCGGTGATGTCGCGGACCGAGGCGAGTACCATCCTCCGGCCGCCATAGTCCACGCCTCCGACCCGCACCTCGACCGGAAAGGTAGTACCGTCCTTGCGCCGGTTCTCTTCCTGGTGGACGGCTGCGAACGTACCGGGGTCGCCAGCCATGGCGCGTCGCCGCAGCGCGACGCCCGCTTTCTCCCGGGCCCGCCGCTCCTCCTCAGAGCAGACGTTGCAAGAGACATCTTCTACGGAGAGCGAGAGTAGCTCCTCGCGGGAGTAGCCCAAAAGCCGACACGCCCGGGAGTTGCAGTCGACGAACTTGCCCCGCTCATCGTGCACGTACAGGGCATCGACAGAGTGTTCGAATAGCTGTTTGAACCGCTGCTCGCTCTCCCGAAGTTTCTCGTCCGCTATCTCGCGCTCGGTTACGTCGCGCACGAAAACAAGCGCTTCTTCCGCGCCACTGGCGACTATGCGGGCTTCGAAACTCCTTGTTTCTTCGTCCGATACGGGCAGCTGGCATTTGTAGACTTGCGTCTCGCCCGTATCCAACGCTCTCCCAACGTACTCGAGGGCGCCGCGGGAGATATCCTCCGGCAAGACCTCGGCTATCTTCGCGCCGACGATCTTCTCTGGGAAACAGTGCGACTTGTCCGCGTCTCCAGCTTTGAAGTCCAGAAACTCGCCGGAGCTGTTTACGAAGAACATGAGATCCGGGTTGGCGTCGAGGATAGCTTTGTTTCTGTCCCCGCTTGTACGAAGCTCTTCCTCGGCCAGCTTACTCTCCGTAATATCGAACTGCACGCCCTGCCAGAACTGGGGATCACCGTTTTCATTGCGCACGAGCCCGGACTCGTCGCGGATCCACACCACGCTCCCGTCTCGGGCGATCAAACGATACTCCATGCTGAAAGGCTCGCCGCTAACGGTAACCCGGGCGTCTTCGGCCAGCACGCGCCGGCGGTCGTCGGGGTGCAGGATTTTCCTGAAGTAGTCGGGGTCTTGTTTGTAAGTATCTGGAGGGTAGCCCAGGATGGATTCTATTTGCGGGCTGTCATACAGTGTTTTGTTGCTCCCGACTTCTTCCAGATAAACGATCGCGGGTACCTGCTCGACCAGCGTGCGGTACTTGGCCTCGGCCCGCCGGAGTGAAGCCTCGAACAGCTTCCGTTCGGAAATGTCCCTCGCCACGATCTGCGATGCCGGAAGGCCCATGTAGGTTATTGGGGCGGACGTAACTTCGACCTCTATAACTTGCCCGTCGAGCCGGACCCAGCGCTGCTCGATAAGTTCCGCCGGTTTCTCCTCCCGGATCAGCCGGAGCCTCTCTTTTACGGTACCGTGGCAATCCGGGTGAATAAAATCCAACACCGGCCTGCCGAGGATTTCCTCCGAAGAATCCGCGCCCAAAAGCAGAACTCCGGCAGGATTTACGTAGACGAGGTTGCCTTCGCTCTGTACGGCGATAGCATCTGGGGAAAGCTCGACAAGACTACGATACCTCTCCTCGCTTTCCCTCGAAAATTCTCCGGTGCTCTTTCTGTGCATTACCCACCCTGCAAATAGTGCTCTGACTCACCCGATACCTGGCGAAACGCTTTGATCCCTCCCGACTTTCAGAAGCGCTTCTTATTTTAGCTTCTCTGATTTGGAACGGCAAAATCCACCGGATGGGCCATCCCAAGTCTTTAGCCGCGCCCGGCGACGCGGCCCGCCACTGACTCGAAGGCCCGGATCTCTACTGCGTCGTCCAGCCCCTCCAACTCGAACGAGTCGTCCACCCGACGTGCGGCCTCCAATATTAGCTGATCTGTAAGCCAGGGGTTTTTGGGGAGCAGCGAACCGTGCAGATACGTCCCGTAGGTGTTCAGACGCCGGGCGCCCTCGCCACTGTCTTTGCCGTTGTTGCCGTGCCCGGCGACGACTTGGCCCAAAGGCTCCGTGCTGCCCAGATAGGTGCGTCCGCCGTGGTTCTCGAAGCCGACAACCTCTCGGGCAGAGCCGTCCTCCAACGGAATACGCATCAGCACGTTGCCGATCAGGCGCGCTTCGTCCGGCCCGCCGGGCTCTGTGTAAAGGTCGAAGATGCCGACGCCGGGTAGTTTCTCGCCGTCCAGTGTCTCGTAATAGTGTCCCATGAGCTGGTACCCGCCGCACACCCCGAGAACGACGCCACCATCGTCCACGACGTTCCGCAGGTCGGCGCCTTTGGAGCCTGAGAGGTCTTCGGCGAGGAGAGATTGTTCCCGGTCCTGGCCGCCCCCGAAGAGAAAGATGTCGCAGCCCGTCGGGCTCACCCGCTCTCCCAGGCCAACGTC
>JBARZM010000271.1:0-6323 GCA_049650095.1 Rubrobacteraceae bacterium | reverse complement strand
GAAAAGCGTCGCGGGAAGGCTAGTGGGTCGCCAGTCCCCGGAGGGCTCTTTTGGGATCGAAGAAGTAGAGCATTATGGCGCAGAGGACCGGGATCGCGGCCATGGCGGCGAGCCCCAGGACGTAGTCGCCGGTGAACTGGCGCAGGGCGGCGATGGGCAAGGGAGCCAGGGCGGCGGCGGAGATCATGACCATCGTGGCCGGACCTTGTACCCGGCCGAGGCCGTGCCGGCCGTAGTAATGGGCCCAGATCGTCCCGGCCACGACTCCCTGTATGCCGGCCGCCGCCCCGACCACGGCGGCGTAAACCGCCGCGAGGGCGGGCGTCGTGGCGAACTGCAGCCCGATCACCCCCAAAAGCAAGAGCCCGAGGCTGATGCCGAGGGGTTTCCGGGGGCCGAGCTTTTCGGTAAGGAAACCGGAGAGGCTGGTGGACGCCGCTGATGCGATGGCGAACACGACGAAGATACCCGCCGCGACGCCGGGAGGAATACCCTGTTCGCCGAGGATGGAGATCTGATGGAAGACCAGCGCGGTAACGGCGAACGGAACCGCCGCCAACGGCACGGCCAAGAGCCAGAAGTCCGGGGAGAGCAGGACCCTCCGCGAGCCGCGGTGTTCTTCGGAGCCCTCGCCCCCGGGTTCTTCCACCGGGCCGGCGGACCCGTCCGGGTGCAGGCCGACGGCCTCCGGACGGTTTCGGACGATCAAGATAGACGCCGGTATGAGAAGCACCCAGACCATGATCCCGAGCGCCACGTACGCCTCGCGCCATCCGAAAGCGGAGATGAAAGATTGCGTGAACGGCGGGAGCAGGGCGTTGGAGGCCGCGAGACCCAGAATAACCACGGACATCGCCCGTCCCCGGCGCTTGACGAACCACTGGGCGGTTAGCATCGTCGCCGTTACCGGGAGGCTGCCCTGACCGAGCGCCCGCATGGCGGCGAACCCGAAGAACAGCGCCAGGGGACCGGCCGCCAGCGACATGCCGAAAGAGGCTATGCCGAGCAGCAGCGCTATGCCGGCCAGCATCAGACGCGCCCCGAAGCGGTCTACTAGCCGGGCCACCAGCACCACCATCGCCGCGCTGATACCGGTTCCGAAAGCGTAGAGCGTCGAAAGGTAGACCCTGGAGATGCCGGTGTCGGCCAGAATAGGGTCCACGAATACCGAGAACACGAAAGATTGCCCGGGACCGGAGCAGAAAGTCGCCAGGGTCGCCACCGCGACCACGGCCCACCCGTAGAAAGGCTTCTTCAAACCTTTTGCGAGGTTTCTGGAGCCTGGATGCTAGATTCCTTCCGGACTTCGCGGTTCTGGGCAAGCGGCCTCTGTGGGCCGGAAAAAGACTTTATTCGTAGGATCCAGCCTTCTGCTTCTGCCGTTCGATGGCGGATTTTATCTGGTTGGCTTCCGGCCGGGCCACCCGCTGCAGTTGGTAGACCTGGCCGGTATTGCTCTCCAACGCCAGGGTGCAGTTTACGAGGCCGCGCACGCTCACGGATGAGATGTCCTTATGTACTATGCTCTCCACGTTCTGCCCCTGCCAGCCGCTTTTGATCTCCACGTGTCCGTCGTAGACCACGATGTAGTTATTGTGCCCGGATGCCTGGGCTATGGGTGCGTCCAACTGATTTCCTTCCTGCGCTCGTTCACGTTCGGCCTCGTTACCCTAAACGGGGACCACGAAACTTTACCAGAACAAAACGAAACCCCGGAGTCCCAGGGTTTCGTCGAAATAAAACCGGTGGAGGCGTAGTTCCCCCACCGGTGCGTTCGGGTTCTAGGAGGCGTCCTCCGCCTTGGCCCTCTCCCGCGGCCCTTCGGAATACAGGCCGTTGCCGTTTTGACGGTCGTCGGTGGCTATGATCTGCCCGGCGTAACCGTAGACGCCGTGCTCGCTAACGTCGAGGCCGTTCAATTCCTGCTCGGGCTTGACCCGGAGGCCGATGGTCGCCTTCAGGATGGCGAAGACCGCCAGGGAGGATATGAACACGAACCCGCCGGCCGCGATCACACCGACGGCCTGTACGCCGAGCTGGGTGAACCCGCCGCCGTACAGCAGGCCCGGCTGGCCGATAACCGCGAGCTCCGGGGTGGTGAAGAGGCCCAGGGAAAGCGTACCCCAGATACCGCCCATGCCGTGGGCCGCGATGGCGCCGAGCGGGTCGTCCACGCCGATTTTGTCAACGAACTCCAGCGTGACGTACATAATGACCCCTGCGATGAACCCTATGACCACGGCCGCCCACGGGGCGACGAACGCAGCCCCCGCGGTGATACCCACGAGTGCCGCGATGGCGCCGTTGCCGCCCATGCCAACGTCGACGTTGCCCCGGCGAACGTAGCTCATGATCATCGCGCCCAGCACGCCGGCCGCGGCGGCCAGGTTGGTCGTGATGGCGATGTCCGCGATATCCGGCACGGCGGCCATCGTGGAACCGGGGTTGAACCCGAACCAACCGACCCAGAGTATCAGGACGCCGAGTACAGCCAAAGGCATGTTGTGGCCGGGGATCGTCTGCGGGTTGCCCTCGTCGTCGTACTTGCCGATACGCGGCCCGAGGATCAAGGTGCCCGCGAGAGCTGCCATGGCGCCGGAAAGGTGGACCACCGTAGAGCCGGCGAAGTCCTGCATCTCGAGCGTGCCGAGCCAGCCGCCGCCCCAGATCCAGTGTCCGACCATCGGGTAGATCAGGCCGACGAAAACAATGGCGAAGATCACGTAGACGGCGAACTTGGTCCGCTCCAGCATCGTGCCCCACACGATAGCCAGGGAGACCGCGGCGAACGCCACCTGGAAGAGGTACTTGGCCGAGAGCGGGACCTGGGTCCAGGCCAGCCCGGCGAAGACTTCGTTGACGTTGTCAGGGGTCGCATTGAGGAAGAAGCCCTGCGTACCTATCAGCGCGTTGCCGTCGCCGAATGCGAACGCGAAGCCGACGGCCCAGAACAGAAGCGCCGCGATGGCGAGGTTGACGAGGATCTTCGCCACCACGCTGCCGACGTTCTTCATCCGTGAGAAACCGACCTCCAGCATGGCGAATCCCGCCTGCATGAAGATTACTAGTACCGCCGCGATCAGGACCCAAACGGTATCCAGTGCGAGGGATAGATCCTCGACCGTCGGCCCGTCTTGCGCGAACGCCACCGCCGGTAACGCCAGCACCATGATCATAGCTATGGCGGATAAAAGTCCCAAACGACGCAAAGTATTGCCCTCCTTGCTACTGTTAGTATCGACCCCGGTAGCTTATCCAGCTATGTGCAGACAGTCTTTGGCCCTATGTACAAAGATGGGGTTCTAGAAGGGGCAAGTATTTGGTGCGGTTGTATAAGCCAGCCGGTTGGCGGACGGTAGAAGCTAGCGATCCGAGTAGTTGGAGGGTCTTTCGGGGACCCGGCCGAGGAGTTGCATGACTTTTATGCCCAGGGTGAGGCTCTCCCGGTCCTCGCTCTTGTCCACGTCGAGGCCGGTTAGCTCGCCGACGCGGTCCAGGCGATAGCGGATGGTGTGCCGGTGGGCGAAGAGCCCGGAGGCGGTCTTGACGGTAGAGGCGTCGTTCGCCAGGTACGTGGTCAGGGTGTGGACGAGTTCCGTGCCGTAACGGAAATCGTAGGCGACCACCGGGGCGAGGGTCTCTTCGTAGAAGGTTTCGAGCTCTTCGGGGTCGTCCTGGAGGACCCGGAAGAGGAGCTTGTAGGTGCCGGTCCCCTCGAACGTCGAGATGGACGAAGGGCCGTGGATGCGGTGCCCGATCTCCAAGGCCACCTCGGCCTCGGAGTAGGCGTCGGTTAGCTGCGCCGGGTTCCCGGTGTACCGTCCGATGCCGATGGATACCGTCAAATCGGGCAAGAGCCCCTTTACGTAGCGTTGTATCTGGGAGGCCAGGAGCCGGGCCGACTCGGACATCTCTTCTAGCGGAGATCCTTCCGAAGGGGCGAGAAAGAGGATGACGTTGTCGGAGCGCGGCCCTAGCAGGAAGTTCGGGAAAAGTTGCCGGGTCTGGAGCCGGACGGCGTCGGCCAGGCGTTTCTTTAGCTCCTGAATCGCCGGTTCCTTCAGGCGGCGGCGTTCGAGGTACCGGGCGAAATCGTCTATGTCCACGATCAGGACCAGCGCCCCGGAGGCGAGGTCGGCCCCCAGGTATCCCGCCCGCTGGAGGAGTAGCTCCACGGAGCCGTAGTGGCCGCTCACGAGGTCGTCCACGAAGTCTCCGCGGGCGCCGAGCTCTGTTTCGAGCTTTACCCGCTCCTTGCCGAGCTCGCCCTCCAGCATCCGGCGGCTCCAGTAAAGGAGCACTACGTCTTCCGGCTCGAGCGGCTGGTCTTCGAGGTCCATCCAGAGGTACCCCGCCGGCGCGCCGCTACCGACCGGCATCCAGAAAAGCTCCCGGTCTTCGATCTTCCAACGTTCGATGGGGACCGAGAGGTAGCCGTCGGGGAGCCGGGCGTAACGGTCCCGCCGCTCGCGGCGGGTGTCCTCCAGCCCGGAGTTCTTCGAGGCCCGTAAGCCCTGGCTCTCCAGGAGTTCCGACATGCTCTCCGAATCCCCGGCCCCGGCCAGAAGCCGCCCTACAGGGTCTTCGACGATCACCGGTCTCCCAAGAAGCTCCGAAACCTGCTCCGCCAGCTTGCCGATGGAAGGTTCTCCACCGACGCTTTCGAGTAGGGTTCGGCTAATGCCGTGGGAGTGGAGCAGTAACTCCTGGCCGCCGGAGAAGATAGAGAAGAGTTTCTTTAGCGGCATGTTCGGGGGCAGGATGAAAAGTCCCAACCCAAGATCCCGGGCCCTCTCCGTCGCGCCGTTTGGCGACCCTTCGTCCGTTCGCCAGAGCAGTGCCGGTGAGCCCGCCCGCTGGGCGTCCTCCAGTAGCTTTTGGTCCAGCGATCCCCGGCTAACGACACCGACTTCGCCCGCTTCGACCCAACCTTCTTTTCCTTCTTCGACGGCCAAGCCCTTGACGGCCCGGCCACCGTCTCCCGGCGCCGGGCAGGTGGCGCCGAAGTCTTCCAACAATATCCTGGAGAATTCCTTGAGGATCACGTCGTCTCCACTAGTAACCTGGAAAGTGCAGTAACAAACAACAGGTTAATGATATATGCGGGAGAGAAAATTAGAAAGTGCGGCACGAGCGCGACGCAGGAGCGGCACCTTCGTGCTGGGTTCCGAATGCTAAAATCTGGAACAGTAACAATAAACTCTTTGGCCTCCTGCCCGGAGGCCGTATACTTGCCGGGGCACCACTTTCGAAAAGGAGCAGAAGAGCATCGCCGAGAGTCAGATAACCGTTCACGGGGCGCGGGAACACAACTTGAAGGACGTGACGGTCTCGCTGCCGCGGGACGTGATGGTCGTGGTAACGGGCCTTTCGGGGAGCGGCAAATCCTCGCTGGCCTTCGACACCATCTACGCCGAGGGCCAGCGCCGGTATGTCGAGAGCTTGTCGGCCTACGCCCGGCAGTTCCTCGGCCAGATGGACAAGCCGGATGTGGACCATATAGACGGCCTCTCGCCGGCGGTCTCCATAGACCAGAAGACCACGAGCAACAACCCGCGCTCCACGGTGGCGACGGTCACGGAGATCTATGATTACCTGCGTCTGCTCTATGCCCGCGCCGGACGGCCCCACTGTCACGTATGCGGCTTTCCGGTCGCATCTTCCTCGCCGCAGCAGATGGTCGAGAAGGTGCTGGAGTTGCCGGAGAAAGCCCGTTTCATGGTCCTCGCCCCGGTGGTGCGGGGCCGCAAAGGCGAGTACGGCAAGATGTTCAAGGACCTCGCGGAGGACGGTTACGCCCGCGTGCGGGTAGACGGCGAGTTGCACGAGCTTCCGGTCGATTTGGACCTCGACCGGAAATACAAGCACGACATAGACGTGGTGGTTGACCGGCTCGTGATCCGGGACGGCATCGAACGTCGTTTGACGGATTCTATAGAGACCGCGCTCAAGCTCTCCGAGGGGCTGGTCCAGATCGAGACCGTCGAGAAAGACGGCCCGGGCGATTCGATGCTCTTCTCCGAGAGCTTTACCTGCACCAACTGCGGCGCCTCCATAGCGGAGATACAGCCCCGGACGTTCTCGTTCAACAGCCCGCACGGCGCCTGTTCCCGGTGCGACGGTCTCGGCAGCCGCCTGGAGATCGACCCGGAGATGGTGGTGCCCAACGGCGACTTGAGCATAAACGAGGGCGCGCTTGTCCCGTGGGCCAACTCCGCGAGCGAGTACCAGTCGAGCATCCTCGGCGCGCTTTCGGAGAAGTACGACATAGACCCGAACGTGCCCTGGCGGGAGCTTTCGGAGGAGCATAAGAACACCGTGCT
>JBARZM010000270.1:0-2745 GCA_049650095.1 Rubrobacteraceae bacterium | reverse complement strand
GATCCGGTGGCTGGAGAACTTGGGAGACTGGAACGTATCCCGGCAGCTCTGGTGGGGCCACCGCATCCCGGTCTGGTACGGCCCGGACGGGGAGATCGTCGCCACCAAGGAGTCACCGGGCGAGGGCTACGAGCAGGACACGGATGTACTCGACACCTGGTTTTCGTCCGGCCTGTGGCCGTTTGCCACGCTAGGATGGCCCGAAGAGACCGGGGACCTAGAATATTTCTATCCGACCAAACTACTAAGCACGGCGCGGGAGATCATGTACCTGTGGGTCGCGCGTATGATCATGACCGGCCTCCGCTACCGGGATGAGGCGCCGTTCGAGAAGATAAACGTTCATTCCATCGTCCTGGCCGCCGACGGGACCAAGATGAGCAAGTCCAAGGGCAACGCGGTGAACCCGCTGGAGCTCTTCGAAGAGTACGGCACCGACGCCGTCCGATTTGGCCTTCTCTACCAGTCTTCGACCCAAGACTTCGCCTATTCCCACGAGCGGGCCGCGATGGGCCGGGCGTTCGTCACCAAACTCTGGAACGCCACCCGGTTCATCCTGGGCTATCCCGAGCCGGACGGTGACGGAGAGCAAATGTCCGTGGCGGACCGTTGGATCCTCTCTGAGTTCAATAATGTCGCCCGCGACTATGACGCCCTGCTCGAAGAGTGCGAGTTTTCGGAGGCGATGCGCCTCGTCTATAACTTCGCCTGGGGCCAATTCGCGGACTGGTACGTGGAGATATCCAAAGCCACGCCGTCTCCGGCCACGCCGCGCGTTATCCGGGAGGTCTTCTCCGGAATATTGCGGCTCTCGCACCCGGCGATGCCGTTCGTTACCGAGGAGATGTCGCGGCTGATCGGCGCCGAGAAGTTGCTCGTGTGGCAGGAGTTCCCCCAATTCGACGCGGCGCTCGAGGATGAGGAGGCCGGCGACCTGCTGGAGCGTACCAAGCGGGCCGTGTCCGCCGTGCGCCGCTTTAGGGCAGAATCGAAGGTGGACGGCGAGCTGGAGGTGCTTCTGCCGGACGGCGTCGAGCCCAGGATACTCACCGCCCTCGCCGGTTTGAGCCCGGTGGAGGAATTAAACGGCGCCAACGCCACGCTGCCGGCGGGCGACGTGGTCGTCGAGATCGCCCTGACCGAAGAGCAGCGGCGCGGGGAGATCGAACGTCTCAGGAAAGAGATCGAGCGGGTCGGTAAAGAGGTCGAGCGAGCACGGAACAAGCTCTCGAACGCCAAGTTCGTGGAGCGGGCGCCGGAAGAGGTGGTGGCGGGCGAACGCGAGAAGCTGGAAGTGAACGCCGCCATGCTCGACACCCTTACCCGCCGTCTCGAAGAGTACCTTTAGAGAATTCCGGTACCGTCGTGACAAACCCCTCTTTCGAGTCCGTGTGCCAGGAATTGGACCTTCGTCGTCATATAACGCTTGGCTTCGACCGCATAGAAACATTGTTGGGCTTACTGGGGCATCCGGAGCGGTATCTCCGCATCGTGCAAGTAGTCGGCACCAATGGCAAGGGCACGACCGCCGTGGCGCTGGCGGCGGCCCTGGAGCAGGCGGGGCATCCGTCCGGCGCGTACCTTTCGCCACACGTCCTATCTTACGTCGAGCGGGTAATGGTCCGGGGCGAGTTCGTCTCCGAAGACAGCTTCGCCGCCGCGATGGGGCGCGTCCTAACCCTCGCGGATGACAACGGAGTTGGCGCCTCGCAGTTCGAGCTCCTGACGGCGGGCACTATCGGGTTGTTTCGCGCGGAAGGTCTGTCCTGGGCCGTCCTCGAAGCGGGGCTCGGGGCCCGCCACGATGCGACTACCGCCGCCCGGCCCGAGGCCGTAGTCCTCACAAACGTCGGCCTGGAGCACACCGAATACCTCGGGAACACGATCGAGGAGGTGGCGTCCGAGAAGCTTGCCAGCGTACCGCCGGGTGGAACTTTGGTACTTGGCACGAGCGATCCCCGGGTCACGGAACAGGCCCGCAAGGAGTGCGCCCGTCTCGGGGCCCGGCTCGTAGAGGTGGGGGAGGAGACCGGGCCGGAAGAAACCGGCCTGAGTTCTTACGCGGCGTGGAACACGGCGCTCGGCATCCGGGCGGCGGAGACGGTGCTCGGCCATGAATTGAACGCTGCGGCAAGGAGCGAGGTCGCTACGCGGGTCTCTGGCGCTTTGCCGGCCCGCTTCGAGAAACACGAGTTGCGGGGCGTGCCGGTCGTCGTGGACGGAGGCCACAACCCGGATGGTCTCGTGGCGGCGCTCGGGGCCGTCCGGGAGAATTTCGGGGACCGGCCGCTGGGCGTTGTATTTGGCGCCTTGCGGGACAAGGATATTGGAAGTATGCTTACCGCGTTAAAAAACGAGGCTTCCTCCCTGGTGCTGACGCGGCCCGCCAACGAGCGGGCGGCCGAGCCGGGCTGGGTCGGACGCGAGTTTGATCCCCGGGATACGGGAGGCAAAGAAGCCGCTGTCGTGACGAACGTTGACGAGGCCCTGGAAAGGGTCGTGGAGGAGATGAGGCAGGTTGGCGGTGTCGTACTGGTTACAGGGTCTCTCTACACGGCGGCAGACGTTCTGGGGAGGTTGCGTGAAAATTAGCGGTGTCCTGAAACTCCTGGCTTTTCTCGTGGCGGTTGCGGCCGTGTTCTTCGTGTTCGGCTACTTCGCCACCGTGAGGTTCGTTTCGTGACACCGGTCGCGCTACTGCTCCAGGCAGACCCGAACCCGTTTCAGATAGTCACGGATTTCCTG
>JBARZM010000269.1:0-1972 GCA_049650095.1 Rubrobacteraceae bacterium | reverse complement strand
CCTTCACCGCCACCCGGCGTCCCAAAACCTCGTCGGCGCCCAGATAGACCGAGGCCATGCCTCCGGAGCCTATCTCACGTTCGAGGAGGAACCTTCCTCCCAAACTCCCGCTCAAAACGCACCTCCGGAGAGAGCCTCCGGGACTAGATGACCTCCCGGCCCATGGCGGTGGCGAAGGGCTGCAACGTCTCGCGCATACCCATCAAAGCCTCTATCGGCAGTGCCTGCTCCGCGTCACACAAAGCCTCCTGCGGCTCGTGATGAGACTCCACTATAAGGCCGTCCGCCTCGGCGGCGACGCTCGCCTTGCTCAAAGGAATCACCAGGTCTCGCCGTCCGGCCGCGTGGGACGGGTCCACGATCACGGGTAGGTCCGTGAGCCGCTTGGCGACGATGACGGCCGAGAGGTCCAGCGTGAAACGGGTGGCCGTCTCGAAGGTCCGGATGCCCCGTTCGCACAGGACCACGTTGTCCCCGCCCGCTGCCGTGATGTACTCCGCCGCCAGAAGCCACTCGTCCACGCTCGCCGCCAGGCCGCGCTTTAGGACCGCCCCGTGGTCCGTGCCGGCGATGGCCGCGCCGATGCGCTTCAGAAGCGAGAAGTTCTGCATGTTGCGGGCCCCGATCTGTATGACCTGGGCGTGCTCCATGACGGCCTCGATGTCGTAGGGGTCCATGACCTCCGTGACGACCTTCAGGCCCAACTCGGAGCTTACTTCGGAGAGAATCTCCAGTCCCTCTTCCCCGAGACCCTGGAAAGAGTACGGGGAGGTGCGGGGCTTGAAGGCGCCGCCGCGGACGTACTCGAAGCCCGCTTCCTTCACGGCCTTTGCAGAGGCGAGAAACTGATCGTAGCTCTCCACGGTGCAGGGACCGGCAACTACCCGGAAAGTGCCGGGTTGGATCATGCCGTTATTCGTCTTTACGTCGACCTTGGGGGCTGCTGAAACGTCCATTGCTATCTGTAAAACTCCCCGCGTTGAATTTCGAGATCCCGGATACGGTGCAGGATCAGCTCGAAGATCTCGCGCATCGAGGTGTCGTAGATCGGCCCCTCGTTGTACTCCATGGCCCGCTGAAGGATTTCCTCCTCGCGCTTCGGGTCGTAGACCGGCGAACCAGCCTCGGCTTTCATCGCCATGATCTCCTTGACGATGCGGGCCCGTTCGTTGAGCGCCCGGACGAGGTCTTTGTCTACCTCGTTTACCCGGTCCCGGAGTTCCTGTACCTTCTCCTGCATCTCTGTTTCTTCCATAAGGATTGGGATTGTATCAGGTAAGCTATGGACGGTCACCATTCGCCGATCCTCTGGAACGACTGGCGAGAGAAGAAGGAGCCATGAACGTATTCCTTGATGCGCCGCAAGATTTTGCGAACGTCTGCCTCGTCGCAAGGACGTTGGAGACGCTCGGCGTAGACCATTGCTACGTTCACGATCCAAACCGGCTCATCCGTGACCGCTACGGCAAGAGCCGCACCAGCCGCATCCAAAAAGTCTCCGCTGGGGCTTTCTTCCAAATAAACTTCGAGCGGGTCGAAGATCCAATCCGGTTTCTCTCCGAACTTCCAGGGCGCAAGGTGGCGACCGTGCCGTGCCAACGGGCAACTCCACTAACGCATTTCGAGTTTCTCCCGGACGACACTATCCTATTCGGCTCCGAGGGACGTGGAATCAGCGAAGAGCTTTTGTCCGTTTGTGATACGCGCCTGACCATCCCGCAGTCAGGGATAACGGATAGCATAAACTTAGCGGTTGCGGTCGGTATAGTCTTGTTCGAGAACTCGCGACAAGCTACGGAGACCATTTGAAAGACCGTAGAGTACGAGTAGTGTTCGTAAGAGTACGTTGCAACCTGTCTTCCCGGTATTTACTCTATTAAGGTACTCTTAGTTACCCTTGATCGCGGAGGCCAGAAGGAGATCGCTTGAAGTTTAGGCCGGAGCTCGAACCACTGAGACCCTACGTGCCGCC
>JBARZM010000268.1:0-3272 GCA_049650095.1 Rubrobacteraceae bacterium | reverse complement strand
AGACTGTGGCCAGGAAAGCACCCACGGTTCCCCAAACCGAGAAAATCAGCCAGCCGGCGCCAAACGCCTTGGCCATGCTCCAGATCGAAGGCCACTCTACCGGCATACCTTCTATGGACGCGATTGCATAGCTGCATATTCCCCCAGCTGAAAGCGCCAGAACAGAGAATAAGGCGAAGTAAGAAAGCATCGCAAGAATCTTTCCGGCGAACATCTTTAGTTCGCCGGGTTTTCTTGAGAGTACGGTTTTGAGCGTTCCCCAGTTGTACTCGCTTCCGAAGGCGAGGGCACCAAAGATTAGTGCGACTACACTGCCGCCGAATCGAGAGACGGCCGTCAGGGTATTCACCAGTACCTTTTGTGGTAGCAGCGCCGCGAAGATTTCGGGATTAAGGTCACCGACCGTTCGTGAGTCCCCACTAGTACCTGTGGGATCGTTGGGTCCGAGAAGAAAACCGTAAATCGAAACGTAACCGCCGAGGACAACAGCCAGGAACAACACGAGCAACAGTACCCACGTCGCAGTACGCTTGCGAAACTTTAGCATCTCCGCCGTGAAGCTACTCCCCATCCGGCGGATCTTCTCTTTTCTCCTCTTGAACCAACTCCAGGAAAACATCCTCCAAAGTTCGGCTCGAACGTCGCACTTCGCTGATCCTTATCCCTGCCGCCACAAGCTCGTTTACTATCTCGGGCGCTCTTGCGGGATCTGTCGAGACTCGCAATTGCTGGTCTTCTGCCATTACACCTTCTACGCTTTCGAGTCCTCGCACTATCTTTGCGGCTTTCTCCAGTGGAGCAACTGTTAAGAAAAGGCTTTCTTCACCGATGAGTTCCTTGACGGTACCGTTGGCTACCAGCTTGCCGTGCCGGATGATCCCGACGCGGTCACAGATCTGCTCGACCTCGCTAAGCGTGTGGCTGGAGAAAAGCACGGTCTTCTCTCCTCTCAGCGAGCTGATAAACCTGCGCATCTCGGCCGCGCCTTCCGGGTCAAGGCCGTTGGTCGGCTCGTCCAGGATGAGCAACTCCGGGTCTTCGAGCATCGCAGCCGCCACTCCCAGACGCTGCTTCATCCCGAGTGAGTAACCCTTGAACTTATCTCTTCCTCTACTAGAAAGGCCGACTTGTTCGAGAACTTCTTCGATTCGGGTCTTGGAAGCCCCTTTCGAGTATCGAGCCATGACCTTCAGGTTATCCCTCCCGGAGAGGTACGGGTAGAAGGCGGGAGTCTCGATTAGCGCCCCCACGCGCGATAGAGCGGCTTCTGAACCCGGACGTTCTCCAAGCACTGTAGCGTTGCCAGAAGAAGGCGTGGTGTGTCCCATCAACATACGCATGGTCGTTGTCTTGCCGGCGCCATTGGACCCTAGAAAACCATATATTTCTCCCGCACGCACTTCCAGGTCCAGATCGTCTACGGCTAATACCCTGAAGCCGTAACGCTTTGTAAGCTCCCTGGTTTCGATCACTGCCTTGGCCTCTTCGCTCATCACAACCTCCGTTGCCCCTAGGTAGTTTCCAAATCAACTATCAGTGGCTGGTCTTAATTGCCGCAAGCTAAACGAAGCTCCTATGCAAGTCAAGGGCTCGAAAACGAAGGTCTCGGAACTACCGTGGCAGTGAGAACTCCGTACAGTTCCCGGGCGATGTAACGCTTCAAGCAGCGGATGATCTCACGCTTGGATTTGCCTTCCTCCGTGCGCCGGACAACGTAAGCTCGGGTACGCTCATCCCGACTCATCCGTTCTGTTGCTACGACATACATCGCCCGATTGGCGTCTCGGTTGCCCTGGCGGTTGAGGCGATGACGGACTACCTTGCCAGAGGAGGCCGGAATCGGAGCAACTCCACACAGGTGGGCGAAGGCTGACTCGCTCTTCAGTCGCTTGGGATCTTCTCCTGCGGCCACCAACAAAGAAGCGGCAGTGTCAATCCCGACGCCAGGAACTGAAACCAGGTCCGGGGCGGTTTGTGTTACCAGCCGGGATAGCTGTCCGTCGAGCTCGTCGACCTCCTTGGAGAGCTCTAGGTAGCGGCGAGCGATGGAGCGCAGGGCGAACTTGGTGGCCGCCGCCACGTCGGAGGGCTGGTCGCCGGGACGGAAACGCGCCGCCCTCCGGACCAGCTTGATCGTGGACAGCCCGCGCAGTTCTGCCCTCAGGGCATCCGGAGCAGTGATGAGCAGGGCCTTCAACTGCTTTGCCGCCTGGGCTCGGGCCTTAACCGCCGAGCGTCGCGCAGCTCTCAGGACTCGGATCATCTCCACCGGTCCGTCGCCGCCCTTTGTTTGACCGATTGCAGTGCCCGCCAAGACCGCCCTAGCTGCAAGTTCGGCGTCGATGGGATCGGACTTGCCCGAGCGATGCTGATCGCGGCGCTTTGGCCGGCCCACTTCCAGAACCTCAACACCGCTCTTGTCCAAAAAGCGAGCCAGTCCGGCTCCAAAACACCCCGCGCCCTCTACCCCGACCCGCTCCAGCTTCCCAAGTTTCGTAGTCCACCTGAGAAACCCAGCGTACCCGGCTTGTGTTGTAGGGAAGTGTAGCTCGTCCAGGCGCCGACCAAGCTCGTTGAGGGCGACAGCTACGTGTGAGTCGAGGTGAGTATCTACGCCCACCGTGACGAGCGTCTGGTGGGTGTTCTCGGCGGTAGGGGCAGTAGCTACGGTCATCATCTGTTGATCCTCCTCGGTTCCGGGACACGGCTTCGCGCTCTTCCGGATGAGGCGGCGGACAGTACTGCGATGAGACCTCTCTCGGCACGCTCCTATCAAGTCACTGCCGACCCTTCCGGGGCGCGGCGAAGACCTTCCCTGGCGGGCCGACGATTCGCTAAAAAGGCACTGAGCCCTACACTTTATGGGTCAGGCCGGCCGGGAAGATCGTCACCGCCTTTATTCTCGCAGTACACTTTACCCGAGATCATGTCTTGTACCGTCGCTCAGCGGTCACCGGCTTCGATCAGGCCGGTCTCGTAGACGAGGACGACGGCCTGCACCCGGTCGCGGAGGTCGAGTTTGGTCAGTATCCGGCCCACGTGCGTCTTGACGGTGCCCTCCGATACGACCAGCTCCCCGGCGATCTCCGCGTTCGACAATCCCCGGGCCACCAGCCGCAGCACCTCGTGCTCTCGCGGCGTCAGATCCTCGAGGCGGTGTCCGTCCGGAACGGGGCGCGGTTCACGCCCGGCGGGCAGGTTGCTCGCGAAGTGGTCCAGGAGCCGGCGCGTGGTGCTGGGGGCGACGACGGCATCACCGAGGTATACGTGCG
>JBARZM010000267.1:0-15898 GCA_049650095.1 Rubrobacteraceae bacterium | reverse complement strand
AGGTGAAAACTGGTTCGGTCGCCGCCTTTCAGGTAAGCCTTTTGGTCGAACTCGAAGTCTACGAGGGTTGTCGGCTCTCCCTGAGGAGTGGTGGGACCTTCCCGGAAATCACTGACCGAGAGGAGATTCGGCGCCTCCGTCGGACCATCTTTCGCCTCACGGGTCGAGCCGTCCCTCTGGTACGACGTGTTTCCGTTAGTGGCGGCATTGATGGTGGACGGTCCCGATTCTCCGGCGGTATTGCAACCTCCAACAAAGAGGAGGATCGAAACTACCCCGATGATCTGTACCCGCAACAAGCTCTGCGGCTTCACTTGCCGTTCCTTTCTTTTTCGACGAGTTCGTTTGGTTTGTCTGACGGGTGGACAGTCTTTCCAGGCTCTGCCTGTTCTTCCGAGAGGTAGGCGAACGAGGTCTTTTTGCTCGATCCGATGATCTGGGCGTAGTTGAGCAGCGTGACGAAGAACACGCCCCCGACAGTGTTGCCCAGGACGGCTGGGATCAGGAAACCCGTCAGGTAGTCCGTCCAGAGGACCTTGCCGGCGAGCACCCCGATCAGGACCTCCGCCGACCCGGCTACACTGTGCGGCAAGCCTCCGGCCGGGATAACGATGGCGGTTGCCCAGATCACGAACGCCTTGCCGATAGTGTCCCGGGATGCGGCAACCAGCCAGGCCATGAGCGCCACCACCCATCCGCCGTATACCGCGTACAGCGTCGTCGAGATGGCGTTGTTGTCCATCTTGCCGACGACCTCGTGGAGCAACATCTCGAAAGCTCCGGCGTCCAGGACCCTCGTGTAGGAAATGGCGGCGGCCGCGATAAGGGCGCCTAGCAAGTTGGACGCCAGGACCACGAACCACAGCCGCAGCATGTTCACCACGCGCCGGGGCTTGCGCTTCCAGCCTGAGAGCACCACGGTAACCGGGGTAACCGTCGTCTCGGTAAAAAGTTGGGTCCTACCCAACACGACCATCAGGAATCCCAGCGGATAAACTGCGATAGCCGCGAGCCCCACCCCGCCGGTCATCCCCGCCACGCTGAACATCGCCAGGGCGCCGAACGATATGTTGAGCCCGGCGCCCAGGCCGCTAAAAGCGAGTCCCAAACTCGCCCGTGAGAGGTTCTCCCTACCCTCTTCCTCCACGGCATCGTAGATCTCTTCGACTGTCTTGGTATCTGCCATAAGGCTATTCGACCACGATCCCGTGAATCATCGCTGAACCTGGCGTGAAGGAGGTGAAATCACTTGCCAGCGCCGACGGACTGGTGCTCCATGGCTTCCTGCTTGCGCCGGCTGGGACGTTCGATCCAGAGGTCTCTTACCAGGACTTTGAAAACCACGCAGATAGGCACGACGAGGAATATGCCGAGAAACCCGAAGACCCAGTAGATAGGGACTACCGAGATGGCGACTATCGCCGGATGCACCTTGACCACTTTGGACATAATGGTCGGGATGATGATGTTTCGGTTGATCGTCTGGACGAGGATCACCGCGAGCAGGGTGAAGAAAACGATCGTGGGCGAGACGGTCGCCGCGGTTATAACGGCTGGGATAGCGGCGATCACCGCCCCGAAGTACGGAATTACCTCCAGCAAACCCGCCACCACGCCCAGCAGCAGCGCCGAAGGCAAGCCGATAAGCCAGTACGTCAGGCTCATTATTCCCCCGACGGCCGCCATGGAGAGCAGCGTGGCCACCGGCCAGGTGTGAAGGTCCTCGTACAGGTCCCCGAGCACCTTGCTCGCCCGGCCCCGGGTCTTTTTGTCGAACAGCCGCAGAAACGCGTTCAGCAGTGAGACCGGAGTCATTGCCAGATACACCCCTGTCGCGATGATGACCATCACTATGATAAGGGCTGAGATCAACTGCCACACCAACGTCCCGACCGGCGGGAAGAGCGCCGGCAAGTTCAGGTCGAAGATGGCGGCGTTCTCCGAGAACCAGTCCGCCAGTACGCTAAAGAACTCCGTGCTGAGCAGCGGCACCCGGTCAAGAGGAGCCTCCAAAAGATCTTTGAAGTACGGGCGGGCCGACCCGAGGTCTTCCGGCAGCGCGGCGAGAAAGGCTTTCAGCTGCGCGTAGAAGGGCGACGAGAGCACCAGAACGACCGACCCGAAAACCGAGACGGCGGCGACCAGCGTAATCGTCACGCCCCACTTGCGCGGCACCCCGACCCGCCCCAACAGCGTGGCCCCGTCGTGGAGCGAGGTCGCGATCAAACCGGCTATCAAGATCATCAACAGAAATAGCGGCAGGTATGGAAAGAAATACGCGAGCGCGACGAGAAATATAATCAACAATACCGTGCGAAGAAGGTCCTTGCCTGTAAGCGCATTGGACGGCACGTGGTGCTCCTTTGTTCGTGGATAATGCTTAATAGGATGTGTCGCGTACGATGAAGCCGGGCCAGGAAACCGGCCCGGCCCGTTCTTCTCGCGTGTTAGCGAGCCTTGCGTTCCCTCAGCTTTTTCTCGGCTTTTTCCTTGGCCTTGTCCGCCAGGTTCCTGACTTTGCGGGAGGCTTCCTGCTCTAGTTCCGAATGATCCTCCCGGTCTTTCCGGACACCTTTTTTGTTCTCTTCCGTCATCCGAGGCTCCTTTTCGCCTGGTTTTCACGTCTTACCGCACATGAAACCAGACACCCGTGAATACCTGATGAACCCCCGCTGAACGGCGCGGGAAGTAGCTTATATCTCCTCCCCGTCCAGGAGTTTTTCGTGCAGTTCCCGGGTCTCCGGCGCGGCCGGGATGTCGTGCAGGCTCCTCAGCCGTCGCTCGCACAGCTCGTACTGGCGCAGCGCCCGCCCCCGGAGGCCGAGGCGGGCGTAGCAGCGCATCAGAGAGCGGTAACTCTCTTCGTGGTAAGGGTCTTTTTCGAGGAGCCGGTAACGGTCGGTGATGCACCTCTGGAGGTTCCCGGTCCGCGCGTAGTAGGCGGCGAGCCGGTCCAGGAGGTCCACGTAGGCGCTGGTCAGCCGCTCGCGCTCGATCATGGTCCAGTCTTCGTAGAGGTCCTCCACCAAATAATCTCCCCGGTAGAGCGCGACCGCCTCCTCGTACTCCGAAACGGCATCCTCCGTTTTCCTCGCCCGCTCCAGAAAACGTCCCCGTTCGTAGCCGGCGTCGAACTCCTCCACGTCGGATGAGATCCGCAAACCCCGCGCCAGGTGATAATGCCCCCGCCCCAGAATGACGCAATCCGAAGAAGCAATGTCCGGCGAGTGTTCGTCGAGGGACCGCCGCAAGGCGTAGACGGCTGAGTTCAACGACCACCGGGCTTTTTTGGGGCTGGATTCCGGCCACAGCCAACCCATCAGCGTCTCCTGCGAGACCGGGCGTCCTTTGCGCGCCAGAAGACACTTGAAGATGGCTACGGCCTTGCTGTTCCGCCCCAACTCCAAGGGCTCCCCCCGACAAGACACCTCGAAGCCCCCGAAGAAACGGACCCAAAGGTCCGGGGCGGCCCCCTTTTCGCCACCCGGATTCTTCCCCGAACCAGCGAAAGGTTCTCGTCGGTCCGGAATCATACCGCCACTTCCCGGCCGGGTTTGTCTGCCCAAAAATCCATCATCAAAACGAACTCCTCTCTACTACGAGAAGCGCGGCCATGGGATGGGAGCCTTTCCTCAGTGGGGTATAATTACCCGGAGGTAAGGCGTCTTCATCCTCAAAAAGCCTCTCGGAAGACCGCTCCTGGTTGGTAGCCGTGCGGGCCGGTCTCCAAAGAGGTCCCAGGGTGGGGACGCTCCTCTTTTTTCTATCTCCTTTTTCAGTCTACACTAAAAGAAGCAGAGTAAGCAAATGTTTACTTCAAGTGTCGAGACCGCTATACTGTGCTCTGGGAACATTTTGAGGCGGCGGTTTCAGGAGGTATAGGTTGGTAGAAGGAGTAGAGGGTCGGAGGATGGGAATCCTGCGTTTCCTCGCCCGCCGGGATTCTCGGGGGGAAGGGGCGCCGAGTCTGCGGGAGATCTCCGCCGCCGTCGGTTTCAAGAGTTCCCGGAGCGCCTACGTGCACCTGCAGAAGCTCGAAGAAGGCGGATACGTGGAGCTCGAGGGGGGACGGGCGCGGGGGATACGGCTGACCAACCGGGGATGGGAGGCGGCCATGGCGGAAGACGTGCGGCTGCTGGGACGTATCGCCGCCGGTCGGGGCCTCGAGGCCGTCGCGGAGGGAGAGGCCTACTCTCTGGCGACGGAACTCTTCGGCTCCCATTCCGGGAAAGGCCGCTACCTGCTCCGCGTGGTGGGCCAGAGCATGGTGCGGGCCGGTATAGAAGAAGGCGACCTCCTCGTGGTCGAAGAGGATGACTCGCCGCCCGACGGTACGATAGTCGTAGTCCTCGTGGATGGCGGGGAAGAGGCAATGGTCAAACGCCTCTACCGCGAGGACGGCCTGGTAAGGCTCAAGTCCGAGAACGACGGCTACGAAGATATAATGCTCTCCCCGGAAGCCGTACTCGTGCAGGGACGGGTCATGTACGTGATACACTCCCCCCGGGCCTAGGTGTCCGGCCCAGAAACCCCCCGGGAATCACGAGTACACAGTTATGTGCATTTTGTAGATATTCTCAAAAAGTTTCTAGTTTTCACGTTCCAAGGCCTTTACAAACTGTGGCGAGCGCGGTAGCATTCCCTTAGTCGGTTGGTGCGAAACCAAATCGACACAATTAAAGAGCCCGGGGCGTTACTCCTCCTTTCCCTTTCCCCACCTATCACCCCTAAGTTGCGTTCCGGGCTCTTCCTCTTTCTCAAAGGTTTCAGGCAGCAGGTTTCAGCGGTTGGATAAACCGAAGGGTTTTGCCGTGCGCGCCGTTTTACGAAAAACCGGCTATCGGCGCCCCGCCGGTAGCCGGTTGGCTGAAGCCTGGTGCCTCTAGGAAGCTTCTCCTACTTGGGTAAGGTAGTAGAGGGTGTGCATCAGTTGGGCGGTTGGGTCTATACGGTGAACGTCTATTCCGGCGGGGACGTGGAGGAGGACGTCGGTGTAGTTCAGGATCACCTGGATACCGGCGTCTACCATGAGGTCCGCGACCTCTTGGGCGGAAGACGAAGGTGTGGCGACGATGCCGATGATCTCTTCGGCTTCGGCCACGCTTTTCTTGAGCTCTTCGATGTGCTTCACGACTACGTTGCCGACGGTCCGGCCGGCCTTGTCCGAGTCGTTGTCGAAGACGTCGTGGATAACGAACCCGCGCTTGGGCAGTATGGTGCTGGACGCGATCGCACTCCCTAGATTGCCGGCTCCCACGAGCGCAATGTTGTACGTCTGCTTGAGGCCCAAGATGCTCCGGACGGCTTCGACCAGATCGTGGGCCTGGTAGCCAACCCCGCGGGTGCCCGAAAAGCCTATGGCGTTGAGGTCCCGCCGCACCTGCACGGGGTTTATGCCCGTATAATCACCAAGCTCCTTGCTGGAAACCGCGTCCCGGCCCTCCTCGATCAACTGCTGGGTAACACGGAGATATTTGGTAAGCCTGTTTGTTAGTCCTGGCTGTAGCGTAGCTCGCACTTCCTTTGTTCTCCTTGTGGTTAACGTGGATATTGATGAACAGCATTGTAACAAAATTGCTCAATCTTGCAATAAAGGTGATCTTGATAACCGAACTATTAGCAAGCAAGTCCGGTTACAGCAGTTGGTTACGGCAGTGGGGGAGAGGATCCGGCTTCATCCGGCTACCGGGTAGACGCCCCGGAGACGCGGAAGAGGATAGCTTCGCCGTCTCCGGCGACCCGTTCGAGGGAAGGCTCTTGTTCGGCGGCCCGGAGTACTTGCTGGCCGTCTAGTCCGTCCTCGTCGTACTCCTCCGGATGGACCACGACGTAGTCTACGTCTAGTTGCCGGAGCTTCGCCAGGCTCTCGGGCTCCGGTAGGGAGTTCAGGGCGTCGCGGGTCTCGTAGTAGCCTCCGGGGAAGTAGCTCGCGTAGCCGTTTACCAGGTTCCACCAGCCGTAGGTGGATCGGTACATCCTCGGCGTCTCCCGGAAGGCGTCCTGGCGGCTGGCGAAGGGTACTTCGGCGACCACGGCCGCTTGTGGCGCATTCTCGACCAGGTAAGAGTAGGCGGGCGTGAGGTCCGGCGGGCCCCGGTCTATGTAGCGGTCTATCGGGAGCGTGGGCAGGAACTCCAGCGCCGCCACCAGCGAGAGGACGGAGAGCGCCAGAAACGCCTTCTTGCCCCCGAGCTTCTCCATCAAAAAGCTCAGGCCGACGCCCGCGAGCACGGCGACGCAGAGCATGACGATGGCCCACATCCGGGCCGGCACCCGCAGGCTGCCGAATCCGGGGACGAACTCGTAGAGCAGGTAGTAGGGGAGCGGAATGCCCACGCCGCCGACCGTGATCTCCGGTCCCAGAGAGAGAATGAAGATGGCGAGCCCGAGCAAGGCATAGAGAAGGGTGGATTTCGAGACTCGTCGGCGCGCGAGGGCGTAGACGGCCAGAAGGGTAGCGACGAGGCCCGGGTACAGGGTCAGTTCGTAGACCGGCTTGCCGTTTTCGTGGGTTACGCCGAAAGCCTCGGGGGTCCAGCCAAGGAGCCAGCTCTCCGGAACGGAGGTTAGTAGGGCGGCGGGTATGACCGAGCCCCCGATCACCGTCCCGACGTCCCGGCCGTGGTCTTCGGAGCCGGAGAGCGCTATGTACGGGTAGAGCACCACCAGCAGGACGACGCCGAAGGCCGCGAAAATCGGAACCCCGTAGAGAAAATCCTTCAAGCGCGGGACTTCACGGTTCAGGAGAAGCCAGATCGCGTAGAAAGCCGCCATCATCAAGATTGCGAATACCCCATAGTAGAGTCCGGACAGGGCGTTCAGGCAAAAGAAAAGTCCCACCAGAAAAAGGTCCGTCGGGCGGCGGCCGTCTTCGAGGTACCGGTGCATGAACAGCAGGATCAGGGGTAGAAAATATGTCGTCATGGAGTTTAGCTGGGTGATGTGCCCGTACCTGTAAGGCGAGAGCGTGTAGATTGCCCCGGCGAAAAGGGCCGCCGGTACGGCGTAGTATCGGCCGGATAGCAAGCGCCGGACCAGCAAAAACGTCGCGTAGCCGGAGAGTACGTAGGTCAATAAGAGAACGACGTTGAAGCTCAAGAGCGGGTTGTTGGTCGTAAAGTAGAGGGGAGAGGTCAGCAGGGCGCTCGGCAACAAGAGGTCCGTGTAGGCCAGGGCGTCCGGGGTTGGATAGAAGAAGTTGGCCCCGTAGAGCGTCGCGGGTTCCGTGAAGAGGGCGTGGGAGATCCAAGCCATACTCCACACCATGACCGCCGGGTCTCCCGCCCCGTTGACCCGGTCTATGTTGAAGACTAGGGGATAGGTAAAAATGGCCGCCAGAAGGGCGTACACCGCCAGGGCCAGCAGATGGATTCCGGGACGGCGTCCGGTACCTTCTCTACGAGGCTCTTGGGATTCCTTATCCGGCAAAGATCAACCTCCCGAAAGGCCGCGGACCGGCGGAAGGGCCGGAGAGGGTCAGAAACAGGCAGTATTGTAACTTAGCCGCAACATACTGTTAAACCTCGGGCAACAATTCTCTTCTATAATGGCGCCCATGTCTTTTTGTCCGGGACACGGAATGGTATGAGAGCCTACGCCCGCACGACGCTGCTCCTCCTCCTCGCGGCGACGCTCGGCACGCTCGTAGTCGGCTGCAGCGACCCGGAGCCGATAGAGCGGGCGGCCCAGGGCGGCGAGACGGAGCCACGGGCCGGAACCCAGAAGCCCGCGGTATTCGCGACCACCTCCGGGGTCCCATCGGGGCCGGAGGCCACGGTCGGCGCCGCGTCCGCAGCCGGACAACCCGAGGCACTTGCGGACACCGAGGCCCCGGAGACGGCGACGACAAAACCTGGGACCGGAGCCAAGGCCGGAGCCAAGGCCGGAGCCAAGGCCGGAGCCAGGGCGGCGCCTCCGATAGAAGGGCCGTTCACCGAGGCTCCGCATGCGGCCGGGGGCTCCGGCTACGGCGCGGATGGGATACTCGGCGTTCGCTACGGGATACATGAGGGCTACGAGCGGGTCGTCGTGGACCTCGGTACCGGCGACGAGCCGGCGTCGCCCGTGCCGGGGTGGACGCTCAGCAGCCCAACGGGCGACGGCATATTGCGTGTAACCCTGCCCTCGGTGAGCTCTACCAACGTCTCCGGCGGTGGGCTCGGCGGGGCGCTCCTCAAAGACTTCTACGTCGTGCGGGCGCCGGAGGGCGGCATGTTCGTGGACATATTCGCCGGGTCGGCCTTTACCTATAGGACCATAGAGCTCTCCAACCCCGCCCGGCTCGTGGTTGACTTCAAGCCGTCGAGCGCGAGCCTGGAACTTCCGCTGCCGGCGCAGGCGGCCAACACGGTCCTCACCCAGCCCCGGAGTGGCGCCCGGGTTGGCGGTTCGCTCACGGTGAGCGGGTACTCCCGAAACCCCGAGGCCACGAACACCGTGACCCTGACCAACGGCGGAGGAACGGTCCTGGTCCAAGAGACCGTCGTCAGCAACGACTGGACCTCTACCTGGGGCTACTTCGAGACCACGCTAAACGTGCCGAACTTCAGCGGAGAAGGAACCCTGAAAGTCGGCGCCCAGAGCGCCCGCGACGGCGCCTTCGAGGGCGTCGAGGTGCCGGTGTACGGGACCGGATAGAGCCTCACGGCCGCCACGGCTTTTCGCGTTCTACGGTCCGCGGATAGTCTTGCGCCTCGTCGCCCAGGCGACAAATAAAAAAGATTAGACACCGTTCGCATGCTGCGGTAAACCAGTACTTGGGAGTCGAGGAAGCCCTCCAGGTCGTCGAGGCGGCCGATGGAAATCCGGCGCCTTTCCACCGCGAAGGCGCCTCGCTCTGCCAAGGACCCCCGAAGGGCAAACTCCTCCGAGTAGTCCTCTGTAGCGTGAACGCCGGCTCGCCCGACAGAACACGTACCCGGCCGGTTTTTGGTGCGAGGTTTGGGGGTGTGTTGGTCAATGGTGTAGTATGGTTCTTGCTTCGCGGGAAGGGTGCCTCGAAAGAAGAGCCGGAGGGAAAAGACTTTCTACCGTAAACGTGGAGGTAACTAAGAAGGCATAAAGGAGTTCAGAAGTCTGGCTTCTGAACTATGCTGGCTCCTCTTGGCACAGGAAAAACTTATGGGATCATCAACTGTAAGCGGGCGAAAGAGACGCCGATGGAAGAACGCGATCTGTTACGTACACTTATAGACAGCCTGCCGGATTTCATCTTTATCAAGGATACCGGGAGCCGGTTCGTTACCAGCAACGCCGCTCACAGACAGCACATTCTGAGGAACGTGGGAGAAGATGAGCTCGTCGGAAAAACGGACTTCGACTTCTACCCGCGGGAACAGGCCGCAAAGTACTATGCTGATGAGCAGGAGGTCATCCGGTCGGGCCGGCCGCTGGTCCAGCAGGAAAAGCTTACTTTAGACCGGTCGGGAGAGTGCGTTTGGCTCTCGACGACCAAGGTGCCGTTGCGGGACGGCGGTGGGAAAATCGTGGGGCTTGCGGGCACGAGCCGGGATATTACCCTGCGTAAGCAGGCTGAAGAGGCGCTAAGAGATAGTGAAGAGCGTTATCGGGCCGTGGTCGAGCAGAGCGCGGATGGTATCTGGCTGTTCGATCCGAACACCAAGCAGGTACTCGAATCGAATATCTGCTTTCAGAAGATGCTCGGGTACACCGCCGAAGAGCTGCGCGGGATGACGAACTACGACTTCGTCGCCCACGGTGACGAGGATGTAGACAACACCGTATGGCGCAAAGTGCGGGAGGGAGAGGAGAGCGCTCCCGCAGAACGCAAGTACCGTCGCAGTGATGGGACGTTGCTGGATGTCGAGGTCAACGGGACCTTGGTCTCTTATGGAGACAAGGAAGTAGTTTGCAGCGTGGCCCGCGACATCACCCAGCGTAAAGAGGTTCAGCAGAGCTTGGAGGAGAACGAGCAACGTTACAGGTCTCTCTTCGACCACAACACCGATGCGGTCTATTCGTTCGATCTGGAGGGAAACTTCCTCACCGCCAACCCGGCCTGTGAAAAGGCAACGGGGTATACGGTCGAGGAGCTTCTCCAAACATCTTTCACGCCCCTTATCGTCCCGGAAAACCTGGAAAAGACCTGGCGGCACTTCGAGAAAGCAGTTAGCGGAGAGCCACAGAACTACGAAAACGCCATAATCCACAAGGATGGACATCGGGTCGAACTGAGCGTGACGAAGTTGCCCGTCGTCGTTGATGGAGAGATCGTCGGCGTCTATGGAATTGCGAAGGACGACACCGGCCGCAAGCAGGCCGAAGCGGAGTGGCGGGAGAGCGAGGCGCGGTTTCGCGCGCTCTTCGACCAGAGCACGGTAGGAGTCTGCGTCGCCGACCTCGACCGCCGCCTGATAGAGACCAACGCAGCCTACCAGCAGATTACCGGTTACAGTGGAGAAGAGCTCGTGGGCATGACCACCCTGGAGCTAACCCAC
Organism: Rubrobacteraceae bacterium; assembly: GCA_049650095.1. Classification (GTDB taxonomy): domain Bacteria; phylum Actinomycetota; class Rubrobacteria; order Rubrobacterales; family Rubrobacteraceae; genus SIRX01. The sequence continues at coordinate 5,441 of JBARZM010000267.1, read as the reverse complement.
CCGGAGGATCGGGCCGGCGACACCGGCGTGGGCAGGACTTTCGTATCCGACGAGTCCGACAGTTACCGGAGGGAGAAGCGGTACGTCCGCAAAGATGGCGAGGTAGTCTGGGCGTACGCTGTCAGTATCCTCGTGCGGGACGGTTCGGGAGAGCCCCGGTTCATAATGGGTGTGGTGGAGGACGTTACGGAGCGCAAACGGGCCGAAGAAGAGATCCGCCAACTCAACGAAGAGCTCGAAGAGCGGGTCGAGCAGCGCACCGGTGAGCTTAGAGCCTCCCTGAAAAAGCACGAGAGATCAACCGCCCGGGAGAGCGCCTTGAGAAGCGCCGGCGCCGCGCTCGTAGCAGCCCCGGACCGGGAGCGCATCTACGCGGCGGCCCTCGAAGCGGTTCTTCCCTTTATAGATGAAGCTCCGGGAACCCGGGTGAGCGTCTGGTCGGGATCGGAGGAAAAGGATGTCTGCGTGGAGGCGTCGGGCGATCACGCGGCAGAGCTTGAGGGCAAAGAGACCTATATTAGCGAATTGCCCGACTGGGTGCGCACCCCACTCCTTGAGGGGCAGTCGGTCGAAATTCGTCCTGGAGAAGCCGCCGAGTTCCGAGACGCCTTTCGCTTCAAGACCAAGCTGGGGTCGCTCTTCATGGTTCCAATATACGTCCGGGGGCAATTCGAAGGTAGGATCGCGGTAGCCAGTGACTCCAGGCTCCCCGGCGAGATCCGGAATGCGCTGCAGACCCTCGGTTCACAGGTCGCGCTTGCACTAGAGCGTGCGGACCTCATCGAAAACCTGCACCAACGCCGGAGCGAAGAGCGCTTCCGGTCCCTGATCCAGAACTCGTCCGACATCATTGCAATCCTCGACGAGAACGGCGCCATGAACTACGTAAGTCCAACGGTCGAGCGGGTGTCGGGCCACACCCCGGACGACCTGGTTGGAAGCGACGGCCTCACCTTCGTGCACCCCGACGACGTTACGCTGGGGCGGAGTTTCCTTGACGGTATCTTTGGAACCCCGGAGGGCATCTCCTCTACCGAGATGCGTATGCAGCACGCGGACGGTTCCTGGCGACACGTCGAGTTGCGCGGTAATAACTTGCTCGACGAGCCAACCATAGATGGCGTCGTGATCAACTTCCGCGACATTACCGGGCGCAAGCGGTCGGAGGAGGCGTTGAAGGCCAGCGAAGAACGCTACCGGACGGTAGTCGAGCGGGCAACGGACGGCATCCACATATACGACTTTCACACCAAACGTATCCTGGAGACCAACACCGCGCTACAGAACATGCTCGGGTACACTCCCGAAGAGCTTTTGGGGCGGCAGATCTACGACCTGATCGCCGACAGCCGGGAAAGCATCGCCCGCAACGGCCGACGGATCATAGAGGAGAGAAGCGTCTTTCTCGGCGAACGGCGATACCGTCGCAAAGACGGTTCGCTGATGGAGGTCGAGACCAGCGCGACCGTTATTCCCCACGAAGGTAGAGAAGCGGTGTGTACCATCGTCCGCGATATTACCGAGCGTAAGGCTCTGGAGAAGCGGCTGGAACACCAGGCGTTCCACGACCCCCTTACCGGCCTGCCCAACCGCAGGCTGTTCATGGATCGCATCCAGCAGGTACTGGCTCGTGTAGACCGACACGGGGAGCCTATTGCGGTGCTTTTCCTGGATCTGGACAACTTCAAGGTCATAAACGACTCCCTGGGTCACGCAGTAGGAGATCGGCTACTCGCAAAAGTCGCCCACCGTCTGAAAACCTGCCTGCGGCCTGAAGATACCGTGGCGCGTCTTGGCGGAGACGAGTTCATTATCTTGCTTGAGATCCCCCGGGGATTGGACGATGCAACCCTTGTCGCGGAGCGAATCGCCCAAGCACTGCAAGCTCCTTTCGTCCTGGATGGGCATGAAGTGTCCACCACGGCCAGCATCGGTATAGCCTTGGGAGCCTCCAGCCAGGACACTCCAGGTGACCTGCTGCGCAATGCGGATTTCGCGATGTATCGGGTCAAGGAACAGGGCAAAGCCAACTACGAAGTGTTCGATCCGAGCATGTCCCCCCGTGCCCTGGAGCGCCTGAAGCTGGAGAACGACCTGAAACGGGCCATAGAGCGGGGGGAGTTCGTGGTTCACTACCAGCCCCAGATAGATCTCTCTACCGGCGAGATAGTCGGCGTGGAGGCTCTGGTGCGCTGGAATCATCCCGGGCGCGGCCTGGTGCTCCCGGACGAGTTCATCCCGCTGGCGGAGGAGACCGGCCAGATCATCCCCATCGGGAATCGGGTACTGGAGAAGGCCTGTCGCCAGGCTCGCGCCTGGCGGGAGCAGCATAACGGGGCCGCGCCGCTGAAGCTGTGCGTGAACCTCTCGGCGCGCCAGGTTCGGTACCCAAGACTGGTCCAAGAGGTTACCCGGATTATTCAGGAGACCGGGGTGGACCTGAACAACCTGAACCTCGAGATTACAGAGAGCGTCGCGATGGAGGAGCAGGAAGACACTTTTGCCCGGCTCTCAGAGCTCAAGCAGTTGGGTATAGAGCTTGCGATAGACGACTTCGGGACCGGCTACTCATCTCTCTCTTACCTCAAGCGCTTGCCGGTGGACGTCCTGAAAATAGACAAGTCTTTCGTTTGGGGTCTCGGGGAGGACCACGCAGATACGATGCTCGTCTCGGCGATAATCGAGCTCGCACACGCCTTGGGTTTGGAGACGGTGGCCGAAGGAGTAGAGACCGCCGAGCAGCTCGAACAGCTACGAAATTTGGGGTGCGATATCGTTCAAGGGAACTATCTCATGCGGGTCCTTACGAGCGAAGAGATGTCGGCGCTCATAGAAGCCGGACTCCCGGTGCCCTGATTGCGGCAAGAGCCCAAAGCGTACGCTGCGCGTACCGGCGCTATTCGAAGGAAGGGACCCAAAGACAACGCGCAGGTCCGCTTTCAGTAGAGTGATTTTACGAAGTACCCCGGGTTTAGCGGCTCACCCGTCGCCCGCAGCACGGTGCTTTGCCAGTCTTCGCGGGCGCCGGGTCCGAAGAAGGACTCGAGCATGTAGCGTCCGGCGGCTTCGTTTTTGTAGAAGGGGCCGCGGGTTATGTAGCTCTCCAGGTAGTTGCGGAGTTGGGCGGCGATGAGGTGCCCGAGCACGTAGTTGTGATAGTAGACTGGCGCAAGGGCGACGTGCAGCTTGGCGGCCCAGTCAGGTTCGTTTCGACCGGGTGGTCGTTCCACCAGTTGCAGGCGCTCGACAAGGTCCCACCACACGTCGTTCAAGTCATCGCGGTCGGGATCAGCGTAGAGTGCCTGCTCGAAGTTGAACATTACGAGGGCCCAACGGGTAAAAACCAGACGATCCGCTTTCTCCCGCCTGGCAATGTACTCGCGGTTGCCGTCGAGCTCCGATTCCGGAACCCCGGCAACGGATGAAAGCCAGTCCGGATCGTCCGCCAGAGAGCCCATCATCAGCGCAATAGCCTCCGTCGTATTGGTGTGCGCGATCGAACGCAGGAGGTAGGGAAGCTTCGGGTTGATGTGCTTGTCGTAAACGGCGTGCCCGAACTCGTGCAGCATCGTTTCCATCCAGTACGAGTCGGGTCGAATATTCGCCAGTACACGCACGTCATACGGATACTCCCGCCCGACACCGAGGCAGAAAGCGTGCTGGCTCTTGCCTTCCCGCCCGTAGAGATCACTCCGGGCCAGGACGTCCCGCACCTCCAGCCCCATGTCGTCGTAAGTCTTGCGGGTCAGGGCTTCGAGGTCTCCGTCCCGGAAAAAGCGATCCACATCCAGCCCGGCATCGGCGCCCCCACTACCATCTACCCTGGCTTCATCTCCCGAATTTCCTCGCGGATTCGGAAACGAAGCCGGGTCTTGTTTGCAACTTTGAAAGAACGGGTCCGAAAGGTGCCAGGGCATTACGTTATCGACGCCGAACTTTTCTCTCAAGCTTTTGTCGAGGGCTTCTTTCAGGGCGCGGAACGGGGCGTCGGTGGCGGATTCGAGATCTCCCATCGTGCGGGCGAGTTCTCCGGCGTCTATCTCCTGAAGGTCTAGCGAACGGTGGTAATGGTCTTCGTACCCCGCTTCTCGGGCAAGCTGGTTACGGAGGCGGGCCAGCTCCCGGACTGTTCCTTCGACGACGTTGCCCACCGTCTTCGATGCTTCCCAGGCTTCCCGGCGCAGGTCCTCGTCCTCCGAGGAACGCAGGATCTCCCGGATTTCGTTCTCGCCGGCCACGGCGCCCCCGACAGCGCCCCGGTGGTTGCTGTAGGTGGCGTTCGCCTGTGCTTCGAGCTCCTCTATGCGTGCCAGCACCTCGGGGTCGCCCTGCCGGGAGGCGTAGGTCTTGTAGAGCACCTCGACCTGCCTCCCAAGCAACGAGTCCCCGATGGAGGCCCGGTCCATGTACCAACTCTCCACGAGACTGTACTCTTCCCGGTCGGCGAAGAGCTCGTTGTATTCCGTGCCGGCGCGCACCAGTTCTCTCTGGGCCTCTTCGGCGCCGGAGGTTGCCAGGTTCCACCAGGCCTCGCTCACCTGCTTCTCGACCGGGGCGACGCGTTCTTCGAAGCGTGAGATAAAGCTCTTTATCTCCTCGTTTTGGGTCATGGAAGCTCCTTGCTGGAATCGCCGAAAGGCTCGATGAGGCTTGGTGGCTTAGGGCGCCGGCGTACGTTAGCGGCGGGCCGCCTGGTCGCGGCGGTTTCCCAGGTAGATCGCCACAAGCAGCAACAGTATGCCGAGGGTGCCAAATTGGACTAGCCCCTCCGGCCCGCCCTGGCCGCCGACGACGAGCGCCGCGATGAAGACCAGAGCCACGGCGAAGTATCCTGCCGCGCGAAAAGCGAAGTAAGCCACCACGAGGCCCACCACCGTGTAGAGGATAGGCATCAGGGACGACACTGCGGCGGCCCAGGACATGAAACCAGCCGAGGCCGGGTTGAGGGACCAGAGGCCGAGTTGCCCGACCGCGATAAAAGCCAGGAACGCGGCGACGAAAGAGATCGCGCCGGTCTTCCAGCTTATCGGCTCGGGGTCGAAGTCGTGGGGCTCGTACCAGCGGGACTCGCTATCCACCCGGTAACGTCCGCGCACCCGGCCGGTGTTTCTGTCGGAGTTCCGGCCGGCATTGCTGCCGGAGTCTCTGCGGGCGCCTCCGCCGGAAGGCTTTTCCTTTCTGCCGAAACGGTCCCGGAGACGCTCGCCGATGCCGGGACCGCTCGACTCGCGCTGCCGGCGGCGGGCGGAGACTTCGTCCTCCACCTGGCCGAAATCGAACTCCAGGCCGGCGAGTTGGTCGGCGGCGTGGGCGAGGTCCAGTGACTCGTCGTGTTGCCGGCGGCGGTTCGGGTCCGCGAGTACCGCGTGCGCCTCTTGCAAAGTGGAGAATTGGTTCGCGCTGCCCCCCGGCTGATCCGGGTGCCGCTCCTTGGCGAGCTG
>JBARZM010000266.1:0-34697 GCA_049650095.1 Rubrobacteraceae bacterium | reverse complement strand
GGATCTGGTGATCGAGGTGGACATAACCAGCTCCTCAATCAACAAACTCTCTATCTACTCCAGGCTCGGAATACCCGAGGTCTGGCGCTACGACGGTGAAAAACTGGAGATTCTTCAGCTCAGAGACGAAGGCTACGTCGAGGTTTCGGAGAGCATCTCCCTACCCGGACTGAAAAGTGCCATTCTCACCGGGCTCGTAGAACGAAGCAAATCGCTGCGGAGAACGGTCTGGCTTCGCGAGGTACGGGAGGCGGCCCGACTAATTTCCGGCTAGGCTACTCCGCTCGCCGGACTTTGTAGCCGATCTGCTGTAGCTGGGCGAGCAGCCTCAGCTCGGAGGCTTCCGCGTCCGCGCCGTCCAGGTACTTCAGGGGCACGTTCATTGCTTGCTCGTCGCCGCGGCCGCCGAAGTGGATCTCGATCTGCTCGTCCACGCGCTTTACGGTGGCTTCCGGATAACGTCCTACGTGCGGCAATCCACCCAATCTCAGCATAACGGTTTCATACTACCGTACTCCACATATTCGTGGTGCTAAACTCGAAAGTGAGATGTTGGAGAAACAAAACGCCAAGCGCCGCGGGAGCAAAACCAAGACCCGCGTAAAAGTTTTCGAGGGAGATTCGGCGCGCCGGAGGCCCGACACGCTCGCCACCGAAGAGCCGATGGAGATACGCCTCGTATCCGGGGGCGAAACGCAGACGGTAGCCGTGACCATGCGGACGCCGGGCGCGGACTTCGAACTGGCCGCCGGGTTTCTCTACGGAGAAGGCATCGTCACGTCGCGGGACGACATCCGGCGCATCAGCTACTGCGTGGACCCGGAAGTAGACGCCGAGCAACAGTACAACATCGTCAACGTCGAGCTCCGGCCCGGCCTGGACTACGACGTCCGTTCGCTGGAGCGGCACTTCTACACCACGAGCGCCTGCGGCGTGTGCGGAAAGGCGAGTTTGGAGCAATTGGAGTTGCGTGGGTGTCCCGTGATCCCACCCGGGCCGGAGGTACCGGCGCGGACGATCTACGCGCTGCCCGATAAGCTCCGCCAGCGACAAGGACTCTTCGATTCGACCGGCGGCCTCCACGCGGTGGCGCTATTCGATAAAGACGGGGACCTGCTCGCGATCCGGGAGGACGTCGGCCGGCACAACGCCACCGATAAACTCGTCGGGTGGGCGCTGCTCGAAGGGAAGCTGCCGTTGAACAAGAACATCGTCCTGGTTAGCGGGCGGAGCAGCTTCGAGATCCTGCAGAAGTGTCTCACCGCCGGTGTGCCGATCGTGTGCGCCATCTCGGCCCCTAGCAGCCTCGCCGTGGACGTCGCCCGGGAATTCGGGATCACCCTCGTGGGCTTCTTGCGTGACGAACGGTTTAACGTATATAGTTCTGGTGAAAGGGTTTACATTTAAGCCCAGGTGGTAAGAAACACCCGTGCATCGCGGTGAGGGGCGATGCCGGTAGTTGGTGACAAGATAATCGGGGGATGCAAGTCCCCGGTAAAGGGAGGAGTAGAGTGTCGAGTCAAGCAGCCAGTTCGAGTGTTCCGAACCGGAACGTAATCGCCACGGCAGGAGTGGTGATGCAGGTAGCCCTGGGCGCGGTTTATGCCTGGAGCGTGTTCCGGGTACCGCTAGTGGATCAGTACGGCACCTCGGTCGCCGCGGTAAATATCACGTTCAGCATTACGATCCTGACCCTCGGCTTCGCCGCTTTCGTCGGCGGCTTGTGGATGCGTTCCGCGGGTCCCCGGGTGGTAGCCATAACCGCGGCCGTTTTCTACGGTGGCGGCGTCTTTCTATCGAGCCTGTCCGGCGGAAGCCTGTTCTTGCTCTATATAACCTATGGTCTGTTGGGCGGCATCGGCATCGGGCTCGGCTACATCGTGCCGGTGGCGACCCTCATCAAATGGTTCCCGGACAAACGAGGGTTTATTACCGGCGTGGCCGTGGCCGGCTTCGGCGCCGGCGCCCTGGTACAGACGATCATCGCGCGGGCCATTTTGTCCACCGGTCTTAGCGTGTTCACGACCTTCGCCGTTTTGGGCATCATTTACCTGATACTGGTCGGGGGCGCGGCAATGTTCATGAAGAACCCGCCGGAGGGCTACAGCCCCGGCAGGTTCCAGTCTTCGGGTGGCGGCGGCGCCTCCAACGAAGACTACGAACTGCGCGGCGCTTTGAAGACCTGGCAGTGGTATGCGCTCTGGGCGCTCTTGTTCCTAAACGTCACCGCCGGCATTTCCATCATCTCCGAAGCATCTCCGATGGCCCAGGAGATCACCGGCGCGGGGCCGAACATCGCGGCGTTTTTGGTCATCCTGATCTCGGTCGGCAATGCCGCCGGACGCTTCCTGTGGGCCTGGCTCTCGGACCCGATGGGACGCAAGTGGGTGTTCCTTACGATGTTCGTCCTGCAGGCGGTACTGTTCTTCTTCCTGCCCTTCATCAGCATCTACTTCTTCCTCGCCATCTTCGCCATCATCATCGTCTCCTGCTACGGCGGGGGCTTCGGCACGATGCCGGCCTTCGCCGCCGACTACTTCGGCTCGCGGGACGTGGGTACGATCTACGGCCTCATGCTGACGGCCTGGGGGTTCGGGGGCGTCTTGGGACCGCTCTTGACCTCGGTCATCCTCGACAGCACGGGTAGCTACACCCTGGCCTTCTACATCATCGGCTTTATTATGGTCGCCAGCGCGATCTTCACGTTCTTTGTTCACCCGCCCAAGGAACAGGCGACTTCCAGGGTGAGTTAGCCTGGAGAACGAGAACCTGAGCCCGAGCCCCCTGCCGGTACCGACAGGGGGCTCTTTTTGATCGCCCGGGTCCGTGTGGTTGTTTTTCGGAAAATAGATCACTAGAATCCAACAAGCGTATTTTTAGAGCCTTGGGAAGGGCTGGAAAGGGGTCGAGATGAATGCACTACAGCCTCTAAAGTTCCGTCGCATACTGGTACCCGTGGACGAGTCGCGTCCGTCCCAAAACTCCCTCTCCGTAGCGGCGGGCATGGCCCGCGCCTCGGAGGCTACGGTAGTGCTGGCCCACGTCGCCGAGATGAGCTATTCGCAGGATCGGGACGAGATGCTGGCTACCTACGGCGAGCACGTCGTCGAGGACTTCCGGAGGTACGGAGAGGACCTGCTAAAGAATACCGCCGAGAGCGAGACCTTCTCCGGAATAAAAGTCGAGACAGAGACGCTATTCGGAGACCCGGCGCGCGCTCTCATGGAGCTGGCCGGTCAGAAAGCCATAGACGCCATAGTCATGGGCAGCCACGGACGCGGGACCTGGGGGACGATGATCGTGGGCTCGGTTAGCCAGCGAGTCATCCACGAAGCCAAAGTACCTGTAGTAATAGTTCCGCCGCACCTGGAACACGCGGAAGAAATCTGAAACTAGCTCCGGACTGCGCTCTACCCGCTGCCATATCCGGCAAATCGTTTAGATATCGTTTACAGTACTCGCATAGAGTGGAAGGGGTGATCTGGAACGATGAAATAGGGCAACGCAAAGGGTACCGAAGGGTGCAACACGGATATGGGAAAGGAGCATACATGGATTCGCAACACGAAGAATGGGTAAGGATCGAACGCACCAGCGCCTTCAAAGAACTCATAAGAAGCAAGAAAGCATTCATTATTCCGGCGACCATTTTCTTTATGGTTTTCTACTTCACGCTGCCGTTTCTAACGGCTTTCACTACCGTACTGAACTTCTCGGTGATCGGGGCGATTACCGGAGCCTACGTCTACGCTTTCGCGCAGTTCATAATGACCTGGGTGCTGGCGCATGTGTACTTGAGCAAGGCCAATAAGTGGGATGACCTGGTGGACGAGGCGCGCCGGCAGGCGGCGACTTCGGAGGGCGATGAGGGGAGTAACGCATGAGCCGCGAGGACTTTATTGCTTTCTTGTTCTTCATCGGGATCATCGCAATTACGCTCGTTATCACGTACTGGGCCGCGAAGCAGAATACCTCCGCCGGCTCGCACTACGTTGCGGGCGGTGAGATCAAAGCCTGGCAGAACGGCCTGGCGATCTCCGGCGACTACCTCTCGGCGGCGTCTTTCCTGGGTATCGCCGGCGCCATCGCGCTGAACGGCTTCTCGGGCTTCTACCTCTCGATAGGATTCCTGGTCGCTTACCTGGTAGTGCTCTTGCTGGTGGCCGAGCCTTTGAGGAACCTGGGTCGGTACACGGTCGGGGACGTGCTCACGGCGCGGTTCAATACCAAGACGGTCCGTAGTACGGCGGCGCTCAATACCGTGGCGATCAGCATGTTCTACATGATCGCGCAGCTCATCGGCGCCGGCGCGCTCATCAGCTTGCTGCTGCCGATCTCATTCAGCGTGTCGATTATCATCGTTGGTGTCTTGATGACCGTCTACGTCGTGGCGGGCGGGATGGTGGCGACTACCTGGATCCAGATCGTCAAGGCCGTGCTGCTGATCGTGGGCTCCATAGCCCTCGCCATAGCCGTAATGGCCCAGTTCAACTTCAACCCTGTCGCGCTTTTCAATGAAGTTCAGGCCCAAGAAGGCCGCGATATGGTCATACCGGCTGCCCCGGAGAGTTTCTCTTCGAGCCTCGATACGATCTCGCTAAACATCGCGCTGGTTCTGGGTACGGCGGGCTTGCCGCACATCCTGATCCGCTTTCTCACCGTCCCCGACGCGAAAGCGGCGCGGCGTTCGATCATCGTGGCTACCTGGATCATCGGCGGTTTCTACCTCTTGACCCCGATCCTGGGCTACGGCGCGACGCTGCTGGTCGGACGCGAAGCCATCGAGGCGGCCGACCCGGGCGGCAACCTGGCGGCCCCTCTGCTGGCCGAAGCCCTCGGCGGTCCGATCTTCCTGGCCTTCGTCTCGGCGGTCGCCTTCGCGACGATCGTGGCCGTGGTCGCGGGGCTCGTCATCGCGGCCTCCGGCGCCTTCGCCCACGACTTCTACACGAACGTGATCCGTGGCGGAGAAGCGCCTGAACACGAGCAGTTCCGGGCGGCCCGCTACACCTCTTTGGGTATCTCGGTCTTCGCCATAATCCTTGCCCTGCTACTTCAGGGGGCGAACGTGGCGTTCCTCGTGGCGCTCGCCTTCGCCGTCGCCGCCAGCGCGAACGTGCCGGTGCTCTTGCTCCTGATCTTCTGGAAAGGTTTCAACACGGCGGGCGCGGTTACCGGTATGCTCACCGGGCTCATATCCTCCGTCGGGCTCGTGATCCTCAGCCCCACGATCTTGGGCGATAGCGCGATCTTCCCGCTTACCAGCCCGGCTATAGTCTCCGTGCCGCTCGGCTTCGCGGGCTGCTTGCTCGGTACTTTCCTCGGCGGAAAGAACTCGGTAAGGGAGATGGAAGAGGGCATCCAGATCGACTACGATCAGATCTACGTCCGCGCCAACACCGGCATCTCCAACATAGAAGAGGAGCTGGAAGAGGCCAAGCAGGAGACACAGACGAGCTAGAAGCTGGTCAGAAACTTGCGTTCGAGACCCCGGACCAATGACCCGGGGTCTTCCTCTCGCTCCCGTACGTTAGACGATTGGCGTTAGACGCCGTCTTCGAGGACGGAGGAAACGCGGATATCCACGTTTCCTCTCAAGGCGTTGGTTACCGGGCAAATCTGGTCCGCCCGCCCTACGGCACTACTAAATTCCTCCGGAGACATACCGGGTATCTGGCCCCGGACTTCGACGTTCATGGCGGTGATCTTGAACCCTTCGTCTGTTTCGTCGAGTATGCAGCTTGTGCTTACGCCCATCTCCTCCGGAGTCTTGCGCATATCTTCCAGCACGGAAGAGAGGGCCATCGAGAAACAAGAAGCCTGGGCGGCGGCCATGAGTTCCTCGGGGCTGGCATTGTTGCCTTCCGGGCCGATCCGCTCGCGCCAGCTTACGGGTGGCTCTCCCACCATCCAGTCGCCTAGCGCAAAGCTTCCGTCCCCTTGCTCCAGCCGTCCTTCCCAATAAATTTCGGCCCGCCGTTCCGCCGCCGCCATCAACTACCTCCATAGTCCGGTCGTTGGAGAGAATAACCAATAATTGACGGGTTCGCCAACCAGCGACCGCCTCCGGAGGCCGGCTTAGACGTTCTCTCCCGCCTCTTCGACTTTGCTCCGGTAGATATCTTTTGTACGGGCCTCTATGGCCCCGGCGGTAGTGATCTCACCGCCGAACAGAAACGCGGTCTGCCGCAGCGACGACTCCAGGTCGAACGGCTCTAGCGCGGATACCGTGTCTTTTGGGATCACCACCTGGTACCAGCGCAGGGCCGCGCTCGCGGCGGTGTAGTGGACGCAGATGTTGGCGACCGTGCCGCAAATGACGAGCGTGTCCACGCCCCACAAACGCAGGTAGTGATCCAGGTGGGTCCCGTAAAAGGCGTCGTAGCGGACTTTCCGGATCACCAACTCGTCCTCGCGGGGCTGAAGCTCGTCTACTATCTTCCATCCCCAGCTACCTTCCCGGGCGTGCTCGGGCCAGATCTCCCATTCCGGATCGCCGTCGGTGTGGGTGTCCTGCGAGAAGACGACCTTCATCCCGCTTTCGCGGGCCATATTCAGCAAGCCCTGAATCTCCGGTATCGTGCCTTCGGCGTCGGGGACGAGGAGCGAACCGCCCTCTTTCACGAAATCATTCTGCATATCCACGACGATGAGCGCGGCGCGGGAGGGGTTCAGCCTCACTTCCTCCCGGATTTCATACTCGGGAACTTCGACCGTGCGGGCCATAAGTCCTCTCCTTCCCTATCTCGCGAGTACGCCCGTTAGTTTACCGCCTTCCGGACCCGGTAGAATGACGCCATGGCAAACGACACAGGCCTCCGCGACGATCCCACGACCCGCGAAGAGCTACGAGAAAAGCTGGATCGGTACCTAGATCTACCGCTCGCCCTCGCTTCGCTCGTGGTGGTGTTGCTGGTTATCATCCAGCTAACCGGCGAGGTGACAACCCCCTGGGACGGAAGGCTCGAAACTCTGAGCTGGGCCTTGTGGGGCCTGTTCTTCCTGGAGTTCGCGGCGAAGTTCGCCCTGGCCCCCGTGAAGCGGACGTATCTTAGAAAACACTGGCTGGACGTGCTGGTGGTGCTGCTCCCGTTCCTGAAGTTCTTGCGGCTCGCGAGGGTCTTGCGGGCCACGAGGGCGCTACCGATCTTCCGGTTATTGGTCTTCGGGGGGCGGGGTTCGGGGTCGGCGCTGACGCTTCTCCGGCGTCGGCGTCTCGGGCAGCTAGGCATCATCTCGGTCATGGTGATACTGCTCGGCGCTTCGGTAGGGTATCTCCTGGAAGTAAACGCAACCGGCGGCCGGATAGAGAACTTCGGGGACGCGCTCTGGTGGTCGGCGACTACCATTACTACGGTCGGCAGCGAACTGTACCCCGTAACGGTCGGCGGCCGCGTACTAGCGTTCGTGCTGATGATATACGCTATCGGAGTCTTCTCCTACTTCATCGGGGCGATAGCCTCCGTGCTGGTAGACTTCGACTCCCGGCAAAAAGCGGGGCCGGAGGCGAACGGGGACGGCGTACGACTCACCGAAAACGAACTCGCCACGCTCCGGTCTATCCTGGAGAAAAACGAAAACCGTTAGGCATAAAACCTCCGAACGCTTAACAGATATACTCTGCCGGACTGTAAGATCCTCCTTGAATAACCGTACAGAGAGTTGGAGTCTGGGTTGGAACTCGTGCATAGCATCGTGGAGTGGATGGTGTCTTGGGCCGGAACGCCCTACGCGCTGCTGGCGCTCTTTATCATCACGTTCTGGGAATCGAGCTTCTTCCCGCTGCCCCCGGACCCGCTTCTCATAGCAATGGCCGTCGCAGATCCCGAAAGGGCGCCATTTTACGCCTTGGTCTCTACCACGGCCTCGGTGCTTGGCGCGGCGCTCGGGTACTTTATCGGGAAGAAGGGCGGCCGCCCGGTGGTTCAGCGGCTTTTCAAGGAAAAAAAGATACAAGCCGCCGAGCGCCTCTACCAACGGTACGACGTGTGGGCCGTTGGCGCGGCGGCGTTTACGCCGATACCGTACAAAATCTTCACCATAACCGCCGGGATCGCGAGGCTGCGCTTCTGGCCTTTCATGCTCGTATCCATTATCGGCCGCGGGAGCAGGTTCTTTTTGCTAGGTTTGGCGGTCTACTTCTTCGGGCCGCAGATTCAGAGCATCATCGACCAGTATTTCGAGGTCCTGACGATCTCGTTCCTCGTGCTCGTGGTTTTGGGGTTCGTCGTCGTGAAGTACGGCGGCGAGTACCTCCACCGCAAGCAAGAAGCGGCCAAGCGGCAAGGGAGCGCCGAGTAACGGCTCCATACCTCTAATAAGCGGAGGGCTTGGATCTCTTTTCCGGCGTAGCGGGTTGGCTGCTCTCCTGGTCGGACTCGAACTACGCGCCACTGATCCTATTCCTCGTCTCGCTGCCCGCCTCGGCCGCGATTTTCTTGCCGCCGGAGCCGCTTTTGATCGCAATACCCGCCGCGCATCGCCGCTGTTGGACGTGACGGTCACCTACTGCACGGGCAGGATCGGGGGCCGCCGTCGGAGTCCTGGTCGTCGTGGCCTACGTGACCAGTCGCTACGCCAACTCTCGTTTCGGGCGTCATGCTCGGAAGAGATAGGACCAGGCCCGCGCCCCTGAGGTTTGACACCGACGCTCCCACGGTACAGACGGTTGCTAAGCGGAAGGTAAACGAACCTGGAACCTGCGACGCCGCAGCTTTTGGGAAGGAGTCCGATGAAGATAGGGTACAAGCTGGTCGCGGAATGCTACTCACCCCAGGAGATAGTGCGGCAGACCGTGCGCGCCGAAGAAGCCGGCTTCGATTTCGTGGAGGTTAGCGACCACTTTCATCCCTGGTTCGATAGCCAGGGCCACTCCGGCTTTGCCTGGTCCATGCTGGCCGCCGCCGCGGCCCGCACCGAGAGCATCGAGCTCGCCACCGGCGTAACCTGTCCCTTTATCCGCTACCATCCGGCCATAATCGCCCAGGCCGCGGCCACGACGGCGCTGCTCTCCGAGGGACGCTTTACCCTGGGAGTCGGGGCCGGCGAGCAGCTCAGCGAGCACATCGTTGGGCAGGGCTGGCCGGCGGTTGGCCCTAGGCACGAGATGTTCCGGGAGTCGCTGGAGATCATCCGCCTGCTGTGGTCCGGCGGATTTCACTCTTACGACGGCAAGCACCTCAAACTCGAAAACGCCCGGGTCTTCGACCTGCCGGAGACGCCGCCGCGCATCGTCGTGGCGATAGGCGGTCCTTCTTCGGCCCGCATCGCCGCCGAACTGGGAGACGGCATATTTACTACGGACCCGGACCCAACCCTGACGAACGCCTACGCCGAGGCGGGCGGCACCGGCCCCAAGTACACCGAGGTGCCGCTCTCCTGGGCGCCGAACGAGGAAGACGCCGCGAGATCGGCCCACGAGAAGTTCCGCTTCGGCCTGATGGACTGGAAAGTCCTGGCGGAGCTACCGAACACGACCAACTTCGAGTCCGCCACCTCGTTCGTCACCGAAGAGGCTGTCGCCGGAACGTTCGCCTGCGGGCCGGACGCCGGGGCGCACCTGGCCGTCGCCCAGCAGTTCGTGGACGCGGGCTTTGATCACCTCGCGCTAATAAACGCCGGCCCCGACCCGGATGGGTTCTTCGATTTCTTCACCAACGAGCTCGCCGAGCCTATTCGAAACCTCGAACCACAGAACGGCTCGTAACCAGCATCCCTTGCACGCCGTGATGAAACGCTGGTTGGCTCAGTAGACCGGCCAACCAGAGTCTTCGTCCGCGTTCCCAAACTCCCGCGCAAGCTCCAGATGATGCCCGGCCAACTCCTCATATCCCTCCTGCATCAAGCTCTCCTTGCGATGCTGGCGGTCCACCTCCAAAGCCCGGCTGACAACGGCGCTCTTGTTCATGCCGCTCTCCTCCGCCCGTTCTTCGAGATACCGTCCCAACTCAGGTGGGACGGTAACGGTAAACTGCTTCCGCGTACCACTTTTCTGAACGTGTGGCTCCCTAGTCGCCATCCTCGTACCTCTCTCATCTTTTTACCCGTACTTAGGGACTCTGCAATCCACTGTGTCCACTATTTCTATGGACACACTTTAACATATCAACCCTAACGGCACTGCACATTTCCGCAAAAATACGTAGACGGCTTAGTGTAAATTTGTTGTTTTCACACTGTTGTTTATAATGCAAACTGCTACACTCCGAGTACACAAATCTGAACTTTTCTAGAGGGAGTATCAATATGCTCATTGGATGGACCTTATAGTGAGTGAGTCGTCTGCGGGCAACACGATAACCAGAGGCGATGTCTGGATGGTGAATCTGGAGCCTGTGCGTGGGAGTGAGATAAGTAAAGAGAGACCCTGTCTGGTGGTCTCCAACGACATTGCGAATCGTTATTCTCCAGTAGTGACTGTGGTTGCTGTAACAAGCCAAGCTCCGAAGAAACCTTACCCTTTTATGGTCGAGATCCCGGAAATCACAAAGATGCCCAAGAAAAGCTGGATCACTTGCGCCCACATCAGGACGGTGGACAAAACTCGTCTCAGCCGATTCGTCACCAAACTGGACTTTTCCACTATCGAGAAGGTCAATGAGGCCCTAGCAGAACAGTTGGGTATGCGTTGAGGGAGTATCAAAGAAGGGCACTCAAGATCAGGCGCTGCGGGAAGCGTCGCCCAGGTAGAGGTCTATTACCTTGGGATCGTTTGGGAGTTCTTTGCCGGAACCGGTACGGTAAATCGGTTCTGGTACATCTCCAGCACGTAGCCCCGGTGGCTCATTGAGAGGGCGCGGCGGGCGTTCTGTTTTCGACCATGAGTTCTGGCAGTTCGACCAGGAAAGCCAGATCGAGCGGATCGATGCCCCGGAAGCTTCTTAACCAGACGGCATCTCGCTGTGAGGGGGGCGACCCTCGGGCCGCCCCACCTTTTTGTTTACCCTATTTGCCCCGGCGGAGGACGGGTATTACCTCCCCGACGAAAAGGGCGGAGAGGATTAGCGCGGCGCCCGCGAGTTGTATCGGCGAGAGCCGGTCTCCGGCGAGCCCGTAGCCGAAGATGGCGGCAAAGACGGGTTCCATCGTCAGGATGATCGCCGCCCGGGCGGCGGATATTCTCTGTTGGACTATCGTCTGCACGTAGTAAGCCCCGGCGGAAGCGACGATACCCGTTAGGAGGATGGCAAACCAGACCTCCCGGGGCGGCGCCTGGACGGTATCGAAGACCGGCCACAAGATGGCGAAGAGGAGTCCCATGGAGGCCATTTGGGCCAGCGCGAGGGCGCCGGGATCGTGGTTCGGCGCGTAACGCGACAGAAGCGCTATGTGCGCCCCGATACCTACCGCGCACAAGACCGTGAGCGCGTCTCCAACCCGGCCGAGGGAGGCGCTCTGTATAGTCAGCAGCACCATCCCCGAGAGGCTCAACAAGATCGCCAGGAGCGCCGGGCGCGGGATGCCGACCTTGAAGAAGGCCCAGGCCGTGAGCGGCGCGAAGACCACGAAGAGGCCGGTTATGAGGCCGGAGTTCGTGGGCGTCGTGTACAGCAACCCGAGCGTCTGGAAGAGGTAGCCCGCCGCGAGCACCAGGCCGATGCCAAGACCGGCGAGGAGCGTCCGCCGCGTCATCCGGGGAGCCAGGAACGGCGCCAGGACGGCCCCGGCCAGCAGGAACCGCAGGGCGAGGAAGCCGAGCACGCTGTAGGCGTCTATGGCGTCCTGAACTACGACGAAAGTCCAGCCCCACACGGCGGTCACTCCGACGAGCATCAAAGTGTAGATCAGTCGCACGAACACTCCGTTCCGGGGAAAATGCTAGTGTACGGGATCCGGACGAAAAAGCCCACGAAGACCCGGGGAGGACGCGCGTGACCGTACAGTCTAACGTTCCAATGTCTTACGAAGAGCATGGCCGGGGCGAGCCCCTCTTGCTGCTCCACGCCTTCCCGCTCAACGGCCGGATGTGGGGACCGCAGATCCCGGCCCTGGAGGACGGCTACCGGGTAATACTCCCGGACTATCCGGGGTTCGGCCGCTCCCCCTATTCCCCGGCCCAACCGGACATGCGCTACTACGCCGAAGGCGTGAGGGAGTTGCTCGACCGGTTGGGGCTCGAGCGCGTTGCCCTGGGCGGTCTCTCGATGGGCGGCTACGTGGCTTTCGCGTGCTTGCAGCTGTTTCCGGAGAGGATATCCGCCCTGGTCCTCGCCAACACACGCCCGGACCCGGATTCCGAGGAGGCCCGCGAGAACCGCAAGAACATGGCCCAAAGAGTCGCTGGCGAGGGTGTCGAAGTCCTGGCGGAGCTACAGATGGAACGCCTGCTCTCCTCCAACACCCTGAACAACGACGAAGAAGTCGTGGAAAAGGTCAGGGCCATGATGTTGGAGAGCTCGCCCGACGGCGTGATCGCCGCCCTCGGCGCCATGCGAGACCGCCCGGACTCGAACCCACTCCTCCCGGAGATAGCGGTGCCAACCCTGGTGATCGGCGGTAAAGAAGACGCCATCTCCTCCCCCGAAGTCATGGGAGCCATGGCCAACGAAATACCGGACGCCCGTCACCACACCCTCTCCGGTGCGGGCCACCTATCTAACCTGGAAGCTCCGGAAGAGTTCAACGCCCTCCTGAGAGATTTTCTGGAGAAGCTCTGACAACCCGCCGTCCGGTCGGGTAGAATCCAGGCTCGTGGCGACGGTCATGCACATCTCGGACCTGCACTTCGGCAGGCCCTTATCTTCGGACCGGCAGCAAGCCCTAAGAGACAAAATAGCCGAGATTCGGCCGGGAGCCATAGCGGTCTCCGGCGACCTTACCCAACGTTGCACGAACGCGGAGTTCGTCCAGGCCCGCGAGTACCTGGATTCCCTCGCGGAGATAGCGCCTTATTTGGTGGTCCCCGGCAACCACGACATCCGGTGGTTGGGGGCCGTGGCCCGAAACTTGGGGGTCGTGGGCCTCGTCGGCAACAAAGCCCACGAGTTCAAATACTCCCGCTACAAGCGCCACATCTCGGAAGATTTGTGCCCGGCGCTGGAGGTTCCGGGCGTCATCATAGCCGGGCTGAATACGGCCCACGGCATCTCCCGGGGCTCGCTGACGCGGCGGTTTAGAGACCTGGGCGTCATCGGCCACGTAAAAGACGCGGACGTCCAGCGCGCGCGGGAAACTTTCGAGAAAGCCGCGCCGGACGCGGCCCGGATCGTCATGATCCATCACAATCCCGTCAAGGGCTCTCTCTCCGGTCGCCACGGCCTCGCGAACACTGAGCAGGCCCTGCGCTCTTTCGCCTCGCTGGGCGCCGAACTGGTCCTCTGCGGCCACGACCACCAGGAGGCCATCCACACCGTTCAGGCGGCGCCGGGGCTCGTGATCTCGACGGCCGGAACTATCTCTAACCGCCTGCGTCCCGGACGCCCCTCCAGCTTCAACGTGGTTGATATCGACGCGCGAAACCTCCGGATAACTACCTACGCCTGGCAGCCTTCCGGTGGCTTCGAGCCCCACGACGAAAAGTCTTTCCAACGAAAGATCGCAACCGAAGCCTGACCCAATGGCCGTCTCTCTTTGCCCCGGCCAAAGGCGGGTATAATTTGCCCCACGGATTATTCACCGGCGAAAGGGGTGACAGATCATGTGGAGCAGACTAACCCGGGGCGGAGACGGGCTCCCCCGTGAGAAGGTCGACGCCATCGTCCGCCTTATAGACCAGTACCTGGCCGAGGAAGCCACCTCCCGCAACCTTCAGTCCGACAAGCAAACCATCCATCCCCGAGACCTCCCACCGGATAAACGCGAAGCCCTGGTAAACGACGTATTCGAGATACTCAAAGACGCCGACAAGAGATAACCTTCAAACACTGTTTACCGAAAAGGGATAGGGGGTAACGGTATCAATGTAATGCGGTAGAGGTAAGGAGGCAACACCATGGGTTACGCGCAGCAAATGATCGAAGCACACCCGGGGCAAGCTGCAGTCGACGCGCAAAAGCTTGCGGAATGCATCGAGGCTTGCTTCGATTGCGCCCAGACGTGCGGCGCGTGCGCCGACGCGTGTCTCGGCGAGGAAGAGGTACAGTCGTTGGCCCGGTGTATCCGGTTGGATCTCGACTGCGCCGATATCTGCGACGCGACGGGTAAGGTACTTTCCCGCCAGACGGCCTTCGAGGCCGACATGGTGCGTGGCGCGGTGGAAGCCTGCGCCCGGGCCTGCAAGCTGTGCGGCGACGAGTGCGAAGGACACGCCGAGCACCACGAACACTGCAAGGTTTGCGCCGAGGCGTGCCGCCGCTGTGAGAATGCCTGCAACGAGGTGCTCCAGGCACTATAGCTACAGCGTGTAGCTACAGCGGCTGTAAGCATCCCGGGCAGGCGGCCGGTGGGACGGTAGCGAACATCCCGTCCTTCCACGCCGTCTGCCCGGGGCCCGCCTCGCGTCCCAACAGCCAAGCATACGGCGGCGACGTTGTGGATGCGGTCTCCTTTCGGATAGGCGTGCCCGGAACCCGGACCCGAACATGCGGTTAGTGGCTCTAACTCCCCGGCCGTGAGACCCGTCTCCCCGAGAAGCCCTCGTCGGGTTCCACCACGACGCCCTCAACGCTCGCATATATCCCGCGCACCGGGCATAGCGCGCCCATCAGCCGGGGCGCGACCACCTTCCGGCTATAGGGTATAGGGGTATGTTAGAATACGGCCTAGTCGGTAGAGAAAGGCTGGTTGAATGCAGAAGCACGAGTTAAAGAGGTTGGATATACCGGTTACGGGGATGTCGTGCGCGGCCTGCGCGAACCGGGTAGAAAAGTCCCTCTCGAAAACCGAAGGCGTCGAAGAAGCGAACGTGAACTTCGCCGCCGAGAAGGCGACCGTCTCCTACGACCCCGGCTCCGTCGGTCCCGAAGCGCTGATCGGGAAGATAGAAGACGCCGGGTACGGCGCGGAGGTCGTAAAGACGGACTTCGGGGTTACGGGGATGAGTTGCGCGAGCTGCGTCGGGCGGGTGGAGAAGGCCCTGAACGGCGTGCCGGGTGTGCTGGACACTAACGTGAACCTGGCGGCCGAGAAGGCCTCCGTGGAGTACCTGGCGGGCACGGTAGAGCCGCGGGACCTGACGCGCGCCGTCGAAGACGCGGGTTACGGCGTCGTGCGCGAGGAAGAAGAAGCCGTGGAGGACGCCCACGCCAGAGAGTACGGGCGGCTCAAGTTCAAGCTCATCGTCTCGGCGGTGCTCACGGTGATCATCCTCCTCGGAACGCTGCCGATGATGCTGAACACCGGGGTGCCGGGCCCGATGCTGGCCTGGAACCTGGGGCTGCTCGTGCTCGCCACGCCGGTGCAGTTCTGGGCCGGCTGGCGCTTCTACAAGGGCGCCTGGGGCGCTCTAAAGCACGGCCAGGCCAACATGAGCACGCTTGTGGCGGTCGGCACCAGCGCCGCCTACCTCTACAGCGCGGTCGCCACTTTCGCCCCGGGGCTCTTCGCCGGGCGGGCGGACGTCTACTTCGACACCTCGGCGGCCATCATCACGCTCATCCTGCTGGGCAGGTTGCTGGAGGCCCGCGCCAAGGGCCGCACCAACGAAGCCATAAAGAAGCTGGCCGGCCTCCAGGCCAAGACCGCCCGCATCTTCCGCGACGGTGAAGAGGTGGACATACCCGTGGAGGACGTCGAGGCTGGTGACGTGGTCGTGGTCCGGCCCGGCGAGAAGGTCCCGGTCGACGGCGTGGTCGTCGCCGGGGAGTCCGCCGTGGACGAAGCCATGATCACCGGCGAGTCCATCCCCGTTACCAAGCGCGAGGGCGACGAGGTCATAGGCGCCACGATCAACGCCTCCGGCTCCTTCAGGTTCCGGGCGACCAACGTCGGCCGGGACACGGCGCTATCCCAGATCATTCGGATGGTCGAAGAGGCTCAGGGCTCGAAGGCCCCCATCCAGCGCCTGGCCGACCAGATAAGCGGCGTCTTCGTACCCATCGTCATCGTGCTCGCCATCATCACCTTCGGCGTGTGGTGGGCCTTCGGTCCCGCGCCGGCCTTCACCTTCGCGCTGCTGAACCTGGTGGCGGTGCTCATCATCGCCTGCCCGTGCGCGATGGGGTTGGCGACGCCGACCTCGATCATGGTCGGCACCGGCAAGGGGGCCGAGGTGGGCGTCCTGATCAAGGGCGGAGAGGCGCTGGAGAGCGCCCACAAGCTGGACACCGTCGTCCTGGACAAGACCGGGACCCTGACCAAGGGCAAGCCCGCCCTAACGGACGTGATCTCCTCTAACGGCATCCCGGACGAGGAGCTTCTGCGGCTCGTCGCCTCCGCCGAGCGGGGCTCCGAGCACCCTCTGGGCGAAGCCATCGTCGCCGGCGCGAAGGAGCGCAGTGTGGCCCTCACCGACGCCGCGGAGTTCGACGCGGTTACCGGCGGGGGCATAAAGGCCCGGGTGGAAGACCACGACATCCTGGTCGGGAGCCAGCGGTTCCTCACGGAGTCCGGCGTCTCCGAGAACGGCCTCGCGCCCCGCGGCGAAGAGCTCGCCCGCGGCGGCAAGACCCCCATGTTCGTCGCGGTGGACGGCAAACCGGCGGGCATCGTCGCCGTCGCCGACACCGTGCGCGAGGAATCGCGCGGCGCCGTGGAGCGGCTACACGAGTTGGGTATAGAGGTAGCCATGATCACCGGCGACAACCGCCGCACCGCCGAGGCCATAGCGAACGAACTCGGCATAGACCGGGTGCTGGCCGAGGTACTGCCCAAGGATAAAGCCGAAGAAGTGAAGAGGCTCCAGGCCGAAGGCAAGAAGGTCGGCATGGTCGGCGACGGCATCAACGACGCCCCGGCGCTCGCGCAGGCCGACGTCGGCGTCGCCATCGGCACCGGCACCGACGTTGCCATGGAGGCTTCGGACCTCACGCTCATCTCCGGCGACGTGCGCGGCGTGGCGCGGGCCATAGGTCTCTCGAAAGCCACGATGAGGAACATAAAGCAGAACCTCTTCTGGGCCTTCGCCTACAACGTGGCCCTGATCCCGGTGGCGGCGGGCATCCTCTACCCGTTCTTCGCCGGCGGAACGGTGCCGGAGGTACTGCAACCGGTCCTGGGCGAATACGGGTTCCTGAACCCGATCCTCGCGGCGGCGGCGATGGCGCTCTCGTCCGTGACCGTCCTGACCAACGCTCTCCGGCTGCGCCGGGTACGGATAGGCTGAGGCCGGTAGAATGGACCGTGAAAAGCGTACATCTCTCACGGAGGTCCCCTTGCAC
Organism: Rubrobacteraceae bacterium; assembly: GCA_049650095.1. GTDB lineage: Bacteria > Actinomycetota > Rubrobacteria > Rubrobacterales > Rubrobacteraceae > SIRX01. The sequence continues at coordinate 17,442 of JBARZM010000266.1, read as the reverse complement.
GGGTACATAAAAGCCGACCACAAAGAGAAGCTGGAGAACCGCCTCAAGCGGATAGAGGGCCAGGTACGGGGCGTCCAACGGATGGTCGATGAGGAGGCCTACTGCATAGATATCCTCACCCAGATCTCCAGCCTCGTCTCCGCCACGGAGAAGGTCGCCGCCCTGGTCCTCAGAGACCACGTCGAACACTGCGTAAAGGAGTCTATCGAGAACGAGGACAAGACGGAAGCGAAGATCGAAGAGCTAATGGCCGCCGTAGAACGGTTTGCCAAAATGGAGAGGAGCTAGGAATGACCGAAGCCAAGTACAACGTACCGGACATGAGCTGCGCCCACTGCAAGGCCACCATAGAGGACTCGCTGAACGAACTTTCCGGCGTCGAGAAAGCAACGGCCGACCCCGACAGCAAGACCGTCGAGGTGGCGTACAGCGAGGACCAGGTAGGCGAGAAGGAGATCAAAGGCGCCATCGAAGACGCCGGTTACACCGTAGCCGCCTGATACGGGACGCGGATCTTGATCGGGGACGTGGAGATATCTACTCTCCACGTCCCTTTTGAGTGTAAGCCCGCCTACCGCGGGAGCCCAAGGAGATAACCATGACGCCCGCACCGGCGAAGCCAGCGAAACTCCCTCCCGGTCCCAAAGGCCGTCCCCTCGTCGGCAACCTGCTGGATTACTCGCGGGACCCTCTGGAATTCCTGACCCGCTGCGCCCGGGAGTACGGCGGCGTGGTACGCCTGAACTTCCCCGGACCGCCGGCCTATCTGCTATCGAACCCGGAGCACATAGAGCAGGTACTGGTCGGCAACAACCGGAACTTCATCAAGGACCGCGTAACGCGGGGCGAACTTAGCATCCTGGGCGACGGCCTCTTGACGAGCGACGGCGACTTCTGGCGCCGCCAGCGCCGGCTCGCCCAACCCGCCTTCCACCGCGAGCGCATAGAGAACTACGCCGGGACGATGGTCGCCTACACGGAGCGGATGCTGGAAGGCTGGCGCGACGGCGAACAGAAGGACATCCACCGCGACATGATGCGCCTGACGCTGGAGATCGTGGCGAAGACCCTCGTGGACACCGATATCGCCGGCGAGGCCGAGGACGTCGGCGACGCCCTCGGCGCGGTAATGGCCCACTTCTCGGACCAGGGGAGCGGCGTGTTCCTCCGGATGCTCCCCGACAGCGTCCCGACGCCCTCCAACCTGCGCTACCGCCGGGCGCAACGCCGGTTGGAAGAGTTCATCTACGGCATCATAGACGAACGGCGACGGAGCGGCCGCGACACGGGAGACCTGCTCTCCATGTTGCTCCACGCCCGTGACGAGGACGGCGGCCGCATGAGCGACGAACAACTGCGTGACGAGGTGATGACCGTCATAATGGCCGGCCACGAGACCACCGCCATCGCCCTATCCTGGACCTGGCGCCTGCTCGCCCTCCACCCCGAAGTGGAGAAGAAGCTACACTCGGAGCTCGACGAGCGGTTGGGCGACGCGCCCACGGTAGACGACCTCCCCCACCTTCCCTACTCCAGCGCCGTTCTGAAAGAGTCCCTGCGGCTCTATCCGCCGGCCTGGGCTATAGGTCGGGAAGCCGTCGAGGACTGTGAGATCGGGGGTTACCACGTCCCCGCCAAGACCCAACTCTTCATAAGCCAGTACGTGGTCCACCACGATCCGCGTTTCTTCGATAACCCGGATGTCTTCGACCCGAACCGCTGGACCGACGGCCTGGAGAAGCGGCTCCCCAAATACGCCTACTTCCCTTTTGGGGGTGGGCCGCGCCTGTGCATCGGCCAGTCTTTCGCCAGGATGGAGGCCGCGCTGCTGCTGGCGACCATCGCCCGGAAGTTCCGGGTCCGACTATCCGCCGGCGAACGTGCCACACCCCAACCCTCGATCACCCTGCGCCCGAAAAACGGAATACGGGTGGCGCTCGAGGACCGGCAGCCGTCCAGATAAGTACCGTCCCTCGAAGCCGTACACCAAAAAGACCATTTTCAAACCAAAGGTTTCAATATAGGGGGCAGGGGTATACACTAATCCGGTCTGTTTTGTTAAATAGAATCTGAGCGTATTGGGACGTGCAGGGAGGCACCGAGTGAGGGCAGCGGCCGCGGGCTTACTAGATGGCTGGGGAGGAGCGCCGGGATGAGCGCCCTACAGCAGTACGCGTTATTGTTGGGGCTCGTCGTCGGCACCGTGGGGTTCGCGTTGAGCGTCTACGGCATCGCCCGTTCGCTGGGCAAGACGCGCAAAGAGCCGGGCAAGGACGTGCCGGCCACCTCCGGCAAGCTCGCGAGAGACCCGGTGTGGGCCCGTTATCACGTCCGTTACTATGGTTACGCCCTGTTGTTTCTCGCCTTCGACATGGAGATGGCCTACATGTACCCGTGGGCGGTCGTATACCGGGAGCTCGGCCTGAAGGCGCTGCTCGACATGGGCGTGTTTCTGACGATCCTCTACCTGGGGCTCCTCTATGGTTGGAGTCAGGGAGCTTTCAGGAGGCAAAAGTGATCTCCGGCGCCCGACAGGCGGAGCCGACCTGGTTCCACAAGATGGTCGCGCGGGCGATGTCCCGCCGGTTGGAGGCGTTCGTCGTCCCCGGCCCGGATGTCGCGCGGGCGCTAGGTTTGGACGTCGAGGACGCCGGGCTCAGGATCGTCGATACGCCGCGGCACGCGAACGTGCTGTTGCTCCTCGGCGAGTTGCCGGAAGGTTTGAAGGAGGCGGCGGCCGTCGCCTACGCCCAGATGATGCGCCCGCGGACGATCTTCGCGGTCGGCGCCGAAGACGTAGCTCCGCTCCCCGAGCCGGACGTGTCGGTGGCGTTGGATCCGGACTCGCTAGCCGGCGGCGTCGAAGAGCTGCGCCGCTCCTTCGCGGAAGGCGCCTTCGCCCCCGGAGCGGAAGACTTCGAGGCCGAGGTGGTCCAGGAAGAGGAAGAAGAGGAAGGAGGAATGGACCACGGCCACATGCACCACGGCTCCGGGGGAGAGGAGGAAGAGCAGGGCGAGGACTCCGAGGACGACGAGACCGAGGACGACGGGACCGAGGAAGGTGAGTCCGAAGAGAAAGAGATCGGGGAGGATCAACTCGAAGACTTCATGTCCATGCTCGAGATGACCCAGGGTATGCCGGCGAGCGGGGACGGCCTGATCATGGAGTGGGTACCGGCGCCGTACGGACCGCTCTTCCCGGGACTCCCCGGCGGCCTCTCCCTCATCTTCACCCTCGACGGCGACACGGTCGCCGAGACGGAGGTGGAGCCGGGGATAGAAGGACACTCGCCGGCGGCGTTACTCCGAGGCCCGGTCGAAAGCGTCGCCGAACGCGCCGCGAAGCTCGATCCGCTCACGCCGGTCGCCTATCGGCTGCTGGTCCGGCGGGCTATCGAGAACGCGGCCGGTAAGGAAATCCGCGACGAAGAAGCCCTGTCCAGGGTCGGAGCCCTGGAGCGCGAGCGCGCGGCGAGCCACCTCGGATGGGCGGCGAGCTTCGGATACCTGATCGGCGACGGATGGCTCTCCCGGCAAGCGGCCCGGTTGCAACTGGCGCTCCTCCGGGCGGAAAGCGTAGATGAGGTCGGTCGCATAAGGGGTGACGTAGAGGATTTCATCCGCAAAACGCTTCGGAGGCCGCTCCTCGGTAGCAAACTCGGGGAGATCGGGGTCCTGGACAAGGCCGCCGAAGAAGCGTCCGGGGCGGTGGCGCGGGCCGCCGGGTCCCAAAAAGACGCGCGTTCGGAAGACCCAACATACAAGGATCTCGGTTTCTCTCCGGTCGTCCGGGACGGCAACGACGCCCTCGCGCGCTTCCGGCTCCGGCTGGAGGAGGTGAAGCAGAGCCTCGACCTAGTGCTCGAAGCCGGGACGATGGCCGGGACGGCGGCCGGGGCGGGCTCCCTGTCAGATGATGCATCGTCCGGTACGGGTACGGCCACGGTAGAGACGCCGCGCGGGACGGCGGCGATAGGCGTTACGTTGGAAGATGGGAAGATAACCGCCGCGGAACTCGATGCTCCTTCGAAGCGCAACGTCCGGTTGGTCGAAGCCGTGACGGTCGGCAAGGAGGTTGCCGACGCGTTGGTCGGCGTCGGGTCGCTGGACCTCTCTCCCTGGGAGATGTCCGGATGAGTACGGCGATAGTCATACTGGTTTTGGCCGCCGGGGCTTACGTGGTCGCCGTGCTCGAAGGTTGGGCGACCAACGGGCGTTTCCAACCCGCGGGTCCGGTAGTGAATGCTGTGGCGCTTCTGGGGCGGGAGTCGGTAGTTACCCGGAGCTCCGACAGGATCTTCTTCGAGGTAGGTCCGGTGCTGCTCCTGATCTCCGCCCTCCTCGCCGCCGCCGTGCTGCCCCTGGCGCCGGGCCTAATAATCACGGACCTGGCGACGGGGGCGCTCTTCGTGAACGCGGCGCTCGCCTACGTGATGGTGGCGCTGGTGATGGCCGGCTGGGGGCCGGACGGCGTCTACGCGATGGTCGGCGGCTGGCGGTTCCTCGGCCAGCTAATCGGTTACTCCATGCTCATCGTGATGCCCATAACGGCGGTCGCGATGCGGGCCGAAGCCCTCTTCACCACGCAGATCGTGGAGTCGCAGGCGCCGCTCTGGAACGCGGTCTACCAGCCGCCGGGGTTCATATTGTTCTTCCTGGCGGCGCTGGCGGTCTGCTTTCTGCCCCCGTTCGACCTGCCTGACGCGCCGGGCGAGCTGGCGGGCGGCGTGATGGCCGAGTACACGGGTGCGAGGTTGGCGATCATGCGCCTGGCCCGCATGGTGCTCGTCGTAACGCTCTCCGTCGCGATCACGGTCTTCTTCCTGGGCGGGTGGCTCGGGCCGGTGCTTCCGCCGTGGGCGTGGACTTTAGGCAAGTCGCTCGCGGTCGCGGCGGCGATGCTCTTCGCGGGACGGTACGTGCCGCGCGTCCGCGAGGAGCACTTCCTGCAATGGGGCTGGAAGTTCGGCATCCCGCTCGCCCTGCTCAACATCCTCTACGTCGGCATCGTCCTGCTGGTGGTGGGTAAGTAATGCTCCAGACGGTCTTACAGCCGGTCTTCGTCGGGCTCTTCGGGATAGCGGCGATCTGGTTCGGCGTCGTGGTCTTTACCACGTCTTCGATGGTCCGCTCGGCGCTGGCGCTCCTGTTCTCGCAGGTCGCCATCGGCGCGATGTTCCTTGCCATGCAGACCGAGTTCCTGGGGGTCTTGCAGATCATGATGATGGCCACCGAGATGTCCATCATGGCGATCTTCATGGTGATGTACATGATGGATCCGGGCGGCCTCGGAGGCATGGACATGACACACCAACAGCGGGTCTCGCAGGTCGTCGGCGTTCTGGGGACGCTACTGGTCGTCGGCGTTATATTCCTGGTCGGCTGGGGTTCGATAGCCGGCAGCGTCCCTCCCGGCGAACAGGTGCGTGGCCTGGGCATGGAGCTTATGGGACGCTCGATGCTGATTTTCGAGACGGCGGGCATTACCATCCTGACGGCCATGATAGCGGCCACGGCCGTGGCCCTGGAGAGGGGGAGGTAGTGGCGACGCTCATGATAGCGCTGCTCGTGGGGGCCGTCCTGTTCGGCGTCGGGCTCTACGGCTCGCTAAGTCAAACGAACCTGGTCATGATCATGATGGGCGTCGAGCTGATGCTCGGCGCCGGCGCCGTCAACCTGGTCGCCTTCTGGCGCTTCCTGCACCCCGAAGCCTACTCCGGCCAGATGTTCGTCCTGATCGTGATGACCGTGATGGCCCTGGAGATGGCCGTCGGCTTCGGCGTGGGCACCGCCCGCTTCCGAAACAAAGGCTCGGTCGAGATGGAAGAAGCCCGGGACCTCAAGGGATGACCTTCGTCGCGTTGACAATACTCGGCCCGCTCGTTGCCGCCGCCATGATCCTCGCGGTCCGTCGCGCCGCCCCGGCGCTCGCCTTGCTTGGGGTCGGCGCGGGGCTGGTTGGCGCCCTGGTCATGCTGGTCCGCGCCGCTGGCGGCACGAGCTTCGCGGCGACGCTGCCCGGCCTGCCGGGGTTGCCCCTGCGCCTGGTCGCCACCCCCCTTACATCGGTGCTGGCCGTCATCGTCGCGGTCGTGAGCACGTTCGTGATGCTCTACGCCGTGGGCTATATGAAAGAAAACGAAGGCAAGGTCCGGTTCTTCGCCCAGATGTCTTTCTTCGCCACCGCGATGGAGACGCTGGTGTTCGCCGGCGACTGGGTGTTGCTGCTAGCGACGTGGGAGTTGATCGGTCTGGCCTCCTACGTGCTGATCGGGTTCTGGTACGAGGAAGACGGGGTCGGCGAGGCGGCGACGCGGGCCTTCCTCTACACCCGAACCGCCGACCTCGGGCTCTACGTCGGCATCTTCGTCCTCGTCTCACAAGCCGGGACCAGCGAGATCTCCGCTACCCTCGAAATAGGCGGGGCCGCGGCCCTGGCCGCGAGCCTGCTCGTGCTCCTCGCGGCGGCGGGCAAGTCGGCCCAGACACCCTTGCAGGGCTGGCTCCAGGACGCCATGGCCGGCCCCACCCCCGTCTCCGCGCTGCTCCACTCAGCTACCCTGGTCGCCGCCGGCGCCATCCTGCTGATACGCGCCTTCCCGCTGTTCCCGCCGGGGGCGCTGCTGGTCGTGGGCGCCTTGGGCGGCGTGACGGCGGTGGTGGCCGGCGTCATCGCCGTCTCCGAGCGGGACCTGAAACGGTTGCTCGCGGCCTCCACCTCCAGCCAGTACGGTTTCATGTTGCTGGCCCTGGGCGCGGGTTCGCCCGTGGCGGCCCTCGCCCACCTCACCGCCCACGCGGCGATGAAGAGCTCTCTCTTCCTCGGCTCCGGCGTCTTCCAGCACGCCCGGGGCTCCACGGACTTCTCCAAACTCGCGGGCGCCGGACGCGAGCGGCCCCTCGTCTTCGCCGGGTTCGCCGTCGCGGGCCTGGCGCTCGCCGGCGTGCCGCCGCTCGCCGGGTTCTGGTCCAAGGACTCCGTTTTAGCGGCTACTTACGAATCCTCCTACGCCTGGCTGCTCCTCCCGCTCGCCCTGCTCGGCACGGCGCTAACCGGGATCTACGTCGCCCGGGCGCTGAGGCTCCTCTGGAGGGGCGGGACACAAGACGAACCGGTCGCCGGCATCGGATGGATGGGCCCGGGGCTCTTCACCCTCGTCACGCTGGCGGCCGTGCTGGGCTTCGGGCTGGAGCCGCTCGCCCGGCTCGTCGGGGGCGAGATCCCGAAGGACACGATCACGATGGTGCTCGGTACCGCCGTGGCGCTGGGAGGGCTGGCGCTGGGATGGTTCGTCTCCGCCGGCAGCCTGCTCGGTCCGGCACGCGGTTCCGCCGAGAAGGGGTTCCGCATCGGCGACGGGTTCGAGCAGTTCGTGGCCCGTCCGGCGTTCGCCGTGGCGCAAGCCACGCGGGCGGCCGACGAGCGCGGGATCGACGGCTTCATATTCGCGCTGGCGCGGAGCACGCGGGACCTGGGAGGCCGGGCCCGCCGGCTCCAGTCGGGCCTCGTTCACAAAGAGCTTTTGTTAGCTTTCGTGGGCGTGGCCGCGCTACTGGTGTTTCTGGCTATCGGCGTGATCGCCACCTAGAAAGGTCCCGATGTTCCCCCTCATATCCCTGACGATTTTCATTCCGCTCCTGGGCGCGGGGCTCTTGGCGGCGATGCCCGCCGTTTCGCCCCGAGCCGCGCACGCCGTCGGGCTGACCGCGTCCGGCCTGGCATTGCTCGGGACGGCGGGGATCTGGTTGCGGGGCGCCGGAGCGGGGTTCTCGCAGGTGGAAGAGGTCGACTGGATCCCGGCGATCGGGGCCGCCTACCGGGTCGGCGTGGACGGCATCAGCCTGGCGCTCGTGCTGCTGACGGCGGTGCTCTTTTTCGTATCGTTCGTGTTTTCGGTCAAGATCACGGAGCGGGCGCGGGCCTACGTGGCGCTGTTCCTGCTGCTGGAGACGGCGTGCCTCGGGGTCTTCGTGGCGCTCGACGCGATCCTCTTCTACGTCTTCTTCGAGCTGACGCTGGTGGCGATGTACTTCATCATCTCCCGCTGGGGACACGAGGGGGCGCAGCGCGCGGCGACGATGTTCTTCCTGTATACGCTGCTCGGCAGCCTGCCGCTCCTGCTCGCGATCCTGGGCCTGTACCTGGGCTCGGACCCGAACACATTCGACATGCGCCAGTTCATAGCCTCGCCGCCGCTCACGGGACTGGCGGCGGGGCTCGCGTTCCTCGGGATGTTCATAGCGTTCGGGATCAAGATCCCCGTCTTCCCGGTACACACCTGGCTCCCGGCCGCCCACGTCGAGGCCCCGACCGCCGGAAGCGTGATCCTGGCCGGCGTACTGCTGAAGCTCGGTACTTACGGCCTGATCCGGTTCGCCCTCCAGATGACGCCGGACGCTTTCCGGGCCGCCGCCCCTTTCGTGGCCGCCCTGGCCGTCTTTACCGCCCTCTACGGGGCGTTCGCCGCGCTGGCCCAGACGGACCTCAAGAAGCTCGTCGCCTACACGAGCGTGAACCACATGGGCTACGTCGTGCTCGCCGTCGCCGCGGCAGCCGCCGCGACGAACCCGGGGACGCGGGCGTTGGCCCTCGATGGCGCGGTCCTCCAGATGGTGAGCCACGGCATCGTCACCGGCGCGTTGTTCCTCCTCGTCGGGATGCTGCAAGACCGGACCGGTACCCGCGATATAGGAGAGTTCGGCGGGCTGTTGCGGGTGGCGCCGGCGCTCGGATGGCTCTTCATTCTGGCCGCGTTCGCATCGCTGGGGCTTCCGGGGCTGGCCCATTTCCCGGCGGAGTTCCTGATCTTCCTCGGCACGTTCGATGTCTACCCGATCGCCGTCGTGTTCGTGATAGTCGGGATCGCGGTCACCGCCGGGCTCTATCTGCGGGCCATACAACTCGCGTTCTTCGGCAAGCCCGCCGGGCGCTGGCAAAGCATGAAGGGTCTCAACGCGAGGGAGATACTCACGATCACGCCGCTGGCGGCGCTCACCGTCGCGGTCGGGGTCGCGCCGTTCCTGCTGCTTGACTTCGTCCACCGCGCCACGGAGGTGATCGGCCTGTGAACACCATGCAAGTCTTGAACGGGACCGCGGCCGAGAACGCCTCGCCCATAATCCAGAGCATCGTGCTCATATCACCCCAGATCGCGGTGCTCCTCGCCGCCGTGGGGGCCCTGATCTTCGAGATGCTGCGGCTGCCCAAAGTCTCTCTGCCCTTCACCGTAATCGGGCTGCTGGTCGCTACCTTCCTCGCGACCCGGCTGATCGGCGCGGACACGACCGCCTTCGAAGACACTTACCGCGTCGATGACCTGAGCGTGTGGGCCGTGATCCTGCTGTCCCCGACGACGGCTCTCACCGCCGTGCTCGCGCGTCTGGAGGTGCGCGATACGGACCGCGAAGGCACCGTGTACAGCCTGCTGAGCCTCTCGGCCGTGGGAGCGTTCGTGCTCGCGGGGGCGGGCGACATGATGCTCCTCGTGCTCGGCGTGCTCGTCTCCAGCCTCGCCACGTTCGCGCTGGTAGCCTACCCCCGCGACGACCGCGCCACCGAGGCGGCGATGAAGTACTTCGTGTTCGGCTCCGTAACCGGCGCGGTCATGCTCTTCGGGCTCACGTACTGGTTCGGGATCGCGGGCTCCACCTTCCTCTCGGAGATGGGGGCGCTCGGTAGCGCGCCGCTGGCCGCCGGCTTCGGCTTCGTCGCGGTGCTGGTCGGCCTCGGGTACAAAGCGTCTCTCGTCCCGTTCCATTTCTGGGCGCCGGACGCCTACGACGGTGGTCCGGTCTCGGTCGCGGCCTTCCTCTCCATCGTGACCAAGGTCGGCGGTATCTTCGCCCTGGTGCAGGTCGTGCGCGTCCTGCCCGCCGAGGCGACGGCCTGGCCGCTCGTCATCGCCGGCCTCGCCGCCATCACCATGACCTACGGCAACCTGGCGGCGCTGGTCCAGGACAACGTCGTGCGCCTCCTGGCCTACTCCTCCATCGCCCAGTCCGGCTACTTCCTGCTCGGCGTCGTCGCCGTCGGCCAGAGTACGCTCGCCGTCCGGTCGCTCATAATCTTCGCCGCCGCCTACGCCGCCATGAACCTGGGAGCCTTCACCATCGTACTCTCCGTCGGCCGGGACCTCCGGTCGTTCACCGGCTTTGGCCGGACGAACCCGGCGGCTGGCGTGGCGATGGTGATCTTCATGATCTCGCTCGTCGGCATCCCGCCTTTGGCGGGCTTCGTCGGCAAGTTCCTGCTCTTCGGGGCGGCGATAGACGCCGGTTTCACGTGGCTCGCCGTGGTCGCCATCCTCAACAGCGTCCTCTCGCTGGGCGTGTACCTGCGGGTAGTCGCCCCGATGTACGGGCAACCGAAGGAGACGGCGGTTCCATCCCGGACGGCCACCGCCGTCTGGACGATGGCGCTGTTTTTCACCCTGGCGATAGGCGTCGCGGCGCAGGTGCTGTTGGGCCGGGTGGCGTGACTTGCCGGCCGTGAACTCCGGTAAGAGGGAGGCGGCCCCGTCATAGCCTCGACCATCCTGGTCGTCCTGATCAACGCCCTGGGTCTGGGCCTGGTGCTCGTGGTCCTGCGCGACGTATTCCACCAGCTCTTTCATCCCGGCGGTAGCGGTCACCTGAGTGATATGCTGGCGCGTTCGGTCTGGCGGATGTTCCAACGGCTCAACACCCGGTATTCCGCGCCGCTGGGACTGGCGGCTCCCACCGCCCTCGTCGTGGTCATCACGAGTTGGACGGCGCTGCTGGCGGTTGGCTGGGCCCTCGTATACTGGCCGTACATGCCGGAGAGCTTCCTCTACTCCACGGGCCTCTCTCCATCGGCCAACGCCGGCTTCATAGACGCGTTCTACCTCTCGCTGATGACCATGACGACCCTCGGCTACGGGGATATAACCCCCACGGCCGGGATGCTCCGCGTCCTGAACCCCGTACAGTCCCTGATCGGCTTCGGTCTCCTGACCGCCAGCGTTACCTGGGTACTCTCTATCTACCCGGCCCTCTCCCGGCGCCGCACGCTGGCCCAGGAGATATCCCTGCTCCACATCGCCGAATCGAAAGGCGCGAAGGACATAAGCGAGATGGATGCGCAAACGGTCGAACAGCTTTTCCGGGACCTGGCCTCCCGGCTCGCGGGCGTCCGGAACGACCTGCGGCAGTTCGGTATCACCTACTACTTCCACGGCAGCGACGAGCACAGCGCGCTCGCCGCGGGACTGCCCTACGTGGCCCATCTGGCGAAGCGGGGCCGGAGGGACGGCCACCCGGAAGAGGTCCGCCTGAGCTCGGATATGCTGGCGGCCGCCCTGGACGACTTCGCGGACGCTCTCGCACCCCGCTTTCTGGCGCTCGACCACCCGGCTACTACAAAGGTCCTGGAGGCCTACGCGCGGGACCACCGCCGCGAGACCCTGAGTCACGGTGACTTATCAGGTCGGAATGGGAGACAGGAACCTCCCGGCCCATCACCGAATGGTGGATCGGGCGCTTGAGGTGGGGCGTTGCGGGTATAAGGATTGCCGGGGTCGTAAACGGCGGTTACAAAGGAGGGTATTACGTCCTTTTTGAAGTCCCTGGAGGAGGCTCTCACCCCCCGCCGGCGTTCCTTGCTCGAACGTCTGACGGACCGGTACGGCGAGCGGCGGGCGGTGATGGTCTTCGCCACCGTCAACGGGACCATAAGCGTGGCGATTCTGGCCCTCATCGACCACTTCACCGGCGCTCCCTTCATATTCCCGTCCCTAGGGCCGACCATCTTTCACGTCTTCAGCCGGCCGATGGGCCAGGTCGCCACCCCCCGCAACACCTTCTACGGTCATCTAATCGGAGGGGCCTGCGGTTTCGCGAGCCTGGCGGCCTTCGGTCTTCTGGGGACGGGTTCGGTGCTCCAGGCCGGGATGGACACGCCCCGTATCCTGGCGACGGTCCTGGCCATGGCCGCCACGTCGGGACTCCTCGTGTTTCTGCGCATCGAACATCCTCCGGCCGCGTCAACCACCCTGGTGTTCAGCCTGGGCTTCATGTCTTCCTTCAGGGATTTCGGGATACTGATGCTGGCCGTTATACTCGTACTGGTCCAGGCAGTGGTGATCAACCGGAGAGCCGGTTTCCCATATCCGTTGTGGCGGCTCACCCCTCATCTCCTCGAAGAGTACAACAGCGAGAGCGAGAGAGGGCTACCCCGTCAGGGAGACCAGGGAGGCTCTTGATGGCCTCGGAGAGCCCGGCCTCCAAATGTACGCTTTGGTTGGGTCTTCCCCTCCTCGTCTTCGGACGATCCGGGCCCCACGGCGTCCCAGGCCAGTCTCTACGTTGACCCGCGGCCGTTCCGGCGATATCCTCAGTAGTTCGTATGTTGCTTGACGCCTCCAAAAACGGAAGCTCCGTGATGCCCTGGGCGGTCTGGCCTTTCAAAGGCTGGCGACTGAGGGTCCTTCTGGTGGCGGTGTTGCTCGCCTGCGGCATAGCCCTGTGCTACGTGGTTCAACCCACCCCCGTCTCTTCCCTGACGCTTATCGGCTCGCATTCGTATCCCGTGGATGACGGGGTCGCGGAAGAACCGGCCCAAGGTGTAATTTACGCCGTCACGCTCTTCGCGGTCTTTTTCGGGATACTCCTGGGTGCGTTGCTCGGGAGAGACCGGGACCCGCACACCACGGTGTTCCGGTCTCTCCCAACGGGCGTCCGTACGCCCGAACCCTATCTTTCACAGAGACCCCGGCTCGCCCTCCTGCAGGTATTTCGGCTGTAGTCTGACCCCGGTCCGGTATCGTGAGCCCCGCGGTCCGGTCAGCCCTGATTCTCATACAGCGAAAAAAGCAACTCTCAGGAGGTCAAACCAAGTTGAGAACCAAACGCATAGTGAGCGGTGTCGCGAGCGTACTCCTCGTAGCGGCCGGCCTCACGCTTCTGGCTTTCTATTTCCTCAACCCGGGTTCGGAGAACACCGCGACCAACAGCAAGGACCCGAAGGGGTTCAACGTACCGGAGATCAGCAATACCCAGGGAAGTGCCCAGGAGGCCAGCGGGCCGGCGGACAAGACGCTGAAGGTAACGATCCCGGCGATGAGCCGGGTGAAGGACGCGAACGTGCCGGACGCGGTGGGCGACGATGAGGCGGCGCTAAAGGCAAACGCGGCGATCCACCTGAAGGGTACGGGGTTTCCGTGGCAGCAAGAAGCCAACGTGTACCTGGCCGGGCATCGTCTGGGATATCCGAACACCGACAGCTTCCTGGCGTTCTGGGACCTCAACAAGCTAAAGAACGGTGACAAAGCCTTCGTCACCGACGCCGACGGAACGGAGTACACCTACAAAGTATTCAAGAACTTTATCGTGGGGCCGTCTGAAATGTACGTCACCGAGCCGGTCCCCGGAAGAAACATCCTGACGCTCCAGACCTGCACCCTGCCGGATTACTCCAAGCGGCTCATAGTGCAGGCTGAGTTGGTCGACAAGAAAACCTGAACCGGGAACCGCGGGCGTGATCTACTCGATCCACTTTCAGTAAAAAGTGAGGGGCCGGTCGGCCCCTCACGGGAAGCTTCCGAACGTCTAGCCTTCCGGGTACCATTGCTGGCGCCACTGCTTCATTTGCGCGATCTCTTTCTCCTGGGCGCCCACGATGCCGGCCGCGATATCCCGGATTTCGGGGTTCTTCGTCTCCTGACGGGCGACCTCGGCCATCGCGATCGCGGACTCGTGGTGCGGGATCATCTCATCGAGGAACGCTTTATCGAACGGGTCGGCCTGCGCCAGCTTCCGGGTGTCGGACATGCCCATCGCCTCCATGTCCTGATCGTTCATCTCCGCGGCGGACTCGGCGGATCCGTACTCACGCTCCCGGATCTTGCCGAACAACTCTACCTCGGACCGTTGGGCGGAGACGATCTCCTCGGCCAGGTTGCTTATCTGGGGATGCTCGGCCCTTTTTAGTGCCACCTGGGCCATATCCACAGCCCCCTCGTGATGCGGGACCATGGCGTCTATGAAAGCCCTGTCGGAGTACTCGCCGTTCGGCATGACCATCTGGCGGGACGTTTCGGCCATCTGGGCGGAGCCCGGCTCCCCGTTGTTCATGCCCTCCATCTCGTCCATTCCGTCCGTGTTGCCGCCGGTCGTCTCCTTCGTGGGAGCTTGCTGCGTCGCCTGGGTATCGCCGTCCTGCTGATTCGTTGCTTGTGCGCCGCCTTGGGTCCCGCCACTGCCGCCTGCATTGTTTCCGCAGGAGGCCAGCGTAATGAAGACCACCGCGAGCAGCGCGGCTAACGTGTACTTTTTCATGTCGCGTTCCTTCCTGGAGTGTTTCGCTTGACGCTCTGTCACGCTCTATGGCTAAACGAGGCGCGGATAAAAACGCCGCGCCTTCAGCGGCAACTTAGAGCCGAAACGCCTGAAGAAGAGAAACCGTCGGTCCGCGCACGGGATACGGAACAGGTAGCGCGAAGACGCGCCCGAACAACCCGGATCCGGCTGTTCGGCCCCAGCCCAGGATGTTTCTCAGGGGCGGCGCCGACGGTTTTCCGAGCAGCAGGAGTGCAACCCCGGCGGCGGCGTAGCTCAGAAAGCCCACCGGGTAATCCCTGGGCTGATCTTCTTGAAGTTGACCGTGATAAATCCCCGGCTCGTTAGCAGCAGCGTAGTGTGACTGGCCGGATCCTAGAATGCCCTGGCAAAGAAGCATCAGGCCCACCAGCAAAAAGGCTAGATGCCTACTAGAAGATCCCGGGCCAATTTCTCGTACGGAAAAGATAACCCTCACGACCCGTAGCTTAACACGAAGTACCCTGTGGAGGTACAGAAGCATCCCCGGGTGGAATTGCGCGCCACACCGCGAAAAGAGATCACTTCGGACAGTCCGCCCGACGAGCATCCGGGCCACGAATGTTGGTGGCCCGGGTCCCTTGAGCGCGAATCTCGTGATCCTCTACAATCCGAACGTTGCATAAATTCACGGACGAGGTTAAAGTCTCTAACTTGGATGAGGGGACACGAGAACATACCCGCGATGGTAACCATGCCGGTTCTTTGTAGTCACGTGCTACAGGGCTGTTTCCGGCATCCAGTTGTCCAGGCCAACCCGGCATGAGGCGCTTGCTCCTCGAAAAACACCGTCCCGGGAGTAAGCGGGTTTTCGGCAAGAGATACGTCTTCAGCAAAAAGCCCGTATACCGGCGGAGACAAAGGTTCGCCCTGCTCGCGCTCTGTACGCCGCTGGTTCTTCTCGCCTCGTGGTTCTTGATCTCTTCGTTCTTCGACAAGGCTCCAGCGAAGGTGGCGGCCGGCCCGGTGGCGAGGGTATCCACCCCGGAAATACAGAAAGCCCCGGAGATGCTCGCGGATCTGGAACTGCGTAAACAACCGGCCTACGAGGGCGAGACTAGCGGCCAGAGGTCCGCAAACAGAGAGGCTCCGGAAGAGAAAGCCTCCGGGGCAAAACAGGGCGCGCCCGCGCCACCCGAAGACCCGACGCTCTACATGACGGTCCCGAAGCTCGACCTCTACGACCATACCGTACGAAACGACGCCTCGGAATGGGCCTTGAGCCAGGGTGCGGTCAAACTGCCACCGACGGGTTTCCCCTGGCAAGGCGGCGCGAACACCTACATCGCCGGCCACCGAATCGGCTGGCCGAATACCGAGAGCTACTACCAGTTCTACAACCTGCCGCTCATGCAGAACGGCGACGAAGTCATCCTCTCGGACGCCAACGGCACGGTCTATACCTACGAGGTCTCCAAAGTATTCGCCGTCAGCCCGGACGAAACCTGGGTCACAAACCCGATAGCCGGCCGCGACGTGGTCACGCTTCAAACCTGCACGGAGACGCCCGACGACTGGTGGACCATCGGTCCCAAGCTCTACGCCGCCGGCCCGGATTCCGGCCGTCTCGTAGTCCGGGCCGACAAGGTATCCGTAGACTACGCAACCTAGCCTTTCCCGGGCCTCTACTATCCCAAGCGCGAAGAGGACCGCGATAATACCTGGCCCATGTGCCTGGTAGATAAACAACGCGTGGCGCCCCGGAGGAGCGGCCGCGACGAAGCCTTTCGCCTGTACACGGAAACCGGATGCTACTATGGAAAGTCCCAGGACCAGGCGGGTGGGCCGGAACTTCAGGAAAGGGTGAGCCATGAAACTCAACCATAGAACACGGACTTTCATCCTGAAAGGAGCCAACCGATGAGCGACCCGACAAAAACCAGTATAGACGAGCGGGCGACGGCCAAGACCCGCGCCCGCTACGACCGAAACGCCCGCTTCTACGACCTCATGGAGAGCGGGGCCGAGCTAAAGTTCTCGTCCTGGCGGGAAGAGTTCTGGAAACGGGTTCGAGGACCACGGGTGCTGGAGGCCGGCGTCGGCACGGGGAAGAACATATCCTACTACCCGGATAACCTGGAGATAACCGCCATAGACCTCTCCCCGAAGATGCTCGAACGCGCAAAGATCAAAGCCGAACGCGAAGGAGTGAGCGTAGAGCTGCTGGAAGCCGACGCCCAGAAGCTTCCGTTCCCGGACGACAGCTTCGACTCGGCCGTGGCCACGTTCCTGTTCTGCTCCGTCCCCGACCCGGTTTTGGGGTTAAAAGAACTCCGCCGGGTGCTGGCGCCCGGAGGGCAGCTCCTGTTGCTCGAACACATGCTCTCCCACAAGCCGCTCCTCGAAACGCCCATGCACCTCTTCAACCCGGTGGCGGTCCGCATTACCGGGGCGAACATAGACCGGGAGACGGAGGAGAACGTAAGGCGCGCCGGGTTTGACGAAGTGCAAACAGAGGACCTGTGGCTGGACATCGTCAAGATGATCGAGGCGCGGGCGCCGGATGGAGAAAGGTAACCACGAGACCTCCGAAGTATTTTGACGGCCAAAACGCTTTTGCGTCCGGTGCTGTTCGGCGCGCCGGACCCGGTAGCTTCGGTCTCTTACCCTGGCCTCGTATGGTATTTTTAACTATGATGGTAGAGACGAACCAGACCCGGAGCGGTTCCGCGGACTCGATGAACGTCGTGTGGTGGTTGCGCGGGCCCGCCGGTGAACGGAGAAGGAGATTCTACCCTTGAGCCTGGCCGTCTTACAAGTTGCCGGGCCAGGTTTTACTATCCTCGTAATCGCACTCGTGGTGATCGCGATAATCGCGGGCATTTTGACTCAGGCCGTCATGATCGTTCGGGAGTACGAGCGGGGGGTGATGTTCCGCCTGGGCCGGGTTAGACATAGGGCCATGGGTCCGGGACTGTTCTTCATGATCCCCCTGATCGACAGGATGGTCAGGGTGGACCTCCGGACGGTCACGATGGACGTGCCGCCGCAGGACGTCATAACCCGCGACAACGTCCCGGCCCGGGTCAACGCCGTGGTCTATTTCCGGGTCGTGGACCCCAACAACAGCGTCGTCGAAGTCGAGAACTTCGTGCTGGCGACCAGCCA
>JBARZM010000265.1:0-11744 GCA_049650095.1 Rubrobacteraceae bacterium | reverse complement strand
CGCGTTCGGCGGCGAGTTGCGAGGAGGCGAGGATGGCGTGGTAGGAGATCAACTCCATCGAGTAGTCGGAGAACCGCACGGCCTCTTCGCTGGCATACCCCATCCGCTGCTCGAAGAGCGCGTCCTGAAAACCCATAAGACCTAGCCCCACAGGCCGATGACGGGAGTTCGCGGTCTGGGCCTCGGGCGTCGGGTAGAAGTTAATATCCACGACGTTGTCCAGCATCCGCACGGCGGTCTTGATGGTCTCGGACAGCTTCTCTTCGTCGAGCCCGTAGGTATCGGTGTGGGCTCCCAGGTTCAGGGAGCAGAGGTTGCAGACGGCGGTCTCTTCGGCGCTGGTGTTCAAGAGGATCTCAGTGCAAAGGTTAGAGCTGTGTACGACGCCCGCGTGGTCCTGCGAGGAGCGAACGTTGGAGGGGTCTTTAAAGGTGATCCAGGGGTGCCCCGTCTCGAAGAGCATCGAGAGCATCTTGCGCCACAACCCGTTGGCCTCGACCCGCTTGAATTGCCGCAATTCCCCCCGGTCCGCCATCCGCTCGTACTCGACGTAGCGTTCCTCGAACGCCCGGCCGTAGAGGTCGTGCAGGTCGGGGACCTCGTTCGGTGAGAAGAGGGTCCATTCGCCGCCCTCCATCACGCGCTTGACGAAGAGGTCCGGCACCCAGTTGGCCGTGTTCATGTCGTGCGTCCGGCGGCGCTCGTCCCCGGTGTTCTTCCTGAGCTCCAGAAAGTCCTCTACGTCCAGGTGCCAGGTCTCCAGGTAGGAGCATGCGGCACCCTGCCTTTTTCCGCCCTGATTGACCGCCACGGCCGTATCATTCACGATCTTGAGGAAAGGGATGACGCCCTGGCTCTCACCCCCGGTTCCCTTGATGATGGAGCCGGTCGCCCGGATGTTGGTCCAGTCGTTGCCGAGGCCGCCGGCCCATTTACTGAGCTTGGCGTTGTCGGAGACGGCCTTGAAGATGCTTTCGAGGTCGTCTCCGACGGTGGTCAGGTAGCAGGAGGAGAGCTGGGGATGTTGGGTTCCGCTGTTGAAGAGGGTCGGGGTAGCGGAGACTACCCGGAATGCCGAGAGCACCTCGTAGAACTCTATAGCCCGGGCTTCGCGGTCGTCCTCGTTCAGGGCGAGGCCCATCGCGACCCGCATCCAGAAGTATTGGGGACACTCGATGCGGTGGCCTCCGGCTTCGATCAAGTACCGGTCGTAAATGGTCTGAAGTCCGAGGTAGGTGAAATCGTCGTCCCGCTCCAGACGGAGTGCACCAGAGAGCCTTTCGAGATCGAACTCCAGAAGGTCGGTGGACAGTCGTTCGGCCTCAACACCGGCCCGCAGGTAATCCGTGAAGTTCTGCCGGTAGGTGGTCTCGAAGTCTTCTTCGGCTGGCATGCCGCCCCACGCCTCACGGTAGATCACGCCGAGCAGCAGTCGGGCGGCAGCGGTACCGTAAGCGGGGTCCGCTTCGATGTGGGAGCGGGCAGCCAGGATAGTCGCCCGCTGCACCTGCTGCGGCGTGATGCCGTCGTAGAGCGAGCCCAGAGCCTCGTCCAGAATACGTCCCGGGTCCACGGCCAGACCCCGGCAGGCATCTTCGATCCTGCGCCGAATTCGCCAGGCCTCGAATACAGTTTCGCTGCCGTCGTCGTGGCGCACCTTTATGGCCGGACGGTCTCCATCAACGGGTTCGCCCCGGAACATACGGGCTTTTTTGTGCTCTTCGCGGTAGACGATGTAACGGCGGGCAACCCGGTAGTTGCCGTCCCGCATCAACTGTTCTTCGACGAGGTCCTGTATCTGCTCTACATCCACCGACTCCTCGGTCTCGATGATACGGGCCATTACCGCGCTCGTGGTTCGCTCGACTTCTTCCCGAAGCTCCGGATGTAGCTCTGATCCCTTAGACAGCCCTTGTTCCGCCCGGAAAGCGTTGGCTATAGCCCGGTAGATTCTGGCCGCGTCGAAGGATACGACCCGTCCGTCCCGCTTTCTTACCGATGTTTCCTGTGTGATCACCGCTGTGCCCCTTTCGCGCCGCTTTTTTACTGCGGACGGCTCCGAAGACCAGCAGGAAATTAGGTAGCGAAAAAGAGTCTGCCCCGCCCATGGAAGTGCAAATAACCGTTTGCGCCGACCACCGGCGATGCTCCCTTGCCGCGACCAGCCTCTCCCTCGAAGGCACGAGCCACCCTCCCGCACGCTCGTGCGGGCCACCGGCAGGTCTTCGGACTCGCAGGCTCTCCGATCCAGGATCGAACCCTACTCACCGCCGCTTCCCGGCCCATGAAGACCAGTGCTCTATGACGGTTTTCGTTCCTGCTCACCGCTGCGGGGCAGTTCCGGATTTACACCGGATTCCCTCTTACGACGCCGAAACCCAACGGGCATCAGCGAACCGGTTGATGCCGGGCATTATGTTCTCTTACCGGGGCGCTGTCAATGCCAGGCCAAGAAAAATCCTGCTAAACAGCTATCTTTTTCAGTCGTCGCGCACGCGGGCGATAGCGAGGCCGTCTATGCGTTCCCGGATGATGGGCAGCACTATGGCGGAGAGCCGGGGATGATCCGCGAGCGAGGCGTTGAACTCGCGGGTGGCGCGGGCGGAATCGTCGTCCGGGTCGAGCACGGCGCCGCCCCGGATGGCGTTGTCGGCGAGGATTAGGGTGCCGGGCCGGGAGAGTTCGAGAGACCGCTTCAGGTATTCCGGGTAGCCTTCCTTATCCGCGTCGATAAAGATCAGGTCGAACGGGGTAACGCCGCTCTCGACCATCGCGGCGAGCAGGCTCATGGCGTCCCCTACCAGGACTTCTGCCTTGCCGGAGAGGCCGGCGTGTTCGATGTTCTCGCGGGCGACTTGCGCGTGGCGTTCGTCTAACTCCAGAGAGATCAAGTTTCCGTTCTCCGGCAGGGCGCGGGCGAAGTGTATGGCGCTGTAACCACCGAGCGTCCCGATCTCCAGAATGCGCCGGGCCCCGCTTATCTCCGCCAGTAATTGCAACAACTTTCCCTGGTTCGGGGAGACCTGTATCTCTGGCATTCCCGACGCCTCCGACCGGCGCAAGGCGTGTTCCAAGACCTCGTCCGGCGGCACGAAAAGTTCTTCTATGTACGAGTCTACTTCGCCAAGAAGTTCTCTAAAGTCTTCACTCACGATAAGCTCCTCTTCAGGTTCAGGTCATCGTACCCTACCTCGACCAGGGTTAGACCCCGCGCCGGAGCGGAGTGTCCGGCTTCTTTCCGGACGCCACCGGTTATGAGACGCCCGAAATCCTCCAACGTCCGCTTTCCTTCCGATACTTCGATCATCGTGCCGACCAGGGTGCGGACCATGCCGTAGAGGAAGGAGTCGGCGGTGATCCGGTAGACCAAAAGGTCTCCGTTTTTCATCCACGAAGACTCGGAGATCGCGCGCCCGAAGCGAACGTGGTAAGTCCTCGAAGGCGTGAAAGCTCGGAACTCGTGGGCCCCGAGGATGAGCGTCGCGGCTTTTTTCAAAAGTTCGAAGTCTAACTTTCTCGCCACGTAGTTCGAGTTGTCCCACGTCAGGGGCGAGCGGACAGGGTCGTTCGTGATCCGGTATTCGTAGCTGCGGCTGCGCGCGTTTCTCCGGGCGTCGAAGTCTTCCGGCACGGAGGCGCAGCGGCGAAGGGCGAGGTCTTTCGGGAGCACGGCGGTCACTTTGTAGGCAATCTCTTTCGGCGCGAGAACGGTATCCGCGCTGAAGGAGATCACCTGCCCGCTGGCGTGGACCCCGGCGTCGGTTCGGCCCGCCACGCTGAGCTTTACCGGCTGGCGCAGCACGGTCCGAAATGCTTCCATGAGGGAGTCTTCGACGGTCCTCCGTCCCGGCTGGGCGGCCCACCCGGAGAACCCCGAACCATCGTACTCGACAAGCCCGGCGAACTTCATAGCAGAATGCCTCCGGTAAGTATGAGTACCACGACGGCGAGCGCGAGGGCGTCCCGGGTACGGAAGCGCAGCTCCCGGTAGCGGCTCCGGCCTTCGCCTCCCCGGTATCCCCGGCTCTCCATCGCCTCGGCGAGCTCGTCGGCCCGGCGGAAAGCCCCCACGGTCAGCGGGACCAGCACCGGCACCAGGGCCCGGGCGCGGCGGATCAAGCCGCCGTCCTCGTAGTCCGCCCCCCGGGCGGCCTGGGCGGTGGTGATCTTCCGCGCTTCCTCGTAGAGCGTCGGTATGAACCGGAGCGCGATGGTCATCATCATGGCCACCTCGTGCGCCGGAAAGCCGAGCTTCTTGAGCGGCGAGAGCAAGTCCTCTATCCCATCGGCCAGCGACACCGGGGCGGTCGTGGCCGTCAGCAAGTTCGCCGCCGAAACGAGCAACAGTATCCTCATCGCCAGGAAGACTCCCGTCTCTACGCCGCCCGCGTGAATTTCCAGGATACCCCACCCGAAGAGCGCCGGGCCTTCACGGGAGAAGAGGATTTGGAAGACAGCCGTAAGCGCCACGATAAAGAGCACCGGACGCAGCAACCGGAGGAAGGTAAACAAGGGTATCCGGCCGACCGCCACGAGCGCCGCCAGCGCGCCGGCGACCGCCAGGAAACCCGTTATCGAGTCGACGAGGAACAGCCCCACCACGAGGATCGCAACGCCCAGGATCTTCGCCCGGGGATCCAAAACGTGCAGTGGAGACTCCACCGGATAGAACTGTCCGAAGCTCCGGCCCGCGGCCACCCTAAACCTCCAGCAACCCTCTCAAGGCGGCCAGCGTCTCCTCCAGGCGAACCGGCCTCCCGAGCCCCGGATACTCGCGTCTCAGGGCGTCGATCGTGCGCACGGTGGCCGGGGCTACTCCGGGGTCGGAGTAGAACACTTCCGCCGGATCCCCGATCGCCCGTATCTCTCCGCGGTCCATCAGGCACACCCGGTCCGCGACCTCGGACACTTCGTCGAGGTCGTGCGAAACAAGAACGACTGACACGCCCTTTTCTCTCAAGGTAACGATGACGCCTAGCAGGCTCTCCCGGGCGGCGGGATCCAACCCGGCCGTCGGCTCGTCCAGGATGAGGATTTCCGGCCTCATCGCCAGGATACCCGCCAGCGCGGCCCTCCGCTGCTCGCCGCCGGAGAGGGAATACGGCGAGCGGCGCCGCAGGTCTTCGATCCCGAGCAGGCCCAGCGACTCGTCTACCCGTTCCCGCACGCCCCTTTCATCCAGGCGGAGTTGACGCGGGGCGAAAGCGACGTCCTCCTCGACGGTTGGCGCGAAGAGACCCTGCTCCGGAAACTGAAACGCGAGCCCGACCCTGCGCCGCAGCGCGCTCTTCTTCATCTCTCCCGCGTCTACGCCGTCCACGAGTACCCGGCCGCTCGTGGGGGCCAAAAGCAGGTTCATGTGCTGTACGAGGGTGCTCTTCCCGGAGCCCGTGCCCCCGACGATGCCGAGCACCTCTCCTTCTTCCACATCCAGCGAGACACCCCGGAGGGCCGGGACCTCGAACTCCGTGCCGGCCGAGTAGACGTGCCATACGTCCCGGAGTTCCAACCTCATCGCGACTCCGCACTATCCGTACTCTTAGGAACCCTGACCAATATGGCCTCCGCAAGCTCCTCCGGGCTCTTGTGCGGCGGCAGGCCGAGTTCCGAGGCAATCCGGAGTACCGGGGGTAGAGAGAGCCTGTTTTCCTGAAGTAGTTCCGCATCCGAGAATAGCCGGGCCGGTTCCGTATCGGATACGAGTTTCCCGCCTTCGAGGACTAGAATGCGGTCCGCCCAGATCAACTCCTCCAAATGATGTGTTACGTGCAAGATCGTCTTTTCTCCCTGGAGGCTCCGTACCCGTTCCAGAACTTCGTGCCGGCCGGCGGCGTCCAACATCGAGGTCGGCTCGTCCAGGATGAGGATTTCCGGCTCCACGGCGAGTAGCCCCGCCAGCGCCACCCGCTGCTTCTCACCGCCGGAGAGCGTGTGCGGCTCCCGGTCCCCGTAACCGGCGAGCCCGACGCCCTCCATGGCGGCGGCGACCCGCTTCCGCATCTCGCTTCTAGAAACCCCGAGGTTCTCCAACCCAAACGCAACGTCGTCTTCGACGAACGGCGCCACCAGGCCATTATCCGGATTCTGGAACAACATCCCCACCCTTCGGCGGACCTGGAAAGGTTCCTCGGAAGGGTCGTATCCTAGAACCTCGATCCTGCCGGACGTCGGCGTCCGCAGGCCGTTTATCAGGCGTGCCAGGGTAGACTTGCCGCCGCCGTTCGGCCCAACGACGCCCACGTATTCCCCGCGTAGAAGGTCCAGGTTCACATCCTCCAGGGCCGGACGTTCCGCGCCGGGGTAAGAGTAGGTTAGTCCCCTGCAAGAGACGACAGGGGGCCCGCCGTGGCGGACCCCCTGCTCGGAGTTGCGTGGATGTGGGGCGTTGCTACGCGTGGGCGTTACTCCGAGTCGTAGTTGACTAGCTCCAGGTAGACCTGCTCCGCGCCGTCGCCCAAACGGGGGCCGAGCTTCAGGATACGCGTGTAGCCCGAGTTCCGGTCGTCGAGGTCCGGGGCCACGTCTTCGAAGAGCTTCCGGACGATGGTCTTGTCTTTCAGGACCTTTACCGCCTGGCGCCGGGAGTGGAGATCGTCTTTCTTTGCCGTGTTTACCAGCTTGTCCACGACGCTCCGGACCTCTTTGGCTTTGGGGCCGGTGGTCTTTATGCGCCCGTGCTGGATGACCTGCCCGGCCATCGTGCCCAGCATAAGCCTCCGGTGCTGCGATTCCCGGCCCAGCTTGCGTCCGCGCTTACTGTGCCTCATAGCCCTCACTCTCCAATTCGTACCCGTACTCGGTGAGCTTTGATCGGATCTCATCCACACTCTTCATGCCGAGATTGCGGATGTTCATTAGCTCTTCCTCGGTCATCGTGGCGAGCTGTCCTATGGTGTCGACGCCCTCGCGCTTGAGGCAGTTGTAGGACCTTACGGTAAGCTCCAACTCCTCGACCAGCCGCTCGTCGGTTATGACCTGCCGCCCGGTGCCCCGACGGGCGTCGCCGCCCCGCAGGGCCTCGTAGCCGTCGGTAAAGAGCCCGAGCAGGTCCATGAGCTGTCCCGAAGCCTCTTGCAAAGCCTCGCGGGGCGTTATGCGGCCGTCGGTAAAGACCTCCATCGATAATGAGTCGAGGTCGGTCCGGGCCCCGGCCCGGGTCTCGGTGACGGAGTAGTTAACCCGCTGCACCGGCGAGAAAAGAGAGTCTACGGCTATAACCCCGATCGGGTCCGCCTCGCTCTTGTTCTGCTCGGCCCGCACGTAGCCCTGGCCTTTCTCGACCGTCAGGCGAAGGTCCAGGTTTCCGCCCTCCGAGACGCTCGCTATGTAAGCGTCCGGGTCGATGACCTCTATATCCGCCTTCAACTCGACGTCGGACGCGGTGATCTCAGCCGGCCCGCCCTTGGTGATCTCAAGCTCTATAGGCTCGTCGCGTTCGAGCTTGAACTTCAGCTCCTTGACGTTCAGGATGATGTCCACGACGTCTTCCTTGACGCCGGGGATCGTGGAGAACTCGTGCGAGACTCCTTCTATCCGGATCTTGGTGACCGCCGAACCTGTAAGGCCGCTGAGCATGACCCGCCGAAGCGAGTTGCCCAAAGTGTGGCCGAGACCCCGGGGCAGCGGCTCGGCGACGAATATCGCCCGCTGTTCCTCTTCTTCTTCCACCCTGAAACGGGGTGGCGCTATGTCCAACATCGTCAAAACTACCACCTGCTAAGTTATTGAATCTTTTTACCGGCTGTAAAACTCGATGATGAGCTGCTCTTCGACGGGGGTGTCGATCTCATCCCGGCCCGGCAGGTGAAGCACCCGCCCGGTGAAGTTCTCGTGGTCCGCCTCGAGCCACGGCGGAACGGCTATGACGTTCTCCACCGCATTGATTACCGGCTCCAGGTTCCGGCTCTTCTCTTTCACGGTCAACACGTCGTTCGGACGCATGATCGCCGACGGTATGTCGTGCTTTTTGCCGTTGAGCTGGAAGTGGCCGTGGACCACTAGCTGCCGCGCCTGCGGCCGGCTGGTCGCAAAGCCCATCCGGAATACCACGTTGTCTACCCGCAACTCCATGAGCCGCAGCAAGTTCTCACCGGTAACGCCCTGCATCCGGGTCGCCCGGTCGTACGCCCGCCGGAACTGCTTCTCCGACACCCCGTAATACCACCGGGCCTTCTGCTTCTCCAAAAGCCGGACACCGAACTCCGTCTGCTTCTGACGTCCCCGGCCATGCTCGCCCGGGGGATAGGGCTTTTTCTCCAGCGGGTTCTTCCGCATCGAGGAAAGCATTACCCCGGCCCGCCGGTCTCGCCGGCCTCTGGGTCCTGTATAACGCGCCACTACTCTGCTACCTCCTAAATATTTCTCTAAAGACCCGCCGGTCTCTCGCTCTAACCCCGGCGGCGTTTGGATGGCCGGCAACCGTTGTGCGGTTGGCCGGTGACGTCCTTTATGCCGAGCACTTCGATGCCCATGGACTGGAAGGTCCTGGCGGCCATGTCGCGGCCGGAACCGTGGCCCTTCACCTCGATGTCCACGCGCCGGACACCCTGGTCCATCGCCTTGTTCGCGCAGCTCTCCGCCGTCATCTGGGCGGCGTACGGGGTGCTCTTCCGGCTGCCCTTGAAGCCCATCGCGCCCGCCGACTCCCAGGCTATAACGTTGCCCTCGGTGTCCGAGACGCTGACGATGGTGTTGTTGAAAGAGCTTTTTATGTGGACGATGCCGGTGGATATGTTCCGCCGCACCTTACGGCGCGAGCGGCCTGCCCCGCGTCCTCGCTGCTGCCTCTGCCTACCCATTTACCTCTTCTTCCTTCCGCCTATGGACGGCTTCGGACCCTTGCGCTGGCGGGCGTTGGTCTTCGTCCGCTGGCCGCGAACCGGAAGACCCCGGCGGTGCCGGATACCCCGGTAAGAGCCGATCTCCATCAAACGCCGGATGTTCTGGTTCGTCTCCCGGCGCAGGTCTCCTTCGACCTCCAGGTTCTGCTCGATGTAAACCCGGATCTTGCTGACTTCGCCTTCCGCGAGGTCGCGCACCTTCGTATTCGGATCTATCTCGGTCTCCGCGACGATCTTCCTGGCCGTCGAACGTCCTATGCCGAAGACATACGTCAGGCCAACCTCGACCCTCTTCTCTCTCGGCAAGTCGATACCGGCTATCCGGGCCATACTATCCCTGCCTCTGCTTGTGGCGGGGGTTCGAGCAGATCACCCGCACGACCCCGTTGCGGCGGACAACCTTGCACCGCTCGCATATTGGTTTGACACTCGCCCTTACTTTCACGACGCTCTCCTTCTAAGTTCTAAACCTGTAAGTGATACGGCCCCGGCTTAAGTCATAGGGACTGAGCTCTACCTTGACCCGGTCTCCCGGCAGAATCCGGATGTAGTGCATCCGCATCTTGCCCGAGATGTGGGCCAGTACCTCGTGCCCGTTCTCCAGGTCCACCCGAAACTGGGTGTTCGGCAGCGCTTCGGTTATCGTACCTTCCACCTCTATGACATCTTCTTTAGCCAAGGACCTCCTCTACCTCTCGATTTCGGGTGTTACAAAATGATTGAAGCCAAACGAATATGTTATCATGCCGCGCCCGTTTCTCCCAGCTCCCACTCGCCCACCGTGAGCACCCAGGGGTCGCCATCCGTAACGGCTACGGTGTTTTCGTAGTGGGCCGCCAGGGAATCGTCGGCGGTGTAGATCGACCACCCATCCCGTTCGGAGATGTGGATGTCGTAGTCGCCCAGCGTGATCATTGGCTCTATGGCGAAGACCATGCCCGGCTGGAGCCTGACACCGCTTCCCGCCTTGCCGTAGTTCGGGATCTGGGGGTCTTCGTGCATCTCGCGTCCGACGCCGTGCGAGACCAGGTCCCTTATAACACCGTACCCCCGGGGTTCGGCGATAGACTGTATGGCGTGGCCCACGTCCCCGAGCCGGTTGCCGGGCCGCATCTGCTCCGTGGCGGCCGCCAAACACTGCTGGGTGACGTGCAAAAGGCCGTCGGTCTCTTCCGGGACTTCCCCGACCGCGAAAGTCCGGGCGCTGTCGGTAACGAAGCCCTTGTACCGGACTCCCACGTCCAGGGAAATGATGTCCCCGTCTTCCAGACGGTAGTCCCCGGGGATGCCGTGTACGATCATGGAGTTCGGCGAGGCGCAGATGGAGGCCGGAAAGCCCTGGTACCCCTTGAACTCCGGCGTGCCGCCCCGGCTCCGGATAAACTCTTCGGCCAGCCGGTCCAGGTCGCGGGTCGTGACGCCCGCCCGGACGTTCTCGCCCAGCATCTTGAGGCAGGCGGCGGTGATCCTGCCGCCCTCCTGCATCGCCTCCAACTCACCCTTGCTCTTCCGGACGATCATGCTACTTGGTGGTCCCTTCGTCCAGAGATTTCATCATGTCTTCCGTGACGGCCGTGATCTCCTGGGTGGCGTCTACGGTGGCGAGGATGTCGCGTTCGGCGTAGTAGTCCTTCAAAGGTTCGGTCTGCTCGTGGTAGACCTCTAGCCGGTTGCGGATCGCATCTTCTCTATCGTCTTCGCGCTGTACGAACGGCCCGGCGTCCTCCGACTCGTCCTCCGGTGGCGGGTTGTGCTCCAGGTGGTAGATGTTGCCCGTCGCCTCGCTCTGGCGACGCCCGGAGAGGCGTTTTACCAGCTCCTCATCCGGGGCTTCGAGCGCGACCGCCGCGTCGAGTTCCATGCCCGACTCCCGCAAGGCTTCGTCCAGGGCTTTAGCCTGGGCCTCGTTGCGCGGGAAGCCGTCCAGAAGCCAGGAATCATTGTCCTCCAGGTACGGCATCGTCATCTCGATGATGATCTCATCGGGGACCAGGTCGCCCCGGTCGTTGTAGTCTTTTATCTTCTCCCCGAGCTCGGTGCCGGATTTTATCTCCGCCCGCACCAGATCGCCGGTGGCGATGTGCTTGGCGCCGGTTTCCTCCGAGATCGACTGCGCCTGGGTTCCCTTGCCGGCCCCCTGGGGACCGAAGATTACGACCCTCATTTCCTCCCCTTCAAGAATCCCTCGTAGTTACGCATCATCAACTGGCTTTCGAGCTGCCGAACCGTGTCCAGCGAGACGCCGACCACGATCAGCATAGAGGTACCACCCAGGAATATGGATTGTCCCAAGCCGAGAGCCCCGGAGATCAGGTACGGCAATACGGCCACGGTAGCCAGGAAGAAAGCCCCGAAGAGCGTGATGCGGGTCAGCACCGAGTTCAGGTACTCCGCCGTCGGCCGCCCCGGACGGATGCCGGGCACGTAGCCGCCGCTCTTCTTGAGGTTTTCGGCGTGCTCTACCGGGTTGAACTGCACCGCCGTGTAGAAATACGTGAACATGATGATCATGAACGCGTAAAGGATCAGGTACGGCGCGGTGCCGGCCGCGAAGAACGCCGCCAACTGCGACAGAAACGAGTCCGGGTTGCCGCCGCTGGCGAACTGCGTCAGCACCGTCGGGAAGAGAAGGAGCGAGGAGGCGAAGATGATCGGGATGACCCCGGCCATGTTGACCTTGAGCGGGAGGTAAGTAGTGCCGCCCTGGCTCATCCGCCGCCCGACCTGCCGCTTGGCGTAGGTGATCGGGATGCGGCGCTGCCCCTCGTTCACGAAGACGATCGCCGCGACGATGATAACCGCGAGTATCGCAACTACTACTATGTTGAGTATGTTCTGGTTCTCCCAGAGCGACTGGATCGCCCGCGGCGCCTGCGAGATGATCGAAGCCGTAATTATCAGCGA
>JBARZM010000264.1:0-28708 GCA_049650095.1 Rubrobacteraceae bacterium | reverse complement strand
TCTCGCCGAGCTGGCGCCTGAACTGGTAAGACATCCAGGGGTGATCCGGCCAGTGATGCCACCCGAAGGGCTCGTAATGAGGCCCACTCTCCTCGGTGATCTCGTGGATCAACCGTTCCGACATACTCAAAACTCCTTTCCCCTGAAACCACTACGAGTCGCAATATAGCGGAAATTGATAATAAATTCAAGTAATTGAAATGTGTTTAAATATAAAAGATGCTAGGTGCTTGAGAGGAGTTGGAGCTTGGACGTAGGGCAAAAACTGAGAAAACTACGCAAAGTCAGAGGATTGAAGCTGCAGGATCTTGCGCAGAGCACCGGACTCTCGGCGTCTTTTCTCTCGATGGTAGAGACGGGCAAGAGCGACATCACACTGGCGAAACTGCAGAAAATCGTCCAATTCTATGGCATTACGATAGGAGCCCTGCTGGATAGCACGGAAACCAACCGCGTGGTTACCCGCCCCCATGAACGCAGTCTCCTGGACTCGCCCGTCGAGGGTGTAAAGACCGAGTTGTTGGTACCGGACCTCAACCGACGCATAGAGGCGCTGATGATGACGTTCGAGCCAGGTGCAGACTACGAAGGATCGCTCGCCCATGAGGGAGAAGAGGTCATCTTCATAGTCGAGGGACAGCTCGAACTACTGCTCGATGGGAAAGAACGATACGTCCTGAACAAGGGAGATACTGCATCCTACCCCTCGACCAGGACGCACAAATTTCGCAACATACACCCAGACATCTCTATCCTCTACGGTGTGGTTACACCACCCACCCTCTAAAGTACCGGTTCGGCTCTATCCAGCGAGGCTGTTGCTCATACCAACCCAATGCGTTAAAGTTTAATTCAGTATATTGAAATAATTGTGCGATGACTGAAGCACCATAAGGAGGAGAGATGCCATACGGGGTTGACGAAGTAAGGGCTGCGGTGGTGGCGATCGACCTGCACCGAGGGCACCTGGATCCGGAGGTCGCGACAATGCCGGTGGTGACTGGGACCGAAGACCGGATCATAGAGTCGAACCGCTGGTTCTTCGAACGGTGTAGAAGTAAGGAGATCCGGATCATCCATCAGCTTACCAGCTACCGAGATGCCGAAGAGATACGCACCAACCCGTTCTGGCGCACGAGGGCGGACGATCCGGTGGCCACCCGCAAGAACGTGGAGAAACACAATATCCAGGGGACGCCGGGATGTGAGATCATCCCTTCCTTGTTAGATTCCGAGCGGGACTGGGTCGTCGATACCAAGAAACGCTACAACTGCTTCGTCGGAACCGACCTCGACTTCGTGTTGCGCAAGCACGGTATCAACACCGTGCTGATCACAGGGGTCAATACGAACAGCTGCGTCCTATCAACGGCGACGAGCGCCTGCAGCCGGGATTACGCCGTGCTGGTCGTGGAAGACTGCGTTGATTCCATGGACGGCCCGGAGGTACACGAGGCGGCGCTTACCTGTATACGGGCAGCCTTCGGCTGGGTGATAACGAGCGACGAGGTCATCGGTGCCTTAAACGAGGTAGCGGTATGAGCGAGGCGCCACTATACCATATGTTCGTTGGTGGGGAACACATTCCATCCGCCTCCGGCAAGACCTTTGAGGTCGAGAACCCCGCCAGGTGCGAGACCATGGCCTTCGTGTCAGAGGGCGACAAGAAAGACGTTGATGGGGCCGTGGAGATTGCCTCCGCGGCCTTCCACGACTGGGGAAAGACGAGTGGCGAGGAGCGGGGCAACATCCTCTCAAGGGCTGCCCGGATACTCAGAGACCGGCTCGACGAGTTTGTTCGCGTCGAGGTAGATCAGACGGGCCGAGCCTACCGCGAAATGTCCGCGCAGCTCGCCCGCTTGCCGGAATGGTACGAGTACTTCGGGGCGCTGGCCCGCACGCACGAGGACACAGTTCCCCCTTTCGGCGGCAACTACCTAAACTACACCAGGCGGGTGCCTCTCGGCGTAGTGGGACATATCACGCCGTGGAACCATCCGCTCCTCATACTTACGAAGAAGGTCGCCCCGGCACTCGCCGGCGGCAACACCATCGTCGTGAAGCCGAGTGAACTCGCTCCGCTTACACCCCTCATGCTCGGCGACGTCCTGAAAGAGGCCGGCCTGCCCGACGGCGTCTACAACGTCGTTCCCGGCTTCGGGGCCACGGCGGGGCTGGCGCTGACCTCCCACCCGGGCATAAGGAAGATCGACCTCACTGGCGGCACCGAGACCGGCAAGAAGGTCGCCTCTATCGCCGGTGAGAACCTGGTGCGTGTAGGAGCCGAGCTAGGAGGCAAGGCGTCGAGTCTGATCTTCGGTGACGCCGATCTGGAGAGAGCCGTGAGTGGTGCGCTCTTTGCTTCGTTCGTGGCCGGGGGACAGACGTGCGTACAGGGAGCCAGGGCCATCGTACACAGGTCCCTGTACGGTGAGTTCGTAGAGAGGCTTGCGGACCGGGCGAAGAGCATCTCCCTCGGCGATCCGCAGGATCCCTCTACCCAGATGGGACCACTCGTCTCCCAGAAACAGCTAGACCAGGTGGAGAAGTACGTGCGCATCGGCGTGGAGGAAGGCGCTACCCTGGCCGCCGGAGGAAACCGCGTCACGGACCCACCGTACGACAAAGGTTACTTCTATCCGCCTACGGTCTTCACCGACGTCGAGAACGAGATGCGCGTGGCCCAGGAGGAGATCTTCGGGCCGGTAGTCTGCGTTCTGCCCTTCGACACCGAGGAGGAAGCAATAGCTCTCGCCAACGCAACAGAGTTCGGGCTGGCCGGGGCCATATGGACGAACGACGTACGGCGAGCCCACCGCGTGGCCCATCAGCTAGAGATCGGGGTGGTGTGGATCAACGACCACCACCGCATCGATCCGGCTTCCCCGTGGGGTGGGTTCAAGATGAGCGGCATAGGTCGTGAGAACGGCCTGGAAGCGTACCACGAGTACACCCAGACTCAGAATATCATCGTCAACCTCTCCGACGAACCCTTTGACTGGTTCGTCGAGGACGTAACCGGAAAACGGTACAGCTAGCCATGGCCGTCGTCGACATCCACAGCCACGCGATCCCCCCCAAAATCGTTGATGCAATAGAGTCCGATCCAATCCGTTTTATGGCCCGCATCGAAGACGACGGTAGTTCGAGGCGAGTGGTGCACAATCAGGGCTACGCTTATCCTCTCTTCGAGGAGTTCACCGACCCCAAGGCCAAGCTCCGGGCGATGGACCGGAAGGGCATAGACACCTCGGTCCTCTCTCCTCCACCTCCACTCTTCTACTACTGGGCCGACCCGGAAGTAGCGACGCAGACGGCGCGATTGGTAAACGACGGAATCGCAGGGCAGGTAGCGGAGAACCCGGAGAGGTTCCGGGGAATGGCGACCGTTCCGATGCAGGATGCATGGGCGGCCGTCGAAGAGCTGGAAAGGGTGGTCACCGTCCACGGGTTCCGGGCGGTGGAGATCGGGACCTCTATCGAGGGCCGGCAGCTCGCGGACAAGGAGTTCAGGCCAGTTCTGGAGCGTGCGAGCGAGCTCGGTGTCTTCGTGCTGGCCCATCCATACTACGTGGGCGCCAAGCAGGGGCTCGAAGATTATTATCTCACCAACCTTCTCGGCAATCCTTACGACTCCACGGTCATGATCGCGAACCTGATGTTCAGCGGGCTGCTCGATGAGTTGCCCGATCTGAAGATCTGCGTCGCCCATGGGGGCGGGTTCGTCCCATACCAGATCGGACGCCTCCAGCACGGACACGGCGTACGCCCCGAGACGCGAGCAAGCACCAAGACACCTCCAAGCGAGCTCTTGGGCAGGCTATTCTTCGACACCATCACCTTCAACCCTCTGGCGCTCCGTTATCTGCTGGATCTCGTCGGGGCGGACCATGTTGCGCTCGGCACCGACGCTCCCTTCGACATGGGAGACGAGGAACCTCTGGAAACGGTTGGAAAAATCCCGACGCTTACGGACCGAGAGCGCGACGTCCTCTTGTCCGGAACGGCAGAGACCCTCTTAGGGAAGGACTAAACTTGAGCTTGCCCAGGATTACCGTGCTTTCACTCGGCGGGACCATCGCGATGACCGGCGACGGTGATTCCGGGGTCGTACCAACGCTCACGAGTGATGAACTCGTCTCAGCCGTCCCCCAACTGGCGGAGGTGGCGGAGGTAAGAGCCGCCTCGTTCCGGCAACTACCGGGAGCGCACCTCGGTCTCAAAGATCTCACGGAGTTGGCCGAAGAGATTCCACATCTCTTAGAGGAGGGATCCGACGGAATCGTCATAACCCAGGGCACGGATACGATAGAGGAGACGGCATTCGCGCTAGATCTGCTCGTGGATACGGAGGCTCCTATCGTGGTAACAGGTGCAATGCGTAACCCTTCCCTTCCGGGTGCCGACGGTCCGGCAAATCTCCTGGCCTCCGTCCAGGTGGCGGCGAGCCCTGCGGCGCGCGAACTCGGGACCCTGGTAGTTTTCAACGACGAGGTTCACGCCGCCCGCTTCGTGCGCAAGACGCACACCCAGAATCCCGCTACCTTCCGCTCCTCGCCCGTAGGGCCGATAGGTTGGATCTCTGAGGGTGTCCCCCGCATCCCCACGCGCCTACCCAGGCCTCCGCACATACCGACACCGGGATATGTTGGAAATAGTCCAGTAGCGTTACTTACTGTGAGTCTGGGAGACGAGGGTCGTCTTTTGCAAGGTATTGAACAGTCGGGGTATTCCGGTCTGGTGTTGGAGGGAATGGGCGGCGGACATGTACCAGCGGAGATGGTGGATCACATAAGCTATCTTGCCACGAAGATGCCGGTAGTGCTCGCATCCCGTACTGGAAGCGGAGAGACCTTGACCCATACCTACGGTTTCCCAGGTTCCGAAACAGATCTTCTCAAACGCGGCTTGATCTCCGCTGGTCCACTCGACGGTCTAAAGGCCCGATTACTTCTTATTCTGCTCTTATCCAAAGCAGATCGAGAAGAGGCCACCGCGACATTCAATGCCTGGCTCGAGGCAGCATACGGTTAGATCTATTCCACCCGGCCTTCCGCCCCCTTTCCACGACCCGAGTAAAATGCAATCAAGTTTATGATAGCTTCAAAAACATCTTTCCGAACCGCCCCATCACCTCGCGTTGCATGTGGGGAATGACGTGGCTGTAGGTGTCGAGCGTTACCGATATTCGGGAGTGGCCGAGGATCTCCTGGAGGATCTTGGGGTGCTCGCCGGACTCCAGCCAGAGCGTAGCGAAAGTGTGTCGGAGGTCGTAGAGGCGGGTGGTCTCGGGCAGGCCAGCCTTCTCGCGCAGGGGCTTGTAGTTGCGGGCGGTGATGTTGTCCCAGTCCATCGGGGAGCCGGTCTTGTTTGGAAAGACGAGGTCTTGGTCCTTCCACGGCCCGGAGTAAAGGAGCCGTTCCCCGTCCTGGCGCCGGCGGTGGGCGCGCAGGGCTTCGACTACCTCGGGCATGAGGGAGACGGAGCGGCCCTTCTCGGTCTTGGTGCGCTTGAAGACCCGTCGTCCGTGGTCGTCCTTCGAGAGGCTGCGCCTGACGCGGGCCTCGGGCTCCGGGCCGTCGAGGACCAGGTCGGCCCAGTGGAGGGCGAGGAGCTCGCCGGGGCGCATGCCGGTGAAGACGGCGGTGACGTAGAGGGCCTCGAAGCGGTCCCCGGCCTCGCGGGCGGCGTCGAGGAAAGCGTGGACCTGATCCAGGGTCAGGACAGACGGTCTCGCGCCTCTCCTGTCGCGGCTTGACCGCAGCGTCTGAGACGTTGTATATGGCTATCACGGTTACTCAGTTACAGACTCTTCGAGCCGTCGAAAACGCCGGCTCGATCAAGGAGTTTGGTGAAGGGGCCAAGCTGTAAAGGTACTATGCTTCCGCCGGATCTAACGCCATGCCGGACCGCTCCCGCACTTCTAAGAGGTGCTCATAGAAGCCCCGCTCCGCCAGGCTCAACGTAGGAGAGGGATGCCGGACCAGGGTGAAGCGCCGCGGGATCGCGACGCCTTCGGCCACCGCCAGCCTCCCGGTCTGTACCTCCAGCCGGATAGTGGCCCGGGAAAGCATCGAGAACCCGAAGCCGGCTTCGATGGCCTCCTTGATCCCGCTGGTACTGCCGATCTCGCTCTGTACGTCGAGCGTAACGCCCATCTCCGCCAAAGCCCGTTCGATAACGCCTCTGGTCCCCGAGCCCTTCTCCCGGGAGATGAAGGGTTCCCGCGGCAAGTCCTCCACGGTTATTTGGCGCCGGGCCCACCGGTGGCCGGGCGAGACCACGACTACGAGCTCGTCATCCAGCAGCGGCAGGCACTCAAGCCCCTCCTGGCTCTGCCTACCCTCTATGACCCCGAATCCCACCTCACCCGAACGGACCTGCTCGACTACTTCCCGGGTGTTGCCGACGTACAGGCGAGGGACGATCTCGGGCATCCCCCGCCGGTACTCCCACAACCACTGGGGAAGCAGATGTTCTCCAAGCGTCGAACTCGCCGCGAAGTGCAACTCCATATCCCGCTTGCTCCGGAGCGTGTGCAACAGATGATCCACGCCGCGCACCTCATCGAGAGCCTTGCGCGCATGCTCGTAGAGCAACGTTCCATGCTCCGTCGGCTCGACGCCCTGCGGTGAGCGTTTCAAAAGTTTAACCTGGGCCTCGCGCTCCAACTCCGCCAACCGGTCGCTCACACTGGGCTGGGAGATGTACATCCGGCGGGCGGCACCCGAAATAGTACGCTCCTCCACCGCCGCGCAAAACGCCTCCAAAGACCGTAACTTCATTCCCGGCGAACCCTTCCACTACCATAGTCTCGTTAGCTTTTAATATACCATATTGGAATAGGCTAATTTTTCATTTACCGCCGTCCATTCGGCGAATCCGGGCAGCATACAGGCTATAGGTTCAGGCTTTAGCGACATAGTAAACAACTGCACGAGCGGCATGGATAATGCATTGAACCTATAGGGAGCACTGCCTATAGTTATTTTCCATAAGAGGTTTCACAGTGGGAAGGGGAAATACGGAGCGTGGACCGTCGTGAAGAGCACGGGAGACATTTTCAACGACCGCAGGGCGTCTTTGCACACCTCGACGGTGCGTGTGGCGAGTTAGGGGAGCCGCTACCCGTAGGGAGATTGAGAAAGGTGGAAGGTGATCACTGACACGGGCAACTCGAAGAAACCAACCGTAGTCTTCGCAGGAGGCGGACACGCGCACCTCTATTCACTACGGCATACCCGGGAGCTAACCGAGCAAGGGTTCGAGGTGATCCTCGTAAATCCGAGCCGCTTCCTGTACTACTCGGGCATGGCCCCGGGGCTCTTGTCCAGGATATACCGGCCTGAGGAGGATCGGTTGGACGTCCGCTACCTCGTGGAGAAAGGCGGGGGACGCTTCGTAAAGGACCGGATCAAGGAGATCCGGTCGGCCGAACAAGAGGTATTGCTAGATAGTGGCAAGACCATACATTACGATGCCATGTCCGTTTGCTTGGGCAGCGGAGTACCCAACAAGACCTTCGCAATCTCCGAGGAGCACCTCACCGCCGTAAAGCCCGTAGAGAACATGGAGAACCTGCACTGGGAGCTTCGGAGCCTCAAAAGCGCAAATGGTAAGCGGCCGAAAGTGCTGGTAGTCGGTGGTGGTCCAGGAGGTTGCGAGATGGCGTGCAACTCTAAAAAAGTCTTCGAAGATCATGGCATAGACGGCGAGGTGACCATCGCCAACTCGAACCCTTACTTGCTAAAATCCGCGCCACAGCGGGCGCGGCGAAAAATGTACGAGTTCATGCGGAACCGTGGTATAGAGGTACTGCTCAACTCGGAGATAGTAAAGGTCGAGGAGAACGCCGCTTACACCCGGTACGGGCGCAAGATAGGGTTCGATACGCTCATCCTGGCGGTCGGCATCAAACCACCGGACATCTTCCGCGAATCCGGCCTCGCCACCTCGTACGACGACGGGCTGTGGATAAACGAGCACCTGCAGAGCATCAGCGACCCGCGGCTCTTCGGCGGCGGCGATTCCGTAGCTTTCCGCGGCGAGCCACTAACCCGACTCGGCGTCTTCGCCATCCGCCAGGGGCCGCTCATTTTCCGTAACATGCAGGCGCTCCTGAAAGGAGCGCCGCTCGAGAAGTTCGAACCTCAGTCTAAGTTTCTCTACATCCTCAACCTGGGCAACTACGAAGGACTGGCGATCCGGGGTTCGCTGGTCTGGCGGGGCAAATACGCGTGGAGCCTCAAGAACTACATCGACACCAAATTCATGCGGCAGTTCCAGTACCCGGAAGACGAGCCGGGAGAGGTAAAGGCGTACTTCGACCGTCTCGCGGCAGAAGACCTCGAAGACATAGGTGTAGGGATACCGGATCTGGAGGAGCGCACGCGGAATATAGAAGCCCTGCCGGGCATCAAGTAGCCGCCGGTGGCTGGAAAGGGGACTTGAATGGCGAGTGCGGACACCGGCGGCTACACCCGGCCGGAGATGCTGGCCGAAACGGATTGGCTGGAGGAGAACCTCGACAATCCTAATCTCAGGGTTATCGACTGCCGGGACAACCCGGACGCTTACTATGAGAAGCACATACACCGCGCGGTCTACATGGACTACAAGGACACCAAAGACAAGTGTGACGAGTGCCACGTCCTTCCCCCGGAACAGGCGAAAGGGGTCTTCGGCAAGCTGGGCATCGGGGATGAAAACGAAGTGGTCATCTACGACGACGTGGGGTCCTATTCGGCCCGGGTATGGTGGACGTTGTTCCACTACGGTCATGAGAACATCCGCATCCTAAACGGCGGCTGGAAAAAGTGGGTCGCCGAGGGCCACCCGGTCACCAGGGAGATCCCCCGTCCCGAGCTCGCTACCTTTACGCCTCGTCCGAGGAAGGAAGACCTCGTCACGTACGACGAGTTACTCAAGAAGCTCGACGACCCGAATACGGTTATCTTCGACGCGCGGAGCGGAATCGAGTATTTCGGCATCCTCGAAAAGCTAGGCTACACGAAGCATGCCAAACGCGGCGGGCACATACCGTCGGCCCGTTGGGTCAACTGGTCCCGGTCGTTGGAGAGGGACCACACGTTGAAGCCCGCGGGCGAGTTGGACGGGATGTTCCGGGCGGAGGGCTTTCATCCGAGCAAGGAAATCCTGACCTACTGTCAGAGTGCGGCCCGTTCGGGCCACCACCTCTTCACGCTGAGGCTGCTGGGCTACGACAACGTAAAAAATTACGACGGCTCGTGGCAAGAATGGAGCGACAGCACACTTCCTATAGAAAACAGGCCGCACCTGTCCAAAATCACGGCGGGGAAAATGATCGCCCTGGGCGTTCTTCCACTCGGGATCTTCGCGGCCATAAAGTTACGAGGAAAGGTGCTACGCCGCTTGCGGCATAGGTGAGCCGACGGGCAGTAGCTCAGTGCAAGCGTAGCCGAAAGGCAGGAGAAGGAGGATCGCAACACCATGACACAATCGGGGCATGCGGTAGCGGAAACCAGAGAGCAAGAACAGAAGATACGGGGAAAAACCATAGACCTCATCTACTGGACGCTCGGCGGGCTTATCTTTATCGGGTCCCTTCTCGGTTGGACGTTGGCGGGACAAGGCGTTCCGGAGATAGGAGGGTTCGAGATAGTAGTCGCGAACGTCGTGATGACCGTCGCGGCCCTGGTCGTCGGGATGGCGGGGTTCGGGCTCGCCCAGGTGGCTAACGGAGTGATGCCGTTCTTCATGTCGGCGGCCGTGGTGTCCATTATGTTCACGCCGCTCGCGTTCGTCGCCTCCAGCAGGACATTCCTGAGCGTACGCCAGCACTTCAAGTGGAGAAATACTATTTGGCCGGTGCTCGGCCTGTTGCCCGCTCTGCCGATCGGGGCAGCATTTTTCGCGTCTATGAACAACGCGCAGTTGCGCATAGCAATAGCCATCACGCTGCTTATCTCGGTCGTGATCATCGGGGTGGTCCGCCAGATGGACGTTGTCCAACGCTGGGTAGAGAACTCTGGGTTCAGTCCCGGGTGGAAGACCGGTCTCTTCGCCGGTATATGCGCGGGTCTTTTGGGCGGCGCCGTGGCCATACCCGGTCCACCGATGATTCTCTATGGATCGCTGATGATGGCCGCGAGCATCTGGGCTCCGGGAGAAGCCAAGGCAGTCTTCACCTCCTACTTCCCCGTGCTGATGGTCTACCGTCTGATCAACCTCGCCATCGCGGGCAAACTGACCGTTGGCCTAATGCTTTTCTCGGGGTTGGCGTTGCCAGGACTATTAATAGGGACCTGGCTGGGTATAAGGGCTTACAATCGCATACCGCAAAAGACCTTCGGCTGGATCGTGCTCGCGCTGCTCACCGTCAACGCGGTGATGCTGCTCCTGTCCAGCATGTGAGCCCAGGCTCATGCGGTGAAGGTAAAAACGCAAGCGAAAGAAGGTTCGGGAGATGCAAAACAGAGCACAGCCAGTCGCCGAAGAGAGGCCGGAGGTACAGGGGAGGTTAATAAAGCCCGTCCACATCGTCGTGGGCATAATCGGGCTCGTTGTCTTCGCCGCCGCGGCCTACGGCATGGCGAG
The DNA here is from genome assembly GCA_049650095.1 of Rubrobacteraceae bacterium. Taxonomy (GTDB): domain Bacteria; phylum Actinomycetota; class Rubrobacteria; order Rubrobacterales; family Rubrobacteraceae; genus SIRX01. The sequence goes on along the minus strand of JBARZM010000264.1, from coordinate 18,130 downwards.
TGGCTATGTCGTCGAGGGAATCGGGTGGACGGAGATAGTCATCACCAACGCGGTGATGATCCTGGCGGCCGGTCTGGCCGGATTGAGCGGGTTCGGACTCGCGCAGGTCTCGAACGGACTCCTGCCGCTCTTCCTTCCCGCGGCGGCGGCGAGCATTTTCTTTACACCGCTGGCGATACTGGCCTCTGGCACGGTGATCCTGAGCGTGCGGCAACACTTTCAGTGGAAGCTCTACATCTTTCCCTTGATCGGGTTGCTGCCGGCCCTGCCCACCGGTACATACCTCTTCAGCCAGTGGAACAACGCGCAGGTAAAGACGGCGATAGGCTACACCCTGATCTTCGCCGTAATCGCCATCGCGCTGTTCCGACAGTTGGACTTCGTGAAGAACTGGGTCAGGGAGACGGGGTTTGTGCCGGGCTGGAAGCTGGGGATACTCGCCGGCGGGCTGGCGGGCTTCCTGGGCGGCGCCGTCGGCATACCCGGACCGCCGATGATCGTTTACGGTTCCACGCTAATGGCCATCGGCGTACTCTCGCCGTCTCGCACGAAAGCCCTGTTCGCCTCGGTGTTTTGCACGATACTCACCTACCGCATGATCACGCTCCTGGTCCTCGGCAAAGTAACGCTGCCGCTGATGATCGTCTCGGCGCTCGCCCTGCCGGGGGTGGCGATCGGGGTGTTGACGGGCATCGCGCTCTTCAACCGCCTGGCGTCCAGCGCCTTTAACTGGATAGTGCTGGGCCTGCTCTTCGCCAACGCGTTACTGCTCATCTTTGCCGGGCAGGGATAGCAAACCGAGAAGGAGGAGTAACGAATGACGGAACCGAAGCAACTAACGATCCTGCAGTTCAACGACACCCACGCCTACCTGGAGTTGCACCCGGAGCTGTTCTTCGAGACGGGCGAGCCCAGCTACCGGAACGCGGGAGGCTACGCGCGCATCGCCACGCTCTTCAAGGAGATACGGCAAGAGAACCCCGGTGCGGTGCTGGCGCTGGACAACGGGGACACGTTCCACGGCACCTACCCCGCCGTGAAATCCAGGGGCGAGGACCTGGTGCCGCTCGTCAACGCCCTGGAGCTCGACGCCATGACCGGCCACTGGGACTTCGCCTACGGCCCGGCGAGGCTGGAGGAGATCAACGCCGGGCTGAACCACCCCATGCTCGCCGCCAACTGCTACGACGAGGAGACCGGCGAGCTGGTCTATCCCCCCTACGTCATCGTGGAGCGCGGCGGGCTGAGGGTCGGGGTGATCGGGCTAGCCGCGACGATCATCGACAAGACCATGCCCCCGCACTTCAGCGAGGGCATCAGGTTCCCGATGGGCAACGAGGAGCTTCCGCGCCACATAGAGCGCCTGCGGGACTCTGAAGGTGTGGACCTCATCGTCGTCCTCTCCCACCTGGGTTTTCCCCAGGAGATAAAGTTGGCGTCCGAGGTGGAGGGCATCGACGTGCTGCTCAGCGGACACACCCACAACCGCCTCTTCGAGCCGGCGATCGTGAACGGCGCCATCGTGATGCAATCCGGTTGTCACGGCTCCTTTATCGGGAGGCTGGACGTGGAAGTGGAAGACGGGCGGGTAAGCGGTTACCGGCACTCCCTGATCCCGGTGGAAGAATCCATCGAGCCCGACAGTAAAGTACAGGAGCAGGTAGACGGGGTCCTCGAACCCCATCGGGAGTTCCTCGATACCGTCGTCGGCGATACCGGGACGGCCCTGAACCGTAACAGCCAGCTCGAAGCTACGATGGACAACTTTCTCTTGCAGGCCCTGATCGACGCCAGCGGCGCGGAGCTGGCGTTCTCGAACGGTTGGCGGTACGGGGCGCCGGTATTGCCCGGCCCCGTAACCATGAACGACCTCTGGAACATCATCCCCCCGAACCCGCCCGTATCGACGGTCGAGCTAACCGGAGAGGAGTTGTGGGAGATGATGGAAGAGAACCTGGAGCGCACCTTCTGCTGCGATCCCTACGGCCAGATGGGCGGCTACGTGAAGCGTTGCCTCGGTCTGACCATCCACATCAAAGTCGAGAACCCGCCGGGCCTGCGCATCCAGCAGTTCTTCGTGGGCGACGATCCGCTAGAGCGGGAGAGGACCTATACGGCTTCGTTCGTAACGATGCAGGGAGTTCCGAAGAAGTACGGCGGCAACCGCCGGAACCTGGACATCAACGCCATAGAGGCGATGAAGCAGTACCTCTCCAAGCACGACTCCGTCTCGGCGGAGCTTCGGGGGACGGTGGTCGCCGTGTAGAGCGCGGGCCATCGCAAGTCAGACCCAAGAACGAACCAGGGAGGTAAGGATGAAGGACGTAAGAGAAGTCGCGCCGGGAATGACGAACGCCGTACAGCCGATGGAAGACGTGGCGACCGCCGGGCAGCCCGCGGCGGAACATCTGGAGCGGTTGGCCGAAGCCGGATACAAGACCGTCATCGACCTCCGGGCGGAGAAAGAGGACCGCGGGTTCGACGAAGCCCGGACGGTCCGCGACTCCGGCATGGAATACGAGAACATCCCGGTTACCCCCGACACCCTGAGCGGAGAGAAGTTCGACCGCTTCCGCGAGCTCATGGGTGACCCGGAGCGCCGTCCGGCTCTCGTACATTGCTCCAGCGCCAACCGGGTCGGCGCGTTATTGATTCCGTATCTGATCCTGGACGAAGGCAAGACCCGCGAGGAGGCTCTGGAGGTCGCCGCGCGGGTTGGTCTGCAGAGCGAGGAACTAAAAGAAGCCGCCCTCGAGTACGCCGGCGAGGAAAGCCCGTAGAAGGGGGAATATGGCAGTAGAGATACCAAGAGCGAACGAAACAGACGTTCATGGTCTGGAGTACGCCGATACGGCAGACCTGAACGTCTTCTTCGCCGGGAACCAGTCCCCGGTCGTGCCGGAGTTGCTCGAAAACTTCAGAGAAGAGCACCCCGAAGCCGGGCAGGTCTTCTACGAGACCCTCCCTCCGGGGCTCCTGGCGGAGCAGATCCGGGCCGGAGGCGCCACGTTCGGGGGCCGGGAGATAACGGCCAGGGCCGACGTATATCTCTCCACCACGATTGACCTGATGCGGGGTCTGGCCCGGGAAGGGTTTCTGGAGGAGACAGAGATCAAGCCCTACGTAAAGAACCGGCTCGTGCTCGTGGTGGCCGGGGGCAACCCCAAAGGCATCCGGGGACTCGAAGACCTCACGAGGGACGACGTGCGTATATCCATGCCAAACCCGGAACGGGAGGGCATTGCCCGCTACATACTCGACATGTACCGGGACTTCGGCGGCCCGGAGTTCGAGCGGAAGGTCATGGAGGAGAAAAAAGAAGCCGGCGCCACGACCCTGACCGCCGTGCACCACCGCGAGACCCCGGACAACCTCGAGCAGGGCAAAGCCGACGTGGGTCCGGTGTGGTTTACGGAGTACAAGGAGCACGCGGCTAAAGACCGCGATATAGAGTTGATCGAGGTAGGCCGGGAGTACGACCAGCAGGACGAGATCACCTACTACCTCGCACCACTCAAGGAGGCTCCGCACCCCGACCTCGCCCGCAAGTTCGTGGATTTCGTCCTGAATCCCGGAGGACAGGAAGTCTACGCCAGGTATGGCTTCGTGCCCGCCGCACCGGAAAGATGATACGGAATCCGGTTGAAAGGTTGCTTCTCTAGCGAGTGAGGGAGTAGGGAAGTAACTATGCGGATTCCGTGTTATTCGTCGATACGGCGCATGATGTCGTCGTCCGTAGGGCCGGGGTTGCGCACCAGGAACGCCGGCTTGTCTCCGGGGCGCTGGCTGGTCGTGTAGATCTCCAGCCCCCGCATGTGCAGCTTGGCGCCATCTATCACCGTGGTCACCTCACGGCAACTCCAGCATTCTACGTCGAAACCCGAGCCCTTCGACTCGGGCCACTCTATCAGGGTGCTGTTCATGACGAGCACGTTTCCCTCTACGTGGAATAGCGCCCGGTTGCACCGGGGGCATACGAGGGCAAAGATACTTTTTTCCTCTTGCAAAGTTTCCTCCATTTTCTCGTAGCTCCGACGACTCGTAACGGCCTTCTACTCCGAACCGGGAATATTGTCGCGCCTGAGAGACCTGGCGAACCCAAGGGCCGTCAGAAGCTCTTTCCCGGCGCCGAGTTGGGGCGAGGGGTCTACCGTAACGTAGTCGAATTTTTCCACGAGGTCCGGTAACCGGTCCGTAGTCATTACGTGTACGCTCCAGCCCTGTCCCCTGACTTCGGGGCTCAGCTTGGCGAAGGCGGCAGCGATCTCCTGGGTCTCGAACAGACAAAGGACCTTGCCGTCTTCGACGTCGAACGCCAGTACCTCCAGGACTTCTCCTTCCCTCCTTCCCAAAAGCGCGAATCCGCTTTTCGCTTCGGGCTCGTAACTCTCCACGATTCACCTCTCAAGATATTTACGGGGACAACTCGGGCTCAAGCGACCAGCACGTAGATGATGTAGCCGGCTACGAGCATGGCGAGTCCCAGGGTAACCAGCGGGTATAAAAGCGATGCTGGAGTGAATTCACCGCGGCTGATCGAGTACCGGTACTGCAGGAACCTCGCCACGGCCATAAGCTCTATAAACGCGCCGAGGACTACCAAGGCGACCCCGCCGAACGCCAGCCCGTCGGCCGGCAAGCCGGGCAGTATACGGGCTACCGAGTGCAGCAAGACGCCGAAGCCGATCGCGTTGATGCCGGTCCGGATCCAAGACAGCAGCGTCCGTTCGTTCGCCAGGTATTCGCGCGAGAGCGTCTCGCCTTCGGGTATCTCGCCTCTCATGCAAAAACGGTGAAGACGATGAAAGCGACGGCCAGGAGCAAGCTACCGATGATAATTATCATGTAGGGGGTGGAGCTGGCGGCGAACACACCATCCATGATCATCTTGCGGTTGCGGAGGAATTGCACCGCTCCCACTACGAGCGTGAGGCAGCCCAGGCCGGCCAGCGCGAGCCCGAAGACTTCCGATGCCATGGCCGATGACCCGCCGCCGGGATTTCCGGCCGCTATGGCTCCGGCCCTCTCGACCACGAAGCCTACCGAGATCAAACCAACTCCAGTCCTTACCCACGCGAGCAGCGTGCGCTCGTTGGCCAGATGTTCCCGTACTTCGGCGTCCCGTTTGGGTTGGTACTGTTTGCCTCCCGTCCCGAACCATTTCACAAACCGGCTACCTTTCACTACGTTGGATTTCGATTTGCCGCAGCCTCGCGCAGTCAGTTCGTGCTGCTTCCACAAATGATATCTCAGGACCGATGCGAGGTTATTTTCGGTGTCACTCCACACTATGCTCTTCCCGACGTTCCAAAAAGCCCGCATCCCGGAGGGCGTCTCTCGTGGTCTGGTGCTCCACGACTTCCGAGAAGTTCTTGTCCCAGCCGGCCCTCTTGAGCCGCTCCCGGACTTGGGGCTTCGCGTGGGTGATCATGACCTTGACGTCGCGCGAGCGGTACTCTCCTATAAGGTTCTCCAGGCCCTCGATGGCCGTCACGTCTATACCGTTTACGCCCCGGAAGTCTATGACGAGCAGTTCGAGGTCGGGCCTGTCCGCGACCGCCGAGAGCAGCCAGTCTTCGAGGAACGATATGTTTGCGAAGTAGAGCCGGGCGTCGAAGCGTGCGATGAGGGTCTTCGGGAACGTACGGCCCTCCGGGTAGCTGTTCTGCCCGAGGAAGGAATCCTCCTCCTCCACGTAGCCGAGCTCCACTATGTCCGGGTAGGCGGTGCGGCGCAAGAAAGCCAGCAGGGCGAACGCGGCGCCGCTGATCACACCCTGTTCGACCCCGACGAATATGGTGACGACGAAGGTGATGAGGAGCGCCAGCCCATCGGCCCTGCGCACCTTGAAGATCCGCCGGGCCTCCTCGAAGTCCAACAGCTTGTAAACGGCGACCACTATGACCGCGCCCAGTGCCGCGTCGGGCAGATAGTAGAAGAGCGGCGTCAGCACGAGCAGGGTGGCGACGATCATGAGGGCGGTGATGATCGAAGCCATCTGCGTCCTGCCGCCCGACTGGTACTGGACGGCCGTGCGCGAGAACGAGCCGGCAACGGGGAAACCGGAGAAGAAGGCCGCGCCGACGTTGGCGAGGCCCAGGGCGCGGAGCTCCTGGTTGGAGTCCACCTTGTACTTCTCCCGGGCGGCGACGGCCTTGGCGACCGAGATGGACTCTATAAACCCGACGAAGGCCACGATCAGGGCCGCCGTCAACAGGGTCCGCATCACCTCGAAGTCGAGGGCCGGCATGGAGAGGTTGGGAAGTCCTCGCGGCACCTCGCCCACTATATTCACGCCCTGGCTGTCGAGTGAGAACAGGTAGACGGTTAGCGTGGCCACGACCACCGCTATCAGGGGTCCCGGCAGCCGCGGCGCGAACCTACCGAGTAATACGATCCCGGCAACGCTGACGGCTCCTATAACCAGCGTGATCAGGTGCGCCTCGGTTAGCCGCTGGCCGATCTCCAACAGCATGCCGGGCGTGGACTGATCGCTGGAGATCGAGATCCCCAGCAGCTGCTCCGCCTGGCTAACGGCGATGATGACCGCCGAGGCGTAGATGAACCCGCTCAACACCGGGTGGGAGATGAAGTTGGTCAAGAACCCCATCTTGAGCAACCCCAGGGCGAGTTGCAAAACACCGACCATCAACGCCAGGAGCAGAGCGTAGCTGATGTACTCCTCGGTGCCGGGCTTCGCTATGGCGCTGACGGAGGTGAAGGTCAGAAGCGCCATCAAGGCGGGCGGGCCTACCGGCATGTGGCGCGAGGTGCCGAACAAAGCGTACATGATCGTCGGAACGGTGGAGGCGTAGAGCCCGTAAATCGGCGGCAGGCCCGCGAGCAGCGCGTAGGCCATGCTCTGCGGCACCAGCATAACGGTGATGACCAGCGCCGCGGAGGCGTCCCTGGAGAGATCGCCCCACTCGTACCGCCGCAGCCACCCGGCGGCGGGAACGAATTTCTCTAGAGTCGCCAGCCCTTCGCCTCCTCGTAAGCTATGTTCCTATACTACTATTGATCCCTCTCGACGAAGAACATCTCCCTGTCGGGCCGGAAAGGTCGCTCGAAGACCTCCGGGCGTCTCAGGCCGTTTTCTAAAGGTCCGGGACGGGTCATCGCCAGCCACCGGCGGTAGACTTCCTTGCTCTTATTGGTGTCCACGTAGACATCGCCGTAGCGGTCCTCCGGGCGGGCTTTCTCCAGGTATACGGCGTTGTGCCAGCAGTGCATCCCGCTTATGGGATCGGGGTGCACGGGGAAGGTGAGGTTCTGGTGTACTCCGCCGTCGCTCCAGAAGATGCGGCTGGTGTCGGGGTCCGGGCTTTCGTAAGGTCCGGGGCTCTCGACCTGCCGCATTTTCCAGCCGCCGTTCTCGCGGGTTATGTCGACCAGGGCGTTGGTCCAGCGGTCAGCTTTGTCCTGCCGGCGACGCCAGCGGCCGAGGTGGTGGGAGACGGCTATGACGCCGGGCGCGATGCCCTCGGTGACCCACGCGTGGTTTACGGAGTAGCCGATATCGGTCGTTACCCGTACCAGGTCGCCGGTCTCGATGCCGCGCTCTTCGGCGTCCTTGGGATATATCCACACCGGGTTCTTGTTGGAGATCTCATTGAGCCATTTGGAGTTGCCGCTGCGGCTGTGGATGAGGGTCGGCAGCCGGAAGGTTGCGTTGAGGACGAGCTGTCCCTCCTCCAACTCGTCCGGATGGACGTGGCTCTTTATGTAGCCGGGCGTGGCGTACTCGGGCCAGCCCCACTCCGCCATGGTTTTGGACCATATCTCCAGCTTACCGGTGCGCGTGGGGAAGCCTTCACGCGGCTTGTCCTGTACCTTGACGCCCACGTTAGGTACCCGGCGCTTGGCGCGCATCACGCCCTGCTCGCGGCTTTCCTCGGTGGTATACGTACCGTCTTCTTCGAGCCGCGCTCCCTCCAGCTCTCCCTCGCCCAACTCGCGCATGTTGCGCTCGTAGACTTCGTTCTGGATCTCGAAGGCGGCGTACTTGCGCATGTAGTCCAGGGCGGAGAGGCCCTCTTCGGCCGCTTTCTCGGGCAGGCCGGGGACGGCGTTCTCGAACATCCAGCGGTAGAACTCGTCCACGGTGAGCTTCTCGCCGGGGTTGTAGGGGCTCTCGAAGTGTTGTCTTACACCGAGTGAGCCATCCGGGTCGATGCGCCAGGAGAGCTCGATCCAGTACTCGTCCTCTTCCCACACCTCTCCGGGGTTGGTCTCGTAAGTGTAGGTGAACTCCTCGCCGCGCCGGCGGGCCGCCTCGCGCAGCACGGGCTGCCGGAAGGAGATCCACTTGCCGGAGTGGGTCTCCTGGCTCATCACGTCGTGCCGCTCGGGGGCCAGGCCCATCGGCAGCACGTAGTCGGCGAAGTAGGCGGTCTCGTTCCAGGTGGGGGTCATGGCGACGTGGCAGCCGACTTTGTCCTCGTCGGAGAGAGCCTCGATCCAGGAGAACCCATCGGGATAGGTCCACACGGGGTTGAAGACCCGGCTGAAGTAGACGTCCACTTTGCCTCTGCCTTCCATCAGGAAGTGCGGGAGGAGCATGCTCATCTCGTACTGGGCGAGCGGGTAGTCGTCGGCGAAGGTTAGCTCGTTCCACACCTTCTGCGGCTCGGCCTCCGTCCAGTACTCGGGTATCCACTTGTTCCAGCCGTTTGGCAATGTGCCACCCTTGCGGCCCCAGCTTCCGGTCAGGACGTTGAGGAACATCAGGGTGCGGGAGACCTGCCAGCCGCCCAGGTTGCCGGCCGCGGCGGCCCGCCAGTTGTGGGCGGCGACCGAGGAGCCGGCGGCAGCGATCACACGGGCTACCTCTAATATCTTCTCCGCCGGCACGCCGCTCTCGGCCTCGGCGTACTCGGGAGTGTACTCAGCATAGTCTTCTTTGAGCGCTTCGATGAAGTCTTCGAAGGAATTTTCGTCCTTCTCCGGGTGCTCTTCTTTCAGGTACTCGCCCCAGTTGGTCCATTCGCGGAGGTACTGAGCATCGTATAGCCCCTCCGTCAGGATCACCATTGCCATTGACAGCAGCACGGCGGCTTCGGAGCCGGGTTTGGTTGGGAGCCAGTAGTCGGCCATCGCGGCGGAGTTGGAGAGGCGAGGGTCCAGGACGATGACCTTGGAGCCTTTCATCTTGCCTTCGATGATCCGCTGGGCGTGGGGGTTGAAGTAGTGGCCGGCCTCTAAATGGGCGCTGACCATGAGTATGGCTTTGGCGTTGGCGTAGTCGGGTGAGGGGCGGTCGAAGCCGCCCCAGAGCTGGTAGCCGAAGCGGCCGCCGCTGGAGCAGACGTTGGTGTGGGAGTTGTGGGCGTCCACGCCCCAAGCCTTGAAGATCCGGTCCATGTGGTCTAGCTCGTGTCCCGGACGGCCGACGTGGTACATGATCTCATGGTGCCGGTCCTCCTGCATCGCCTTGCGGATGCGCCCGCCGATGTCCTCCAGGGCGTCGTCCCAGCTAACCCGCTCCCACTCGCCGCTGCCGCGCGGCCCCTTGCGCTTCATCGGGTAGAGGATGCGCTCGGTATCCTTGACCTGGTTTATGGTCGCCGGTCCCTTGGCGCAGTTGCGGCCGCGACTGCCGGGGTGCAGCGGATGCCCCTCGAATTTCCTGATCTCGCCGTTATTCTTGTCCACGAAAGCGAGCAGTCCGCAGGCCGCCTCGCAGTTGAAACAGACGGTCGGCACGATCTGGTAGCTCTTTTTTTGTTTTCTCGTCCAACCCTTTGCCTCATACTCCGTCCAGTCGTCCCACCGCTCGGGCGGCGGATAGTTCGTCAGGGCGGTGCCGGACTGGAGACGGGCTATGTCCCCGTCGGCCGGCTGGTCCACGTTGGGGATGAGCTTCAGCTTCGTCGCCGCCTGCTCGATAAGCGATCTCCCCGGTTCTTTCCTTACCGTCATTCGGTTCTCCTTAACATAAGTACGCCGCTGCCTGACTACTGCTCTATGCGAGCGGGATGAGTTGCGGGGCTTCGATCCAGGCATGCTCGGTAGCGAAGATCCCGACGAGCGCCAGAACTCCGGCGGCCGCTACGAGCAACGGCAGCGACAGAAGCGCGCCCAGCCCCACCAGGGCCAGCGGCACCAGGGACCCCAGGCCAACGGAGACGCCCCAGAAGAGCTTCTTGTAACGGCCCTTGTAGATCATCGCCGCCGCCCGCGCCGCGTCCCGGTCAGGATGCTCGACGCCAAGCTCCGCCCAAAAGACCAGGAGCCCGCCGATCAGGCCAAGCGCCATCGTCAGCGCGAGAGTGCCCCTCAAGGGCTCCAGCCCGCCGACGAAAAGCGAGGCGAGGTAAAGCGCGGCGGCCCCGGCCACGGCGGCGTGCACCAGCATGTGCACGGGAAGCGCCGGACTCTGCCAGAAACTCCGTCCTTTGGCCTGGGCGAAGAGGAACGCCGTGTAGACGGCCGTCGCGAAGGCGAGCGCCACCAGCGGCCAGGCCAGGACGGCTGTCGCCCCCGGCACCCCGAGCAGTTTCAGGAAGACCCACAAGCCGAGTATCCCCCCGTAGGCGGTAATGATGTAAGCGCCCCGGACGAGCCAGCTCCTCCACTGCGGCCTGAGCAGCACGTAGTGGAACCGGTCCGGGCGGTCGAGGTCCAGGACCAGCAGCCCACCCGTGGCCGCCAGGAAGACCAGCCCCAAGATGGCTCCCACCCACAATGCGGCATCGGCGACCGGAGCCCCGATGCCGGCGGCGAGGAACGGGATGGCTACCGCTCCCGTGGAGATGGCCTTGGTCCAAACGTAGCCCGGCACCTCCTTGCCCCACATCACGCCCTTGTTAGGCTCGTCGTAGGTCCTGCGTGCCTTCTCGGGCTGCTTCTCGGGCTCCGGGTCGGGTCGGTCGCCGTTGGATCCGGGCTTACGCCCCATAGGTATGACGCCTTGCGTCAACCCGGCGGCGTTGCCGTTTCCGTGGGCGCTACCCGGCGCGTGGTGTCCCACGCCCCGCTGCTGGTTGCTCCACATGTAGTCGGAGGCTACCGGGGCGTCGTCGGGGGTGAGGGCCGCCTCGTCCCCGTTTATGTAGAACAACTTGGGTTTCGTGCCCTTCTCCGGGCGGCGGCTCGTGACCTTCTCGCGGGACAGTAGCTGGCTGATCTCGGTCGTGGGATCATCCATGTCACCGCTGATGATCGCGTGTTCCGGACACACCTGAACGCACGAGGGCTCCAACCCCACATCGACCCGGTGGGCGCAGTAGTTGCACTTGGCCGCCGTGCTCGTGTTGGGGTCTATGTAGAGCGCGTCGTACGGACACGCCTGGGTGCAGGCTTTGCACCCGATGCAGCGGTCCCAGTTAAAGTCCACGATCCCATCTTCGCGCGTGAACAACGCGGTTACCGGACAGGCCGTAACGCACGGGGCGTCGGCGCAGTGGTTGCAACGCATTACGTGAAATGCTCGCTGGGTATCCGGGAACTCGCCCTTCTCGATGTACTTGACCCAGGTACGGTTTACCCCCACCGGCACCTCGTGCTCCGCTTTACAGGCCACGGTGCAGGCGTGACATCCTATGCACTTGCGGTTATCTATGATGAACCCGTAGTTTGCCAACAAACTCCTCCTCGCCGGTCTATGAGCAAAATGCTAGCAGCGTACGTACTCGAAGAGAATAAGCAATGTCCTAGTTTGTTATAGGGTGGAGCTATAACGAGTGTGGGGCTTTCAGAAGCAAGCAGGGTCTCTTCCTGCTTGGTCTGCTACCATCGAAGGAGCAGGAGCAAACCTCGCCAACAACCTTGCAACGTATAGGCGGAGCCAGGCCTGGCAGAAAAGAACCCAGAAATCCTGCGGTACGTTTCCCGTAAACTTACCTACAATGCAGCGTTCACACAAATGTAATGTTGAAGATACTAAGCAACGTATTTGACTTACAGTTAGCGCTTGTCTAAACTGCGAGTACAACACTAGCTCATATGAGCTAGTGTTGTACGTAAGGGGAATTGAAAGGGGAAGCTGGATAGGAAGTATTCTGAAAGTCTGCAGGTGGCTTTACGTACACATATCGAACCACAGTCGAGCAGCTTGTCAAAAGCAAGGGACAAGGAGGAGAATGAAGAGAATAGTCTTTCTATCCGTGGTAATGATTTTGGGGATTTTGCTCTCTAGTGGGGCGGCGCTAGCTGCATTCTCTTAAACAGACAGTAGCCATGCTAAGAATCTGGACAAGCCGAGATCAGTAGAACTCACTCTAAAGAGAAAACTACCAGTAGATCAAGCCCTCAAAGTAGCTGGTTCAACTAAGGTAGTTCCTAAAGAGTTGAAAGCAGTTTACCGGATAGGAAAGGAAAGCGAGTACTCCGCTGGATATGTGCTACCTGGCGACGAACCCACGCCTGCGCCCCAAGAGATAACCCAGACGATGATTGATTGGTTCAATCAGGATAAAAGGCTAGCATACAACAGGGTTGACAGGACAAGTACTGGTAACGCGGCGGAGACGGTCAGGGAACTCACCTCGGTAGTCAGATCTCTAAAGAAGAATGGAGCCAAGATAAAAGAAGTGCGTGTTTCGACGACCATCTCAACTACAGAGCTTGAGCAGGACTCCAACATCTTAAGTGCAACTGAGACAGCCACTCTCGTGCAACAACGAGAAGAATCTGAGATTACATTCGAACCGCAAAATTACAAAACAGATAAACCCTATACACCGAAAACTGGCTATATATCGACGAGGTGCTGTTCAACAGACCGCAACGGGGTAGGGCGTCGGTATGTATATCAGAGCTTTAAGTGGAATCGTTGGAGGATGGGCAAGCTCAAAAACAGATCCAGGTATCCTATCGCTTTTGAGATGGATGCCACATACCCTAGGGGTGGCGGCACCTATCTTGGCTCAGTGATTGGCTACTCGTCCAATCTTCCAGGAAGCTATCGCGAAACCGAGGTCTCAGATGGAGGCAACGTGAGAAGTACAGGAGTAGGCACCACTCGCGTTGATAAGCTCAAAGCCTACAAACGATATTGGGGTACGGTCCGCACTTGGCCGGGCAAAGACAGACGAGAGACTGGCGGAGTGAGAGCACAATGGGGTAGAAAATCAGTCGGATGCAACGGCAGTGCATGGTGCATGCTCAGAACAGCAGACACCGATCTCATTCTTCGTCCAGACCGGGGGTACACGGTTCCGGGCAGAAAGAGTTGGCGTTCGGGTCCCTAACGAACTGAGCGTGAGCGGGACCGCAGGATAGCGGTCCCGCTCACGCTGGGCCAGCGCATCAACCTCGTGAAAAGCGTATACCAGCAGTAGTTGGGAGCGACATTAGGAGCAAGCCTTCCCACTTTCCTGGCGGACAGTTGTAGATAAACTCTCATGAAAAGTGCTGATAAGCTATATTACCATATGTGTTTAGACCAAATGGAGTCCAAGAATCAAGGAGGTAAGGAGTGAGGAATATCCGCTGGATAGGAGTAATCCTGGGTGCAGTAACCTCCATAGTATTAGCGCTCGTGCTTTTGGGCTTTGTCGGTTTGGTGGTGGACCCTTTGTTAGGAGCTGTCACTGGTAATGCGGCAGTCGAGGGAACTACCTCCCTGACTGTAGCTCAAGAGAGGCTACGTGGGTTCCTTTTAGGTGGGGCCGCGATTTTGGCCGTTCTTTTTGCGTTTTTTATTGGTGGCTTGGTGGCTGGTCAGTTTAAGCTCTCCTACGCGGGTTTTAACGGAGCCGTAACGGGGATTATTGTCCTAGCTATTCCTCTTATATGGCTACTCGTAAGTATAGCTTCAGTATCTGGGCTGGTCGGGAGTCCCGGTGACGTTCAGGGACAGTCAGAGAACCTCCGGATGCTGTTTGCAGCGCTTGTAGTGTATGCCATTGCCTCTCCCGTAGTCGTCTTAATGGGATTCTGGGGAGGGCGGATCGCCAGGCGGCTTGGCGAAGGTTTATTTGAGGGAGTCAATGGTCGGAGTGCATAGAATCTAACCCGTGTACTGCTCCGTGAGTTCCAGTTCGCTCACACAACATCGAGGTAGGAAAACAACACCTCTTGGAGCATCTGCGGCCTGCGCGGCTTCCTCGAAGCGTAGTCTTCGAGCCTGAGCGCCTTCAGCCATCCTTTCTCACCGAGCACCTCTTCGAGACCAAAGAGCCTTAGCTGGGGTCGGTTGCGACCGTAATTGGTAGTGAACAGGCGAGGATTGCTAACGTCCTGCAGAAAGCGCTTTCCGTTGCTAGAGGCAACGACAGACGAGAGCGAGACGTCATAGCGGGAGAGGGTCTGTCCTCCATACTCGACGATGAGCCCCTCACTGCCCAGCCAGAGGGCTACCTCACATCGGGCGAGTCCTTCTTCGGCGTATACTCGCCAGTGCTTTATGCGAGCGTAGCCGGAGGCATCGAGCTTCCTGGTGAACCTCACCGAGAAGAATGCCCTTTGCAATTCTGCCGGGTCGTAGTGAACCACGCTGAGCGGGCCGAGTGACCTCCGCGGGGCTCCTCTTGCCATCTTCTCTTTTTATGTGGGCCTTGTGACTCTGGGTGTTGTAGTTCTCCAGCCAGCGGTCGTGCTCTTCTACCAACTCCTCCCAACTCTCTGCTCTTGCGAAGTAGAAATCCGCCATCCGGCACTGAATGTTGAACGTCGTTTCTATATACGATTGCCAGGGCTGACGCTGCTCGATCTGTAGTTTCTTTATGTCCAAAGCCTTGTAGACTGCGGTAGCCTCCCGGCAGCCGAAGACCCCACCTCCGTCGGTTACGAGTTTCTGCGGCGAGCCGTAGCGTTCTATTGCCGTGTGAAGCACCGAGAGATAGGCCATCTTATCTTGAGTCATGGAGACGGCGCTTGCGAGCATCACCCTTGAGTAGTTCTCTAGGATGGAGATAACATAGACTTGGCTTGTCTCGGGGATGGAGTGCTTGAGGTAGCGTACATCAGAGGTCCATATCTCGTGCCGGTAGGAGGCCTCGAAGGGCATCTCCTTCTTCTCCTTGTGCCCCCTGGAGGGCTTCTCAAGTCCTTCCGCCTCTCGGAGCGTGGCGAGCATCCTGCCGACGGTACGGGGGCTCAGATATATGCCCTTCTGTTGGAGGGCAGCGTGTATGCGGAACTCCCCGAGCTCGGGGTTCTCCATGAACTTTCTCACTTCGTTCATCGCGTGGAGGTCCGCCTTCTGCACGCCTTTTCGCCTACCGCTGGGCTTATCTCTGAGACCCTCCTCTCCCTCTATCTCCTCCGCTCGCTTCTTCACCCGATAGACTGTGGAGCGGTGTACCTTGAGGTAGCTCGCGATGCTTTTGTCAGCCCACCCTTCCTCGTGGAGGGTAACCACAGCGTCCCGTCGTTCACGGTCGTTTTCTATCTCGTGGTAGGAGGCGAATCGCTTGATGGGTCTTGCGGGGATCGCATTCTCCTCCAGTATGGCCTTCACGGTATGGCCGTCGGGTCTTCTTTCGAAGAGCTCGCCACAGATGTTAGCTATCTCCTCGAAGTTCAGGGGAGGATGCTCGGCCTTCAGGTCTATGATCGCCCGGTGGATGTTAGGTGGCAACACCCGCCGTTTAGCCTTCGGAGAGTCGAACAGGCTCAGCATGTTCTCATCTCCGAAGGCGGCGAGCCTCCGGTAGAGCGTCCTCTCAGAGACTCCGGTCTCTTGTGCCCGGTCCGGAACAGAGCTTCCGAACAGCGCCAAAGGCCTGAGCTGCTCGTACCTTCTCTGCTCCTTAGAAGTGCATAAGAGGTCTAGCTGCTCCCAGGTAAGCTCGTGGGGATGATCTAGACGCTGTCTTCTCTTTCGCTTCCCCATACTTTTCCCCTCCAGAGAATGTGTTACGTGGGGAGGGAATGATGCCATGAATTGCGGTTTGCGGCCAGTTTTGGTGTTTCCTGTATTTCACGCTTTTCAGGTTGCAAAAGCGTTCTGCCAGGCCTGGCTCCGCCTATACGTTGCAAGGTTGTTGGCGAGGTTTCGAGCAGGAGAACTGAAAATAGACGCCGGAAACGGAGGGCCACATCCTGAAGTTCGGCATTGCCCGACCAACCGGCTCTTGCAACCGCAAATGGACTACCTGCGAATATCCGTCACCGACCGCTGCAGTTTCCGCTGCCAGTACTGCATGCCCGAGGACATAAAGTTCCAGGATAGTTCGGAGCTGCTCTCCCTGGACGAGACGCTCACTTGGAAGCTCTTTAACTATTGCTATTTATGTCTCTCCAGCGGTCGTCTGAGGGATGATCTTATGGTGAGTGCCTCCGGGGCTGGCTCGGGCACAACTGCCAACCACGCAGCCTTTCAGTGGGTTTCTCAGGACTCTTTGCCGAGCGTCTCTTCCATCCTAAAAGCGACCAGTATCCCTGCCAAAAGAGGCAGAAACGCGACGAGCCCTATCGACCATGCCGCACCCAAAGCGTCGGCGAGAGCCCCGGCGATCAGTGCCCCAAAGGCGTAACCGGAGTCTCGCCAACCACGGTAGACGCCCAGAGACGAGGCCCGCCAACTTGGATGCGCGGCGTCGCCGATGGCGGCCAGGAGCGTAGGATAGACCAAGGCGGTCCCGAGGCCGAGGAGTATAGAGGCAGCGAGCCAGAAACCGTAAGAGTTTGCCAGAATTATCAGCCACAGCGCACCCGCCTGGAGGACCATCCCGGAAAATATCATCCACTTGCGTCCGAACCTGTCGCTCGCCGGTCCGGTGAATAGCTGGGCGATGCCCCACGTTGCCGGGTAGATGGCTACCAGGATCCCGATCTTCTCTACCGCGAGACCCGCGCCGGCGAAGTAAAGTGGGAAAAGGCCCCAGGCCATTCCGTCCTTGAGGTTGGTGGCCAACCCCGAAACGCTACAACTCGAGAGCGTCCTGTCAGTGAGCGTGGTGCGCCGGAAAATCTCACCCGCCGAAATATCCTGATCCTCATAGCCACCCGCGCCCTGGCTTACCTGCTCAGCAAGGTGCCCTTCGGTACCCCGTACAACGACGGAGAGCAGCAAGCCTGCAAGGGCAAAAGCGATCCCGAGGTAGAAAGGCTCGGGCCTCAGGAAGTACTCGGCGGCCAGAAAGCCGGAGAGACCACTGGCCAGAGCAAGCCCCCCGTAACCGGCGAACTCGTTTAGACCTAGCGCGAGACCGCGTTGGCGGGTGGTAGCCAAATCCATCTTCATGTTCACCGTCATCGACCACGCCAACCCCTGATTCACTCCTAGCAGAACGTTGGCCAGGACTATCTGCCACCAGGCGGTCGCAACGATCACGATCACCGGCACGAACAGTCCCACCGCCCAGCCAAATATCAGGACCTTCCGGCGGCCGAGCCTATCGGCAAGGGTTCCAGCGAACAGGTTGACCAGAGCCTTGGTGAAGCCGAACGTAACTATAAATGAGAGGGTGGCGCTCACCGAGGCTAACCCGAAAACCTTCTCCCCCAGAAGCGGCAGCACCGTCCGCTCGAGACCGACCATAGACCCGACGAAGAGGTTTATGAGGACCAGCAATGAGAACTGAGCGAGGTTCTCCCTTATGCCGAGCCGTATACCACTATCACCGCCGATCATCGTAAGCCGCTCCTCGGGCCGCCGCCGAGCACCCTCACACCGAACTGCCGGGGACGCCCTCGACAAAGTCCTCGACGGAGTGCGGGAGCGTAACCAGAATACTCCACAGCGCTACCCTCATGAGTGCCCGGTAGTTGCTTCGATGTGTCAACACCGAGCACGTCGTTGGCCGGGCAATACCCGGTAGCACCGGTGGCCAGGAGCACGACGCCCAACCCCGACAGGATCAGTCCGGGGATGCCTCGCTTCTTCAGGCCTGCAGCCAGGAGGACCGGGCCGATCAGGAACCGACCTCTCCGATCCACACCACCAACATTCCTTTGCATAGTCAACTACTTTCTTCTCTCCTACCTACGTCCTTGAGTGTAGAAGACCGGGATAAAGCTGAGGTTTGCCCGGGATCAAGTTTAAGTCAAGATCCCGGATAGGCTACAGGCAGGATAAAGCTAAAAGAAGCGCCCTGTTCCGGGCCTGGGCTCCGGGCCTCTATCTCCCCGCCCATCGCTTCGACGAGCGCCCGGGAGATCGCCAGCCCCACTCCCGTGCCGCCGCCTTCGCGCGAACGGGACCTCTCGGCCCGGTAGAACCTCTCGAATACGTGCGGCA
>JBARZM010000263.1:0-5862 GCA_049650095.1 Rubrobacteraceae bacterium | reverse complement strand
AAGGTCCAGGCATGGGTGAAGCCGAGCTGTTCGGCTTTTTGTGTCAACTCAATGATACGTCGGGCCGGTGGGTTTGTCTGGAAGGTTACTCCGAAGTCCATTCTCTCAATCCTTTCCCGAACCGGATACAGCAGTGAACACACCCAGGGCAAAGTAGATTCCACCGGATAGGTAGCGCTGACCGCGCCGAAAGCCTGCACTTTCGTACCTGCGCCTTATCCAGTCGCTCGCTGTGCCAGAGAGTAGGGCGTAGAGACTATCGGTACACATCGCAAGGAAGATGAATGTTGCACCCAATGCTATGGTCTGCATCCAGGCCGCTCCTTGGGAAGGATCTACGAACTGGGGTAGGAAAGCCAGGAAGAATAGGGCTGTCTTTGGGTTGAGTACGTTTACTAGAACGCCTTGCCAGAAGACGCTGCCGGGTCGTTTTGCTTCTGAGGTGTCAGGAATTTCCATCTCTTCGCGGGTGAGCAGGCGGCTGATACCTAACCAGACCAGGTACGCTACTCCCAGCCATTTCACTACCGAGAAGGCGGTCGCCGAGGAAGCCAGGATCGCCGATAATCCTACTGCGGCGAAGGCGATGTGCACTGTAGCGCCGATCTGCACGCCGAGCATGGAGACCAAACCAGCGGATCTCCCGCCTTCCACGCCGCTGGCGACGATATAGAAGACCGCCGGACCGGGGACCAACAATAGCGGTAACGAGGCGGCGACGAAGATTCCCAGGGTAGATAAGTCCGGCATCAGTGGCTCCTCACGTCGTCTCTGGCTCGCCGGACGGCTCGGGCCGGCGGCTCGGGATGAAGCTCAGGAGCAGGTACGTTATCGCGGCCACGGTGAAGGTGAAGAAAAGGCCATAGGTGTAGAGGCTGTCTATGAAGGTCGGGTTTTCGATTTGGCCGCCGGGCGTGGTGGCGGCTTTCAGGAAGCCGGGCACGACCGGGATGACGCCGACGAAGACGGCGATGATAGCCTTCCAATTCCAGCCTCCGGAGTAGGCGTATTGGCCGTCGGTCTTATAGAGGTCGGCGAGATCCAACTGGGTGCGGCGTAGGATCCAGTAGTCCACGATCATTACCGCACCGATGGCCCCGAGGAGGCTTCCGTAACCCACGAGCCAGGTAAAGATGTACGCCCCGGCGTTGTTGAACAGCACCCACGGGAACGAGATGATACCGATGACGGCGGTGATCATACCGCCCATCTTGAACGAGATGTACTTCGGCGCGAGGTTCGAGAAGTCGTTGGACGGCGAGACCACGTTCGCTGCCATGTTCGTCGAGATCTGGGCTATGACGATGATGATCATGGCGCCGATGAGCAGCGCGGGAATCGGGCCGGCGATGCGGGTTACGAGCGTTACGGGGTCCCAGATCGCCTCGCCGTAGACGACGACGGTCGCAGCCGTAACCGCAATCCCGATAAAGCTGAACAACGTCATCGTAAGTGGCAGCGTGATCGCCTGGCTTATAGTTTGAGAGCGCTGCGTCTTCGCGAACCGGGTGAAGTCCGGGATGTTCAGGGAGAGCGTCACCCAGTAGCCGACGTTCGCGGCAAGCCCGGACCAGAACAGCGCCCAGAACGGGGTGTTCCCCTCTTGAAGCTGTGAGGATGACGAGAACACGTTGCCGATACCGCCCCCAGCGGTAAAGCCCCAAATGAGCAGCACGATTCCGCCGGCAAGCAGCAGGGGCGCGGCGAAAGACTCGAAGATTTTGATGCCTTCGATGCCGGTCAGGATGATCACGACCTGCACGATCCAGAAGATAAAGAACGTTATCCCCTGATGTCCGGCCACATTCGCCCAACCATTCCAGAATGCGGTCAGCATCGCGTCGAGGGCGAGGCCCCCGATCCAGGTCTGTATCCCGAACCAGCCGCAGGCGACCAGCGCCCGGGCCATGGCGGCGAAGTTCGCGCCCGATACGCCGAACGAAGAGCGGACGAAGACCGGGAATGGAACGCCGTACTTGGTGCCGGCGTGGGCGTTCAGGAGCAGGGGGACCAGCACGATCACGTTCCCCAAACCGATGGTAAACAGCGCCTGCCACCAGACCATGCCGGCGGCGATCAAACCAGATGCGAGCGTGTACGTCGTAATGACGATCGAGATGCCGACCCAGAGAGCCACGAAATTGTACGTCGTCCAGGTACGCTCATCAGGTCCGGCGGGCGCCAGATCCTCGTTGTAGAGCTTCGACGCGCTGGCCGCCGCCTTTATCTTTCCTAGCTCGGCCTGATCCCTAACTGCCAGATCGTTGAATTGCTCCTGTTCCAAGTGTGTCCTTCCCTTTGAAGGTTTCAGGTCTCAGGCTTCAGGTCTTTTGCTAGCGCCTGATGCCTACTTCCTCGCTGCCCACTCGACCGTCTTCACCGCTAACCGATGCAATGCCTGCACCGCAAGCTCCAGATCCTCTTCCGGCGTGTCTTCCTCTTTGGTGTGGCTGAGGCCGCGCAGGCTCTTGGCGAAGAGCATGACCGTCGGCATGTGTCGGGCCATCTCCGCCGCGTCGTGCAAAGGTCCGCTCGGGAGCCGGTGCGACTTCCCAACCACCTCGTTCACCGACTCCTCGGCCATCGCGATGAGGTCGTCGTGGAACAAGAGCGGCTCTATCTCCCAGAGCTTCTCCCACTCGACCTCGGTGCCTTCTTCTTCAGCGACGCGTTCGCTCTCGCGTTTGGCGGTTTCGAGCATGTCGGCGAGTACGTCGGCGTCGAGGGCGCGCTGGTCGAGGGACATCTCGCACCAGCCGTTGAAGGCCGTCACGATTGCGGGGCTGACGTTAACGAAGCCGGTCGTGGCCCGCACGTCGTCGCGCCTCGCGCCGTCGTCCCGGATTGCCGTGGCGGCGCGGGCAGCGGATATGAACGCATCCCGCCGGACCTCCATCGGAGTCGAGCCGGAGTGGGCGTGGAAGCCGGTGTACCGGACCGCGTGCCGCTCCACCCCGAACGTCCCGAGCACGACGCCGACCGGCAGGTCGAGCCTTTCGAGCACCGGACCCTGCTCAATATGCAGCTCCAGGTACGCCAGCGCCTTCTCGATCTGCTTGTGCGACTCGTTCATCCGGTCGAGGTCTACGCCGTGCTCTTGCAGGGCATCCGGCAGGGCGACGCCGTCCCTGTCCTTGAGGCCACGCACTTCGTCGGGGACGAGGGTGCCCGAGGTGGCGCTGGAGCCGAGAAGACTACGGCCGAAACGGGCGCCTTCTTCGTCGGCCCAGTCAACGAGCCGCACGGTTACGGGCTTGTCCTGTTCGGCGAGCACCCGGAAGGATTCCAGGGCGCTGATGGTGTCGAGCACGCCGTCGAGCCAGCCGCCGTTCGGGACTGAGTCTATGTGGCCGCCGAGGATGACGAACTCCTCTGAGTCGCCGGGTGAGGTGGCCCAGAGGTTCCCGGCCTCGTCGGTCTCTACCTCGCAGTCTATGTCGTCCAGCTTGCCCTTGAGCCAGTCGCGGGCCTTGGCCCACTCCTCCGTCCAGGCGACGCGGCGGGCGCCGTCCGGGCCGCCGGTGAGGTCGGCTATTTCGTGTAGCTCCTCTATCGCGCGGCGGTAGTCTACGTCTCCCACGGTCTCCATCTATCCCACCTTCTCTCTACTTCCGATCTCGGCCAGCGCCTCCTCGAAGACGTCCGCCGCCTGCGGTGCCGCCTCGCGGGTGATGGTGAGCGGCGGCGAGATGCGCAGCGCGTTCGCCCCGATGCCACCCTTCCCAACCAGCACACCCCGCTCGCGGCACGCCTGCATGAAACGTGCTGCCGCTGGTGGATTGGGCTTACCATCCGCATCTACCATCTCCAGGGCGAGCATCAGGCCACGCCCGCGCACCTCGCCAACCACCGGGCTGTCTTTCGCCATCTCTATGAGACGGTCTTTGAGGTATCCACCGATTTCGTCGGCGTTCCTCTGGAGGTCGTTTTCGAGGATGTATTCGATGTTTGCTAACGCGCCGGCGGAGGCGACGTGGTTGCCGCCGAAGGTCGAGACGTGGAGGTTGCCGGATATGGAGTCGATGATCTCGGCGCGGCCCATCACGGCGCCGATGGCGAGGCCGTTGCCGAGGCCTTTCGCCATCGTGATCATGTCCGGTTCGATCCCCGATTCTTCTATTCCCCAGAAATGGGATCCCGTTCGCCCGAAGGCGGTCTGCACTTCGTCGGAGATGTACAAAATGCCATGCTCGTCCAGCACCTCCTTGACGCCCTGGATGTACTCCGGCGGCAGTTCGATGAATCCACCGACGCCCTGTATCGGTTCGGCGATCAGGGCGGCGACGTGGCCGGTGGTGGAGGTCTGTAGGACGTTCCGCAGGTCGTCGGCGCAGGCACGGGCGAACTCCGGGGCGTCCTTCTCGAACGGCCCGTAGAGCGAGCTATAGGAGTGGTGCGGCGGCATCGCGTAAGTTACGTCGAGTGCCGAGCGGCTCGTCGGACGCCAGGTGCTCTGGCCGGTTATGCCCATCGTCCCGAAAGAGCCGCCGTGGTAGGAGCCGCGCAGCGCAATGATCTCGCTGGAACGCCGGTACTGCGTCGCAAACAGCAGCGCCGCCTCGTTCGCCTCGGAGCCGCTGGAGACGAAGAACACTTTCTGGTCACCGGACATCGGAGACAGCTCGATCAACTTCTCCGCTAGCTTTACCTGGTTCTCGATCAGGTACAGCGTCGAGGAGTGCAGGATCTTCCCGGCCTGCTCGCGTACGGCCTCCACGATCTCCGGGATGTTGTGGCCGCTGATGGTCGTGACGATGCCGCCGAAGAAGTCCAGATACTCGTTACCCTCGGAATCCCAAACCTTAAAGCCCTCGCCGTGCGAAAGCTCCATCGGCTCATCGTAGTACAGTGAGATCCATTCAGGGATCACCGCTTTGTGCCGCTTGAGTAGCTCGTCCGGGTTCATACTCCCACCCCCACACTCGGAGCCGTGAAGCTCCTCTCGACAAACCTCCCGGAGCCCCGCTCGCCTACGACCTCTCCGTCCTTATACACCAGCTCTCCCCGCACGTACACGGAAGCAGGGCCGCCGTGGAAGCTCCTCCCCTCGTAGGGCGTGTAGTCCACGTTCGAGTGGCGGTTATCCACGGTGGCGGTGATCTCTAACTCCGGATCCCAGAGCACGACGTCCGCGTCGGCGCCGGGCACCAGCGCACCCTTCTTCGGGTAGGCGCCGTAGATGCGGGCCTGGTTCGTCGAAAGAACGGCGACGAACTGATTCTCGTTCAGCTTCCCCTCCCGCACGCCGAGCGTCCAGAGCGCCATAGCCCGTTCTTCGGCGCCGGGCAATCCGTTGGGGATGAGCGTGAAGTCGTCTTTGCCGAGCTCCTTCTGGCCTTCATAGTTGAACGAACAGTGGTCCGAGCCGAAGATCTGCAAGTCCCCGAACTTGAGTCCGTTCCACAGCGCCGGTCGGTTAGAGGGGTCGCGCAAGGGTGGGGAGCAGACGTACTTGGCGCCCTCGAAGCCTTCGCGCGCCAGGTCCTCGTACTCGAAAGCGAAGTATTGCGGGCAGGTCTCGGCGTAGACGGTCTGGCCACGCTCGTGGGCGAGATGGATCGCCTCCAGCGCCGGCGCACAGGAGACGTGGACTACCAGGATCGGGGCCCCGGCGACTTCCGCCAGACGGATCGCGCGGTTCGTCGCCTCCGCCTCGACCGCTTCGGGTCGGGTCAGGGCGTGAAAACGTGGCTCGATGTCGCCCCGCGCCAGCGCCTGCTGCTGCAGCTTGGCGACGGCGTCACCGTTCTCGGCGTGGACCATGACGAGTACGCCGGCGTCCCGGCTCAGTTGCAGCGTCTCGAAGAGGTCTTCGTCCTCGCTGTAGAGCGGGGTGCCTTTGTAGGCCATGAAGATCTTGAC
>JBARZM010000262.1:0-5790 GCA_049650095.1 Rubrobacteraceae bacterium | reverse complement strand
AAGAAGCGATACGACCATTTCTACAAGCGAAAACCGGAAGCTAACGGCTGAAATTCGAAGCCCGATAGCTCCCGACCGAAGGGAGAAAACATGTCAGAAACCACCGAAAACCAGCAGCAGGAGCGCGACTACGGGTTCGACACCCTGGCATTGCACGCGGGACAGGAGCCCGACCCGACCACGACGGCCCGGGCGGTCCCGATCTACCAGTCAACCTCCTACGTTTTTAACGACACGGATCACGCGGCGAATCTCTTCGCGCTCTCCGAGATGGGCAACATCTACACCCGCATCATGAACCCGACGACCGATGTGTTCGAGCAGCGGGTCGCCGCGCTCGAAAAGGGCGTTGGCGCGCTCGCCACTTCCTCCGGGCAGGCGGCCGAGACGCTATCCATACTGAACATTGCGGGCGCGGGGGATGAGATCGTCTCTTCCGCCGGACTCTACGGCGGCACCTACAACCTCTTCCACTACACGCTGCCCAAGATCGGTATAAACGTCAAGTTCGTGGACGGCACCGACCCGGAGGCTTTCCGGAACGCCATAACCGACAAAACCAAGGCCATATATTCCGAGACCGTCGGCAACCCGGCCCTGAACACCCTAGACATCGAGGCCGTGGCCGAAGTCGCCCACGAGGCCGGCATACCGCTGATCGTGGACAACACCCTGCCCTCGCCGTATCTGGTGAACCCGCTGGCCCACGGCGCGGATATCGTGGTCGAGTCGGCGACGAAGTTCATCGGTGGGCACGGTACGACCATCGGCGGTGTGATCGTGGACGGCGGCACTTTCCCCTGGGATAACGGCAACTTCCCCGAGTTCATGGAGCCCGATCCGTCCTACCATGGCCTGGAGTTCTATCCGGCGCTGGGTGAGATGGCCTATATCCTGAAGGCCCGGGTGCAGATGCTCCGGGATTACGGCCCGGCCCAGAGCCCGTTCAACAGCTTCCTCCTTATACAGGGCCTCGAAACGCTCCCGCTGCGGATGGAGCGCCACTCGCAGAACGCGATGGCCGTCGCCGAGTTCCTCTCGAACCACGAGAAGGTCAACTGGGTCAACTACCCGGGCCTCTCCGACCACCCGACGCATGATCTGGCGAAGAAGTACCACCGCGAGGGAATGTTCGGGGCCATCCTGGGCTTCGGCATCGAAGGCGGCCTCGAGGCCGGCAAGAAGTTCATCGACCGGCTGGAGTTGCACAGCTTGTTGGCGAACGTCGGGGACGCGAAGAGCTTGGTGATCCACCCGGCTTCGACCACCCATTCGCAACTCTCGGTAGACGAGCAGAAATCCACCGGCGTCACGGATGACTACATCCGGCTCTCCGTTGGCGTGGAGTCCATAGAGGACATACTTTATGACCTGGATCAGGCGCTAAATGCTTCGTGAGGAGGGGGCCGAACCTCTGGTAATAAAGTTTGGGGGGACCTCGGTCGGTGACGGCGCGGCGTTCGTCCGCGCCGCCAAAATAGTGGTCGGGGCTTCGCACGACCGGCCCGTGGCCGTAGTAGTCTCCGCCATGGGCGGCGCCACGGATACCCTGCTCGGCTACGCAGAAAGCATAGCGCGCGACACCGACCGGACCGCGACGGGGGCCACGCGAGAAGGTTCTATAGCGGAGTTGCATCGTACGTTGTCGGAGCGGCACTTGCGGGCGGCCCGCGAAACCGTCTCCGAAGAACATCTCCCGGAGGTCGAGGCCCGGATCTCCGACCTGCTAAAGCAGCTCATCGAGGCCCTCGACGCGCCTTTCCGCAAAGCGGCGGCCCGCCGGGCCAAGATCGCGGTTTTCGGCGAGCGGCTCTCGGCGACGATTCTGGCCGGGGCCATAAGCAGCCTAGGATCGCCCGCGGAAGTGGTCCCTTCGGACCCAATCGCCACGGACTCGAACTACGCCGAGGCGGAGGTGGACGCCGAGGGCACCCGCGAGCGATGTACCTGGTACGTACGCCCGCTCCTGGACGCCGGCAAGGTGGCCGTCGTGCCGGGCTTCGGTGGACGTTCGCCGGAGGGTGAGCAGACGACGCTAGGCCGTGGCGGCTCGGACCTCTCGGCTACGACGGTCGGGAGGGCTTTGGATTCGAGGGAAGTCTGGATCATGTCGGACGTGGACGGTGTTCTGGACGCCGACCCGCGCCTAGTCCCGGACGCGACGCTGCTGCCCCAACTCTCGTACCGGGAGGCGGGCACGTTCGCCTCGCTCGGGGCCAAGGTGCTCCACCACAAGACGATGGAGCCCGCCGCGGCCTGCGACATGGAGGTCTACGTCCGGAACACGTTCAACCCGGACTCACCGGGCACCCGCGTCACCTCTCAAGAGGACGGATACGGTATCCGGTGCGTCGCCCTTCGGAGGAACATGAAGGTCGAAGGACCCTGCATCGGCGGTCACAAGAGCGAGGCCGCGACCGTGGTCTGCATCGGCTCGCCGGAGAAACCGGACACCGAACGCGGCCTCCGGGCCCTTAGGGAGGCCGGCATACGCCCGCTGAACTACGGGCTGGCGGCGGTCGGCCTGGTTTTCGTCGTCCGGGAACGAGAGGCGGAGGAGGCGCTCCGGGTCCTGCACGGTGGCCTGGTCCGCGACATCGATGCGCTGGTCGGAACGGAGGCCGTATGAAACGGTTGGAGCTGGTCCAGATCGGCTTCGGCAACGTCGGCCGGGCGGTGGCCCAGATCGTGCTGGAAGAGCGTAAGTATTGGCGCGAGCGCTGGAACCTGGACGTCCATTACCGGGCCGTCGCCGACACCTCGGGGGCGTTGGTCGAGGGCGAGGACCTGTTGCCCCAGGCGATCCGGGTAAAAGAAGACGGCGGCAGTCTCTCCGAGTTGGGCGTCGAGCCTCTTGAGGACGTTCTCCGCTCGGAGCCCGCGCCGGGCTACACCCGGGCCGTGATGGACCTGGCCGTTCACGGCGGCACCTACGACCTGGACCTGCTAGGCGTGGAGAACGGCGCGTACCTGGTTCTATCTAACAAAGGCCCGCTTTCGGGGGCCATGGCCCAGTACGAGCAGTTCACGACGCTCTTGCGGGACCGGCTCTGGCGCGAGGCCACGGTAGGGGCGGGGTTGCCGATCATCTCCACCCTTGAGAGCCTCAAAGAGAGCGGGGATGAGATCCTGGAGATCCAGGCAAGCCCGAGCGGCACCCTGGGCTTCATAATGAGCGCCGTCGAGGCCGGCCGCACGTTCTCCGAAGCGGTAAAAGAGGCGGTGGACCTCCACTACGCCGAGCCCGACCCCCGCGACGATCTCTCGGGACTCGACGTTGCCCGGAAGGCGATCATCCTGGCCCGCACGATGGGACGCAAGATCGAACCGGATGAGATCCCTTACGAATCCCTGGTCCCCGAAGGCCTCGAAGACGTGCCACTCGACGAGTTCATGGACCGTCTCCCGGAAGCGGACGAACCTTTCGCCAGGCGTCTCCAAGAGGTCGAGGAGAACCACATGCTCCGCTACCTGACCCGTATCCCGAAGGAAGGCCCGATCGAGGTCGGGCTCAAAGACACTCCCGTGGAGAGCCCGTTCGGCCCCATAAAAGGCCCGGAGAACGTCTTCGACTTCCGTACCCGGCGCTACTCGGATGTTACGCTCACCGTGCGCGGCCCCGGCGCCGGCCCGGACCGGACCGCGAGCGGCGTGGTCTTCGACCTGCTGGACATAGCCCACAAGGCGATAACCGATGACGGAAAGGACCAATGATATGACCGAGGGATACACGGTAGCAGTAGTAGGCGCGGGTATGGTGGGCGACCGGCTGGTGGCCGAGCTACGCCGCCGGGACTTCCCGCTAAAAGAGCTTCGAGTCCTTGCCCGTAGCGAACGCCGCTCCGTGCTCGCGGGAGAAGAGTTCGAGGTTGGGGTTGCAGAGCCCGAGGCGTTCGAGGGCGTGGACTTCGCCTTCTTCGCCGGCACCGAGGGGGAGAAAGGCGCCGCCGTGCAGCTCGCGCAGGAAGCGATCTCGCGCGGCGCGGTCGTCATAGACAACGGCGCGGACTTCCGGCTAGACCCCGAGGTCCCGCTCGTCGTCCCGGAGGTAAACGCGGACGCCCTGGAGGGGCACGAGGGCCTCATCGCCAACGCCAACTGCTCGACGACCCAGATGGTCGTGACGCTCGCGCCGCTCGCCCGGGAATTCGGTTTGAAGAAAGTCGTAGTCTCGACCTACCAGGCCGTTTCGGGTTCCGGTCGGGGCGGGGTTGACGCTTTGGAGAACGGACGTGAGGATGTTTATCCGAAGCCCATCCTCGGGAACGCGCTACCCCTGATCGGGGGTGTGGGCGAAGACGGCTACACGACGGAAGAGACGAAGATGCGCGAGGAGTCGCGCAAGATCCTCGGCCTCCCTGACCTCGAAGTCCACGCCACCGCCGTCCGCATCCCGGTCCACACCGGCCACGCCGAGAGCGTCTACGTCGAAACGGAGAAAGACGTCACGCTACCGGAAGTCCTGGAGGTGCTTCGGGGTGCGCCGGGCGTCGTCTTCTCCGGAGATGCCACGGATTTCCCGACGCCGCTAGAGGTGGCCGGTGAGCCAGGGACTTACGTCGGCCGGGTGCGGGTCGAGGGCAATTCGATCAGCTACTGGTGCGTGGCGGATAACCTTCTCAAGGGAGCGGCGACCAACGCCGTCCAGATAGCGGAGACCCTGATCGGGGTTAGGGTGTAGCGGAAGGTTCTGACCCTCCTCGAACTCGCGGACCATCGGTTCTTCGGTCTGGCTCCGGACGGCGGCTTTGCCGAATCGGTTATAATCCAGGGCATGGACTCGATGACGGAAGTCGGCAAAGAAGGCGTGGTCCCGCTGCCCCAGGGCATCAGGGACGAAGCTCGTCTGAAGGAAGGTGACCTGCTCTTCGTCGAGACCAACCCCGACGGGAGCATAACCCTGCGTCCGGCCCCGCCCGCGCGGGAGTACACAGACGAAGACCTGGCGATGTTCGCCCGAGAGGATGAAATGACGCCTGCCGAGAAGGAACGTTTCCTGAAATGGTTGGGCCGTGAGCCGCGTCTTTTTGGACGCTAACGTCCTCTTCTCCGCCGCCATTACACCGGCAGGGAGAACGCGGGCGATCTTCGAGCTCGCGGAGGGGAGCGAGGCGTGCGTAACGCTACTTGCCACCGAATATGTTCTGAGAGAGACTCGGACCAACCTGGAACGCAAGGCGCCATCGTATCTGCCCGAACTAGAAGCACTACTCGGAAACGTGACCGTTCTGAAAGAGCCGTCCGCGCGATTGGTAGAGCAGCTCGCTCCCCTGGTGCCGGACCCCCTCGACGCTCCGGTCGTGGCGGGCGCGGTCTCGGGCGAGGCGGATCTGCTGGTAACCGGTAACGAGAAGCATTTTCGGGGTCTCTATGGTAAGGAGGTGCGCGGCGTGCTGGTGCTGCGCCCTCGGGAGGCGCTTGACCTCCTGACGCCTTGAATACTGAGGCAACAGTAGGCTACGATGCTCGGACCCCCGCGCCGCGCGTCGGAGCGGTAGCCTAAGCAAATGGCGGCCAAGCTGGAAATCCGGGCGGCGGTCGAGGATGACGTGCCGCTGCTCTTGGCGTTCATAAAGGAGCTTGCCGAATACGAGAAGCTCTCTCACGAGGTCTCGGCGACCGAAGAGATCCTCCGCGACTCACTCTTTGGAGAACGGCGCGTCGCCGAGGCGTTGCTGGCCTACACGGACGACGAGCCAGCGGGGTTCGCCCTCTTTTTTCATAACTTCTCGACCTTTATCGGGCGGCCGGGCATCTACCTGGAAGACCTGTACGTGCGGCCGGAGTATC
>JBARZM010000261.1:0-4577 GCA_049650095.1 Rubrobacteraceae bacterium | reverse complement strand
CCGTTCCGCCGGCCACGCGGCTGCGACCGCCCACGTCCCAACCCACGCTCCTCATGCCGCTACCTACGCTGCCACCGCCACCGGGGCGCCCAAAGACCCCGGTACTGCCAGGGAACGCGGTTGGCAGTACCAACGTCTTCCGGATCATCTCCGGCCGGTAGTGACTGGCCGGGGCAACAACTAAGGTTCTGAAGGAACCTACTCTTTCCGGTTTTCGTCCTGGGGGATCAGGCTTCGTATGCGACGCAGGTTCGCCTGGTCTACTTTGTAGATCAGGGGCTCCGAGGCCAGCGCTTCTTCTCCGGCGGCGGCTTTGATCCTGCCCGTGAGGTTTTCTTCTACGAGCCACGCCATCGAGGGCAGAACCCCTGCCAGGATACGCAGGCGGACCCGGCCGTCGAGTTCTTCACGCCCCACGAGGCGCGGCGGGGTGAGGTAGAGGTCGGAGGCTTCCCCGAGCGAGTTCAGTATCCTTTCGGCGGCTTCCGGGGCGTCCACCTGTACTTCGAGGGTGAAGCGCTGCTGGCCCGAGACGTAGTTCGTAACGCCGGTTATGGTGCCGTTTGGAATGAAGATCACCTCTCCCGACAGGGCCCGAATCCTGGTGGTCCGCAGCCCGAACTCTTCGACGACGCCGGATACTTTGGTGGGCTCCATCT
Source organism: Rubrobacteraceae bacterium (assembly GCA_049650095.1). Classification (GTDB taxonomy): domain Bacteria; phylum Actinomycetota; class Rubrobacteria; order Rubrobacterales; family Rubrobacteraceae; genus SIRX01. The sequence continues at coordinate 3,918 of JBARZM010000261.1, read as the reverse complement.
GTACGAAGTCCCCGACGCTGTACTGGCCCTCGAAGAGTATGGAGAACCCGGCGATGATGTCCCGCAGGAAGCTCTGGGCCCCGAAGCCCAAAACGGCGGCGAGTATGGTGGCGCCGGCGGCGGCGCCTAGCGGGTTCCGCACGAACACGCCCACGGCCAGGATCGCAACCACCGCGAAGATCACGTACCGCAAAGCGTTTCTGGCGAGCGTTATCGCGGTGTCCTGCCGCTTTCGGCGGGCGATGGTCTCCGCGTCTAGCGGCTCATCGCCGAGCTTGCGCCGCCACCGCAGGGCCAACGGTATCCCGCGGGTTAGAGTTTCGTAGAAAAGAATGCCGAGGATGGCGATTATGGCCGTCACGATAACGCTTGATATGAACTCCGCGCTGATGAGGTATTCGTAGAAGCCCCGGAAGGAGTCTTGAATCTCCTGCAACCTGGTTTGGGTCTCCTCGCCGGTATCCCGGATGCCCTGTCCAGCCTTGTTCAAGGCGCCGGTCTCTCCGCCGGTGGTTCCGCCTTGCAGGAATGCTACGAAAGCGTAGGGCAAGGCCGGTTCAGGCGCCGTGGCGTTCGAGGGCGAGGTCTATCAGGCGACCCAGGAGTTGGTCGTAGGGGAGGCCGCTGGCGTCCCAGAGGCGGGCGTAGACGCTGGTGGGGGTGAAGCCGGGGATGGTGTTGATCTCGTTTAGCAGCACACGGCCCGTTTCGTGTTCGAGGAAGAAGTCTATCCGGGCCATGCCGGCGGCGTCCATCGCCCGGTAGGCCTCGCGGGCTATGTTTTGTATCTCCATCGCCGCCCCGCCGGGGATGTCGGCGGGGGCCACGACCTTGCTCTTTCCTTCGGTGTACTTGGCTTCGTAGTCGTAGAATTCGTTAGAGTCTACGATTATCTCGCCCGGCACGGAGACCTTTGGCTCTTCGTTGCCGAGGACCGCCACCTCTATCTCCCGGGCCTCAGCGGCGGCCTCGACGATTACGCGCCGGTCCAAACCCGCCGCCACGTCCAGGGCTTTCTCCAACTCTCCGGGATCTCCGGCCTTGCTAATACCGACGCTGGAGCCGAGGTTGGAGGGCTTGACGAAGCACGGATAGCCCAGGTCGTTCTCTATGCGACGAAGCCAGGTTTTCGGGTCCCCTTCCCACTCTTTGCGGGTCAGGCCGATCCAACCGACCTGCGGCAGGCCGTGGTAGGCGAAGACTTTTTTCATCGTCACCTTGTCCATGCTGGCCGCGCTCCCGAGAACCCCGCTACCGACGTAGGGGAGGCCCGCAAGCTCCAGCATTCCCTGTATGGTGCCGTCTTCCCCATACGGCCCGTGCAGAACGGGAAACACGACGTCGGGGCGGCCCAGGTCTTTGGGAAGTTTGTCCGTCACGGGCACCGGAAGACCGAATCGCTCGTCGGCGCCTCCGGATTCCAGCTCGCGCATCGGGTCTCCGGAGGATAGCCAGCGGCCTTCCTTCGTGATCCCGACCGGGACAACCTCGAAGCGCTCGCCCCTCTGAAGGGTCTCTATGATGGCGCGCGCCGAGGCCAGGGAGACCTCATGCTCCCCGCTGCGCCCTCCGAAAACCACCATGACCCGAAGCACCCGTACCCCTCCTCTCGTCGCTCGTCCCGACCATCCTAGCAAAGGCCGGGCGCAACGTCCCTTTAACCGGGTTGGTTATTGAGTGTCGGGGGAGAGCCCCAGTGAGTCGGCGTTCGCGCGCATCGCGGCGGCCACGAACTCGATGTGCTCGTTGAGGTCCACGCCCAGCTCTTCGGCGCCGCCGACTATATCTTCCCGGTTTACGCTGGCGGCGAAGGACTTTTGCTTCATCTTCTTCTTGACGCTCTTCGCTTTTAGCCCTTCCAGCCCTTCGGGCCGGACGAGGGCGCAGGCGGTTATAAAGCCGGACAATTCGTCAACGGCGTACAGGGTCTTCGCCATTAAGGTCTTGCGGGGCACGTTCAGGTAGTCGGCGTGGCCTTTGATCGCCTCCAGCACGTCCTCGGGGTAGCCGCGGTCCTCGAGTTCCCGGACGGCGACCATCGGGTGCTCGGCGGGGGTTGGGTGCTTTTCGTAGTCCATGTCGTGCAAGAGGCCGGTTATTCCCCACTTCTCTTCGTCCTCGCCGAACTCTTTGGCATAGGCCCGCATGGCGGTCTCCACGGCGAGCATGTGTTTGCGGAGAGACTCGCTCTCGGTCCAGTGGCACATCAGGTTCCAGGCATCGTCTCGGTTCATGGTCCGCTCCTAGAGGTGTTTGGAGTTATGGAGGTCATTCTAGCGTCCCGGCGATCGTACACTAGCCGCCGGAGTAGGAGATGTTTATGGTGCTGTTTTGGGATTCCGTCTGCTGGATAGAGCGGGTATTGTCGCCCGCGAGTAGTACGGTCCGCAGGCTGCCGGCGCCGGGGCTTTGTTTCTCTATCCGGCAAGATAGGGGCTGGCCTCGCAGATCGAAGTTATACGTCTTCGGAACCCGGCCGACCAGGACGCTGTCCTCCGGCCCGGTGGTGCAAACTCCGGAGAATTCGGTGCCGGCGGCGCCTTCGATCCGGAGCACGACCTCCGGGCCGCCGGTGGTTATGCCTGGAGTTTGGGTGGTCTTCGTAGTCGTGGCGGGGCCTGGCGTGGAGGCGAGCGTCCGGGCCGGGAAGTCTGTAGTGCCCGAACCGGCGGACCCGTCGCCGCCGGAGCACCCGACGGCCGTAAGGACCGCGACCACGAAGGCCGCTAACCCTATCTTTTTGAGGAGAGAGTCTCTCAAATCCGGGGTATTTTACCCTAGACGGGAGGCGTGGTTGGCGCCGGCCAGCTCTTTGGCCCGCCGGAGGTTCGAGTCGAGCATGGCGGGTGTCAGGACGCCGGTGAACGTGTTCTGCTGGGAGACGTGGTAGCAGCCGAGTAGCGTGACGTTGCCGGTGCGGTACTCGGTCCCGTGCCCGAATTTCGGTTTCGGGCGCACCCCGTAGAGGCGCAACGCGGCATCCCAGGCGAATGCCCCGAGGCAGAGGACTACCCGGGCACCCGTGAGAAGTTCCAGCTCTTCGGCGGCGTACGGAAGACAGTTGTCGCGCTCGGCGGGGGTGGGCTTATTCTGGGGCGGGGCGCAACGGACGGCGGCTGAGACCCAGATCCCAGATAGCCGGAGGCCATCGTCCCGGTTCCTTGATTCGGGCTGGTTTGCGAACCCCGTCCGGTGGAGGGCGGCGAAGAGAAAATCGCCGGAACGGTCGCCGGTGAAGACCCGGCCCGTGCGATTTGCCCCGTGGGCCGCCGGGGCCAGGCCGAGGACGACGACCTTCGCCGCCGGGTCTCCGAAGCCGGGTACGGGCCGGCCCCAATATGTCTCGTATCTGTAGGCGGCCTTTTTCTCCCGGGCGATGCGCTCTCGCCATTCGACCAGCCGCGGGCAGCGGCGGCAGGCGACGATCTCACGTTCCAGGTTGCCAAGTTGGGTCGTGCTGTCCGCCTTCTACGCGCCGTAGCGGTTGAGCTTGAGGGCGTTGCCCATGAGGAGGCCCATGATCTCCTCCCCCGGGAATACTCCCAGCGAGCCGCCCGCGCAGGTCCGCTCGCCGAAGCTCTCCGCCGTCGGCAGCGTGTAGTCCGAGTGGAGCAGGAACGGCACCCCGTGCCAGGAATGGCTCAGGAGCTTGGCCGGCGTCGCGTGGTCCCCGGTGATGGCGAGCACGTCCGGGCCTAGATCCAGCAACTCCGGCAGCAGGCCGTCCACTTCTTCTATAACCTCGCTCTTGCGCCCGAAGTCCCCATCCTCGCCGGCGGCATCCGTCGGCTTTACGTGGACGAAGAAGAAGTCGTAATCGTCCCAGTTTGCCTTGAGGGTCTCGAATTCACCGGCGATACCTTCGCCTTCTTTGAGGAGTTCCATACCGGCGAGGCGTGCCAGGCCCTTGTACATCGG
>JBARZM010000260.1:0-6463 GCA_049650095.1 Rubrobacteraceae bacterium | reverse complement strand
GACGGGCGCAACATGATCATGGTCCTGGCCCCGCAGAAAGAGGCGGCGAAATCCTCCGAGAGCCGGGAAAAGAGCGCCGCCGGCAGCTAGGATCTCGCACCAAACACTCGGAAGGCCGCGAGGGCTGTAGAGATAGCCTGAACACACCTGCGTTTCTCGCGGCCTTCTAAGCGGTTACACACCGATCCATCAAAGTTACGCTGGTTTTTCGCGTCGATTGGCAACGATCTGATACAATAGCGCGCTGTTCAAGGCGAACCGGCTTCGACTCCCGTGCCGCGAGCCTCGCAGTTGTAGATAATTTTTTCGATAAGACGAAACGTGGAGGAAAACATGCCGAAGATGAAGACCCATCAGGGCTCTTCCGATCGCTTTAAGGTCGGAAAAAAAGGCAAGGTTCGGCGCCGCCGGTCCGGCCACAACCATATCCTGGAGAAGAAGCACCCGAAGCGCAAGCGTCGTCTCAACACGGAGACCGTTGTCTCCGAGGCCGACGAGAGGCGTGTCAAGCGTTTGTTGGGGGTGAGGTAGCATGGCCCGCGCGTCGCGCAGCGTTCACGCCCGCAAGAAGCGCCGGAAGGTTCTGGAGCAGGCAAAAGGCTACCGGGGTACCAAGAAGAGCTCGTACAAGAGGGCCAAGGAGCAGGTCTGGAAGAGCGGGGTTTACGCGTACCAGGGGCGCAAGCAGCGCAAACGGGACTTCAGGTCGCTCTGGATCCAGCGCATCAACGCCGGGGCCCGCGAGCATGGCATGTCGTACTCGCAGTTCATCCACGGCGTTCGTCTTGCCGAGATAGACCTGGACCGCAAGATCCTGGCGGACCTCGCCGCCACGGAACCCGAGGCTTTCGCCGCCGTGGCGACCCAGGCCAAAAACGCCCTCAACGGCGACCCCGTGCAACGAAGCGTTCAAGCCGAGCAGGCCCCGAAAGAAGCCTCAGGACAGTCCACTGACGAGGTAGAAGCCACCGGGGCCGCGGAGCGCAAGGCGGACGAGTTGGAAGTGGATCTCTCGGAAGTCGAAGGTACCGGGGCCGAAGGCCGGGTCGTAGTAGGCGACGTCGAAGAGGCCGCCAAAGCATCAGACCCGGAAGAGGAGTAGGGCTACCGGGTCCGGCGCCAGCCGGTGGAACCTTTCGGGACCCGTGCGGCCTTGAAGCGGGCGGCCAGGCTCCGGCAAAAGAAACACCGCGAAGCCGGGCGGCTCTTTCTGGCTGAGGGGCAGAGCCTGATCTCGGAGTCCGGAGAGCAGCCGCAGAGCCTTTTCACGGCCCCCGAAGATATTAAACGACTCTCGACGCTAAAGACCCCGACCGGCCCGGTCGGGGTCTTCCCGTTTCTGGACATATCCCCGGAAGAGCTACTAGCTGACCAGGACCGTATTATCCTGTTGCACGGCGTCCAGGACCCGGGCAACGTCGGAACCATAATTCGGGCGGCCCACGCCTTCGAGGCCGGGGTCGCCCTCACTACGGGCTGTGCCGACCTCTACAACCCCAAAACCGTGCGGGCCACCATGGGCTCCATCTTCCACGCGCCGGTCGCCCGCGAGCTAGACGCCCTGGAATTTATCGAGGAGGCCAAGCGGGCAGACTTTACCCCGGTAGCCGCCATGCCCGAAGGTCTGGATGCGCCACGGCCGATGCAAGATGGGCGGCTCTTGTTGGTGGTCGGGGCCGAGGGCGCCGGACTCCCCCAAGAGGTTGCGGCGGCCTGCGAACGTACGGTGACGATACCCTCGCGGGCGGCCTCTCTCAACGCCGCCATGGCCGCCTCCATACTGCTCTACGAGGCGTATATGCGTGTGCTACCATAGCCGCCTACATGACGGTCTCCGGGCGCATAGAAGAGTTGAAATCCGAGGCGATCTCCGCCGTGCAGGCGGCGGGCTCCACGAACGAACTCGAAGAAATCCGGGTACGGTATCTTGGTCGTTCGGCGGAGCTTACGGAGATCAAAAAAAGCATCGGCACGCTCTCGCCCGAAGGGCGAAAAGAGGTAGGCCGGGACTCGAACCTCGCCACGCGTGAGATCGAGCAAAACCTCGCCTCCCGAACCCGGGAACTCGCCGGTGCAGAGCGTGAAGCGCGACTAAGAGCGGAGGCCGTGGACGTTACGCTTCCCGGCGTCGAATATCCGGAGGGGAGCCTGCATCCCACCCAGCGAATTATCGACGAGGTGGTGGACTTCTTCGTCGGGCTCGGGTACCGGGTCGCCGAAGGTCCTGAGGTCGAGACGGACTACTACAACTTTACCGCCTTGAACATCCCGCCGGGGCATCCGGCGCGCGGGATGCAGGACACGTTTTTCCTTGACGAGGGGCTGGTTTTGCGGACTCACACCTCGCCGGTCCAGGTCCGCACGATGCTCTCGCAGGAGCCGCCGGTCTACGTCGTGTGTCCCGGAAGGGTCTACCGGCGCGACTCGGACCCGACCCACACTCCCATGTTCCACCAGGTCGAGGGACTGGCGATCGACCGGGGACTGAGCCTGGGGCATCTGAAGGGCACCCTTACGGCGATGGCCCGCCACGTTTTTGGCGACACCGTGAGCCTCAGGTTGCGGCCGAGCTACTTCCAGTTCACCGAGCCGAGCGTCGAGATGGACGTGAGTTGCTTCGTGTGCGGCGGCACGGACCCCGACTGCAAGGTCTGCAAAGGGGCCGGATGGTTGGAGATGGGCGGCGCGGGGATGGTAGACCCGGCGGTCCTCGAAGAGGTCGGCTACGACCCGGAAGAGCACACCGGCTTCGCGTTTGGCTTCGGGCCGGACAGGATGGCGATGGTTCGGTACGGCGTGCCGGACCTGCGGTTGTTCTTCGAGGGCGACCTGCGCTTCCTCGAACAGTTTTAATCCCTAGAGAGGCATTCTTTTGCGCGTTCCTTTGAGCTGGCTCCGCGAGTATCTGGATTTCGACCTGACGGCCGACGAGGTCGTCGAGGCGCTCTCCCTGCACAGCCAGGAGGTCGATGGAATAGAGAGGTTCGGTGTCCTCGACGGCGAGGTCGTGGTCGGTGAGGTGCAGGAGTTCGGGCCACACCCGGACGCCGACCGGCTCTCGGTGGCGAAGGTGGACCTTGGTGGGCGGGAAGTCCAGATCGTGGCCGGCGCGCCAAACCCTTATCCTGGAGCCCGCGTACCCGTGGTCCTGCCCGGCAGCGTCATGGCCGACGGCACGAAGCTCAAAAAGGCGAAGCTCCGGGGCCTCGAATCGTACGGGATGATGATGAGCGAGCGGGAGCTCGGCATCTCGCCCGAGCACGAGGGGATACTGCTCCTCGACGACGGCTACGAGATCGGGCGTCCGATCCAGGACTACTTCCCGTACGGCGAGACGGTCCTCGAAGTGGACATCACGCCAAACCGGCCGGACTTGTGGGGCATGATCGGGGTGGCCCGCGAGCTCGCCGCCATCCTGCGCACCGGATTTCGTATCCCGGATGATTCTTTCGAGGCAAACGGCGCGCCGACCGGAGACTACACCTTGCGGGTTGAGGACCCGGATCTCTGCCCCCGGTACGACCTGCGCCGGGTCTCGGGAATATCCGGCGGCAAAAAGGCCCCGATCTGGATGCGGCGCCGGATATACGCGGCCGGGATGCGGCCGATAAACGCCGTGGTGGACGCCACCAACTACGTCATGCTGGAGACCGGCCAACCGATTCACGCTTTCGACGCAACCGGTATCAGCGACGGAATCGTCGTCCGGCGGGCGCGGCCCAACGAGAAAATGACGCTCCTCGACGGCTCGACCCGTACTTTGGACGAGGGGATGCTGGTTATCGCCGACGAGGAACGGGGCCGGGCCATCGCCGGGGTGATGGGCGGCGAAGATGCCGAAGTCGGCGACGGGACGACCGATGCTCTAGTAGAGGTCGCCAACTTCGACGGGCGCAACGTCCTCGAAACCTCCCAACGGCTCGGCCTGCGCACCGACGCCTCCGGTCGCTTCGAGCGCGGCCTGGACCCGAACATGGTCGACTACGCGATGAATCGCGTAACCCGGCTGCTCGCGGACCACGCCGGGGGCAAAGCCGCCGCCGACACCTTGAGCCACTATCCTGACCCGGTGCATCCTTGGACTGTGCCCCTGCGCATACAGCGGGCCGAACTACTGCTGGGAATGCCGGTCGAAGAGGACGAGGCGGCTACCATACTCGAATCTCTAGGTTGTGGGGTTCAGCAGGAAGAGGGCACTTTGGAAACCGAGGTACCGACCTTCCGACGGGACTTGCGGCGTGAGGCGGATCTCGTGGAGGAAGTCGGGCGCCTCGTAGGGCTCGATAAAGTCCCCGAAGTTCTTCCCGGCGTCCCGGAGCCCGGCGGGTTGACGGCCCAGCAGCGGAAGATGCGGCTGCTGCGGCGGCTGCTCGCTGACCTGGGGTTGTCCGAGGCGATCACGTACCCGTTCGGGCCGGATCGCTGGTGGAAAGACCTGGGCCTCGGGGATGATTCCGGAAACGCCCCGGAGCTCGCCAACCCCTTGAGCAGCGAATCCGGAAAGCTGCGGACCACGATCCTGCCGGGCCTGCTCGACGCAATGGCCCGCAATAAGTCTTTCGGCGTGCGGGGCGGTTCGCTCTTCGAGGTGGGCCATACTTTCGAAGCCAACCCCCCGGAGGACCGGGACACGGCAACCCGCTTCCGGCTCACGGGCGTGGTGGCGAATCCCGAACAAGCCGACGGCCTGATGGGCGTCCAGGAGACCCTCAAACTCTGCGCCGTTTTGGCCGGAACCGTGCGCCCGGCGGGTTGGAATGAGCCCGGGCGCCGGGCCGGTTTCTTCGAGGCCAAAGGACTCGTGCAGCGTCTGGTACCGGGGGCCGCTTTCGAGGCTGGGGGCGACCCGTTTCTGCATCCCGGACGGTCCGCGGTGGTTCTGGTGGACGAAGAGAAGATCGGCTGGGTGGGCGAGTTGCACCCGGAGTCTTTGGAGAGTTTCGGGCTGGACGGTTGGCCGGTCGCCGCTTTGGAGCTGGACGCCCGGTTCTGCGAGCCAGACCCCGAGCCGCGCTTCGAGCCTTTTACGAACGTCCCGGCCGTAGACCGAGACTTAGCCGTCGTAGTGAACGCGGATGTGCGGGTCGGAGAACTGCTTGAAGCTATCCGATCGGTGGGAACCGCGATACTAAAAGAAGTTCGCGTCTTTGACGTGTACGAGGGCGCCCAGGTTCCGGAGGGCAAGAAGAGCGTGGCCTTGAACTTCGTTTTTCAGGGTGAAGCGACGCTCACCGACGAGGTGGTCAACGAGGAGGTGGGGCGCATCACCTCGAAGCTGGAGGATGACTTCGGCGCCCGGATCAGGAGTTCTTAGCGCCGGACTTCTACCCGGATCTCCACTCGGGCTCCAGGACGCTCATCAATATGGCGTCATAGAAATCGTCGTCGCGCTTTACTGTTTGCCTGAGACGCCCCTCGGTCCGAAAACCTAGTTTCTCGTAGACGGAAATGGCTGGTTCGTTGAACTCGAAGACGCTCAGGCCGACCCGGTATAGTTTCAGTTCGCCGAAGGCGTAGTCCAGAAGGGTGGAGATCGCCTCCACGCCGTAGCCCCGGTCCCGGTCTTCGGAGTGTCCAAGGATTATCGAGAGGTCCGCCGAATCGTGCGCCTCGCTGATGTTCATGAGGCTTATGACGCCGATGGGTTCGTCCCCGCCTTTCGGGTGGATAGCGAAAGAGTCGTCCATCGTGGAAGACTCACGCTGGTCGAAGAGACGTTCGACGGCCGAGCGGCCGAGCGGCGCCGAGGTCCAACTGGTTAGATGCCAAATTTCCGGGTCGCCGTACCACTCGGCGTATAGTGGATAGTAACGACGATCGTGGCGGCGGAGCTGCACCGAGGCTCCGTTGAGTTTCTTTGTTCTGCCGGTTAGCTTCATCCGGCAGAATATACCCGTTTCGGGCAAGAGAGGCCATGTTAAGATTCGTATAGTATGAAAGTAGTGCCAGATCGCATCGTCTCGCTAGGCTTCGGAAAGTTCGTGCGCTCCGACAAGATAGTCGCGCTCGTGCCGATAGAAGAAGATCGCGGCAGCGGACGCCGCACGCTCGTGTACGTCGAGAACCTCGCCGAACCCCTCGTAGCCGGACGAACCGAGGGTACTATCCTGCGGGACATGGTCGGGGCCGAGAGCGGGACGGTCGAGCTCATGCGCGAGCTGCAGATGCAGATAGGGCAAGTCCGTCCCCTGCTAAAATCCTCCATCCGCTCCGAGGCGGGCCTGGATCTCGACCAGCTCTCTCGCCGCATAAATGACCTCACCGGAGAACAAGAATCTCCCAGCATATTTTAGATCCGCAATTCTACGACCGGGACTCCCGCGAGGTCGCGGTCGACTTGCTCGGCTGCGTCATGACCCACGACTCCCCCGAGGGCCGCGCCTCCGGAATTATCGTCGAGACGGAGGCTTACCGGCCCGATGACGCGGCCTGCCACGCCTACAAGGGACCGACGATGCGGAAC
>JBARZM010000259.1:0-3179 GCA_049650095.1 Rubrobacteraceae bacterium | reverse complement strand
CTAAACCCAACGGTCTACGACATACTCTCGGTGGAACTGCTCAGCGACTCTGATGAGGATATTACAGAGGTGACTGTGAGGGTTACGGGTGAGGATGGCACATCTTTCACTCGCACCACCTATTGGGTGTTGGAGAATGGAGATTGGCTGCATAGGTTTGGTCAAGAGGAAATAGATTCGTTTACGCCTGGGGTGCCATTCTAAGGAATTTAATTGCATAGGTTAGAGGGGTGGATGCTGGGTCTGCACGAGAAGCTGGCGAAAGCGAAGATCGAACAGGATCGGACGGTGATCGGGCACCCGTTCTACGCCACCAACAAGCAGTTAGACAACCTCGTCTACGAACTCTACGGCCTCACCAACGAAGAGATAAAGATAGTCGAGGAGGCAACGCGCTAGAGTCGAACATCTCCGTGTCCATGTAACGATGAGAGACTGTACTAGAATGTAGGGAACGGAGAAGGAGTACGTTGTGGAGAGCGCCTTGAGAGCTATCGAGACCACGGGAACGGTGGACGAGCGCCGGCAGTTGCACCTGGACGAGCCGCTGCCGGTTGCCGCTGCGGGCAAGGTGCGGGTTATCGTTTTGATCTCCGAAGAAGACGCTGAAGACGAAGAGTGGTCGCGCGCCGCAGCTACCAATCCCGCCTTCGGCTTCCTGAACGATCCAGAAGAAGACGTTTATACCCCCGAGGATGGGCGGTCTTTTGGCGACCAGGGGTAAGGTCGTACTCCTGCCGTTTCCGTTCGACGATCTCTCGACCACAAAGGTTCGGCCCGCAGTATGCCTGACAGACTCCATTGGCCCTTACGAGCATGTGATCCTGGCTTTCATAACTAGCCGTATACCAGAAGAGTTACTCGAAACCGATGTGCCGCTGAATTTCGAGCGGCCTGGCCATGAGGAAACAGGATTACGCTTTCCATCGGTGCTGCGGCTGCACCGCTTGATGACCGTCGCAACATCTATGATCCAGCGTGAACTGGGCGCACTACCGCCTGAGCTGCAGACTGAGGTAGACGAGAAGCTACGCGGATTGTTCGCCCTGAAATAAACTGGCTGGCGGGAAAGATCGGGCACCCGGCCGCTAACGTCCGTTAGACAACCTGACCTACGAACTCTACGGCCTCACCGACGAGGAGATAAAGATGGTCGAGGAGCTACGGTCCGGTGAAGACTTAGCGCGTGTCACGCCCAGAATAGCCACTAGTCTGATCTGGAGAGGCAAGCACCGATAAGGGCCAGAAAGGCTAATGACGAGAAGAAGGTCCGTACACCGTTCCAGAAGTTCCATGGTCTTTCGTACTCCGCCCGAACCTGCGCCAGAGTCGTGGGGGCAGCCTCTCCCACTCGCGCTAGTTCCTCGTTCATCGGCACGTTTGCCAGGAACGTCACCATAAAGCCTCCCCCGATGTAGAGCACGGTCGCCAGCGCCAGGATCACGAATCTCCGCGAGCGGGGCTGCCGGGAGTGAAGGGTGAGCGCCAGTAGAAGCGTCAGAACGGCCCCGAAGAAACTAAAGGCGAAGAGCCCGTTACGCACCGTCGCGTTGATCGCCTGCATCGCCTCGATGTACTGCTCGTCCGGAAGGAGGGCGAGCCCGAGCGTAACGGAGCAGGCGTAGGCGTAGAAGAAGCCGCTTATAAGGCCGGTCGTGAGAACGGCCAGGGTCAAAGAAATGGACCGGGCGGCGGATCCTACCCCCATGAGAGAGAAGGCGTTCGGGGCTGCGGGGGACCGAGACGACATTCTGAACCTCCTACGTTGATGTTCAACCGTACCGTACGGTACGGTTGAACATCAAGAGCGGTTGGAACGAAGTGGTGGAGGTATGCGTGTCTGAAGAGTTGGGTTCGCGGATGGTGGAGAAGTCCGGCAGCAGGAGATCCAGCCTGGAGCGCCGGGAGGAGATCCTGAACGTGGCACTTTCCGTGCTCGCGGAACGCGGGTACCGGGGCGCGAGCATGCGGGAGATCGCCGGACGCGCCCGGGCTTCCAAAGAGACGCTCTACGCCTGGTACGGTAACAAGCGGGGGCTCTTCGAGGAGTTGGTTTCGTGGCAGGCAGAGCGGGTCGACGCCGCGCTCGTGCCGAGCCTGGAACGAGACGCGGACGACCCCGCCCTGGTCCTTCGGGCCTTCGCCGCTGAGTTGCAGCGTCTGCTGCTCGGTGAGCGCGCTGTGGTGATAAACCGGGCCGCCATCTCAGAGGCTGCTTCGGACCCCACGTTCGCGCGAATCCTTGCCGCCAAAGGAAGGGACACTATCGTCCCGAAGCTAAGGCGCTACCTCGAAGGACAGCGGGAACGCGGGCGTCTCGACTTTGCGGATGCGGGAAACGCCGCCGACGCTTTAATAGGTCTCACGATGGGCGACCAGCAAATCCGTCGACTGCTCGGCGTGGTGGAAATGCCAGATCCCGGGCAGATAGAAGCACGGGCCGAACGGGCGGTGGGCGGTTTTCTCACTCTATTCGGGCCGTAGTCACCCGGATAAGTCAACCCGAAACCGGGCTTTTATGGGACCGATCCGCCGAAGAGCAGATAGAGATAGTCGAGGAGACGGCTGTCCGGAAGGGGGGTGTCCAGAAAGAAGATAGAGATTACAGAAGGCGACCACCCGGCCCTCCATACTGCGCGGAGTTGAAAACACGCCCTGGCGGTTTTGGGCGGGTGCGCGTAGAATGCGGTCTAGTCTAGTCTGACGGGGGAAATGTTTTGCCTGGTTTAGTAGATAGCGTTCGGGAACAGGTGAAGTTTTGAGTGGATCCGGCTGGGATACCCGGAACACCGGCGCCGCGCGGCGGCTGTGGGGTAAGGATCGCCTGGCCCTACTCCTCGGCGTTTCGTTGCTGGCCGCCGTCGTGCTGGTGGCCTTGACGGGGAAAGTGCTGGCCTCGAACAATCCTCAGGCCTTGACGGATAGCTCTCCCACGGCCGACCATATAGAGCGTCAGGCCCCGGCCTCTTCATCCGAACCTCCAGACCCCGAGAGCCTCTTTCTAGACCTGCCGGACCCGCCGCCGGTTCCCAAAGCCTCTACCAGAAACCCTTCTTCCGGGTCTTCGGCCCGCCCGGGTAGGTCTCCGGGGACCAGGGCTTCTCAGGCCCGCGTCCGGGGCGCGTCCGGCCGTGCCGGTAGCGCGGAGCGTGCCGCCGGAAGACGGGGCGCCGGCGCGG